>DATJYZ010000331.1:0-41180 GCA_035499355.1 Burkholderiaceae bacterium | reverse complement strand
CGAGCGCTACTACAACGAGGCGCTGCGCATCAACCCGGCGCACCGCGGCGCGCTGGAATATTCGGGCGAGCTCTACCTGATGAAGGGCGACCTGCCCACCGCCGAGAAGCGCCTGGCGTCGCTCGACAAGGCGTGCACCTTCGGCTGCGACGAGTACACCGACCTGAAGAAGGCGATCGAGCGCTACAAGGCCAGCGGCAACAAGTACACCGCGGCCACCTACTGACCGCTCGAGTGCCGTGGGGCGCCGCGGCGCGGTGCCCGCCTCGCTACGTGCAGGTTTCGGTGACCAGGTGCGAGTGCGCCAACGTCGTCGTCGACTGCACCCCCACCGGCATGCCGGCCTTCAGTGCGGCGAGCTGCGCGACCGTGAAGGTCACGCTGTGCGTGTGATCGGCAGTGCCTTGGATGTCGTAGGTCTTGTCGGTCATCGAGTCGAGGTCGGCCTTCGGGATCGCCAGCACATGGCCGTGGTTGTCGGAAATCGTCGCCTGGTTGCAGGCGTTGGCCGGCGCGGGGGCGGGCGCCGGGGCCGGTGTGCCGCCGTAGCTGCCGCCGCCACCGCAGCCGGCGATCAGCAGCAGCGTGCCGCCCGACACCATCGTCTCGACGAACTGCTTGCGCGAGATGTCCATGGGAAGTCCTCCTTGCGAATCGACCTGCATCGCGGCGCGGATGACGTGACCGCGAGGGCCGTGATGCGCGTACGCTGAGGTGGCCGCGGCGATTCCTCGGGTTCGGTCTACTTTGTGTCGGCATGTGGCGATGCGCTGTCGCCTGCGTGTCGCGAACCATGCCATCTGACGCGCAGCTGAATCCGCTACGCTCACGGCTTTTGCGCGTCCGGCCCTGCCATGTTTTCGCGTTTCGAGCGGCTGATCTTTCCGTACCCCGAGCAGGCGCTCGAGCGGCCGCCACGCGGGTTGCTGCCGTTCGTGTGGGCGTGCACGCGCGGCTTGCGCGGCTACATCGCGCTCATCGTCGTGCTGGTGGCCGCGGTCGGCGCTTTCGAGGCGCTGTTGTTCGGCATGCTCGGCAGCGTGGTCGACTGGCTCGGCCGCGTGAAGCCGGACCGCCTGTGGGTCGACGAAGGTCGCACACTGCTGCTGCTGGGCGGCGTGCTGGTGGCGAGCATCGGCGTGGTCGTGGTCTGGTGCCTGCTGAAGTACCAGGCGATCTCGTCGAACTTTCCGATGCGGCTGCGCTGGAACTTCCACCGCCTGATGCTCGACCAGAGCATGGCGTTCTACCAGGACGAGTTCGCGGGCCGCATCTCGACCAAGGTGATGCAGACGGCATTGGCGGTGCGCGACACCGTGATGATCGTGTGCGACATCCTGGTGTTCGTGGTGATCTACTTCGTCACGATGGTGCTGCTGGCTGGCGGCTTCGACGTGCTGCTGCTGCTGCCGTTCGTCGCCTGGCTGCTGCTGTACGTGGCGGCGCTGCGCTGGTTCGTGCCGCGGCTGGGCCGCGTCGCGCAGGCGCAGGCCGACGCGCGCTCGCTGATGACCGGCCGCATCACCGACGCCTACACCAACATCGCCACCGTCAAGCTGTTCTCACACGGGCGGCGTGAGGCGGCTTTCGCGCGCGGCGCGATGCAGGAGTTCATGGCCACGGCGTACACGCAGTTCCGCCTCGTCACCGGTGTCGAGGTGGTCAATCACGTGCTCAGCATGGCGCTGATCCTCGGCACCGCGGGGCTGACCTTGTGGCTGTGGACGCAAGGCCGCGTCGGCGTCGGCGCGGTGGCGGCGGCCACCGCGATGGCGCTGCGGCTGAACGGCATCTCGCACTGGATCATGTGGGAGATGGCCACGCTGTTCGAGCACGTGGGCACCGTGCAGGACGGCATGAACACCTTCTCGCGTCCGCAGGCGGTGGTCGACAAGCCCGGTGCGCCGCCGCTCGTGGTGCGGCGCGGCGATGTCCGCTTCGAGCAGGTGCGCTTCGCCTACGGCAGCGGGCCTGCGGTGATCGACGACCTCGATCTGCACATCCGCCCGGGCGAGAAGATCGGCCTGGTCGGTCGCTCCGGCGCCGGCAAGTCGACCGTGGTCAACCTGCTGCTGCGCTTCTACGACCTGCAGGCCGGTCGCATCGTGGTCGACGGCCAGGACATCGCGCAGGTCACGCAGGTGAGCCTGCGCGAGCAGGTGGGCATGGTGACGCAGGACAACTCGCTGCTGCACCGTTCGGTGCGCGACAACATCCTCTATGGTCGCCCCGACGCCAGCGACGCCCAGATGATTGCCGCCGCCCGGCGTGCCGAGGCGCACGAGTTCATCGAAGGCCTGGTCGACCCCAAGGGCCGGCGCGGCTACGACGCGCACGTCGGCGAGCGGGGCGTCAAGCTCTCCGGCGGCCAGCGCCAGCGCATCGCGATCGCGCGCGTGATGCTGAAGGACGCGCCGATCCTGCTGCTCGACGAGGCGACCAGTGCGCTCGACAGCGAGGTCGAGCGAGCGATCCAGGCCAGCCTGTACCGGTTGATGGAAGGCAAGACGGTGGTCGCCATCGCGCACCGGCTATCGACGATTGCCGCCATGGACCGGTTGATCGTGCTCGACCGCGGCCGCATCGTCGAGCAGGGCGATCACCGCGCGCTCCTGGCGCGCCGGGGTCTCTACGCGCGGCTGTGGGCGCACCAGAGCGGCGGCTTCCTCGGCGAGGACGCCGACGACGACGAGCCGCTGCCGGTCGACGCCCTGTCGTAGCGCCGCTCAGTTTGGCTCGGAAGCGGGGCTGAAGCGCGCCTTGAACCAGGCCTCGAGCATCAGGCGCTCCCAGCTCAGCGGCTGATAGGTACTGTAGATCGGGATGTTGTGTGTGTAGTCCAGGTCTGCCAGGGTCTCCTCGCCGCGCTTCACCAATTGCCCATTGGCCTCCAAGGTGTAGCGCAGCGCAATGCGAGGCCAGTCGGCCCGCCCCCGCACCACACGGATCCAGTCGCCGCCGCGGCGAGGGGCAGGTCGAAGCTCGCCAGCCAAATCGACGTCGGTTACATCGATGGTCAGCAGCTGACCATCGGCGAGAACGCGCTCGCCCAGTGACCGGAATTGCTCTTCGAGCTGCTTCAGGACATTGGGCGAGTACTGGTAGGAGCGGTCGCCCGCATCGGTGAATCGTTCGGGGTCGACGAACGTGACGTTGACGATGCCGCCGGCGCTTGCGGTCGCGCTTACGACGCCGAGCAGGATGGCTGTGGCGATGGAACGCATGATGAACACCTCCTTGCAGAGCCGCTAACGCGCCACCCACCAGCGGCGAGGACAGCGGCCCGGGTATACGCGCGAACCGCCCTCATGCTTCGCCCAGCAGGTGCGCAACGGAGTTCGCGTAGTACTGCAGCAGCGGTGCCTCGGACCCGCGCATCGTGTACAGGCCGTCGGCTTCGTCGACCAAGTGTCGCTGCGTCAGCATACGCAGGCCCGCGCCCACTGCATAGTCCCAGTCCTGCCGCGGCACGTAAAGACGCGCGCCCCGCGCCTCGAGCCGGGCCACCAGCGCGGCGACCGCCGACTTCAGGTCGAACAGGCTGTGGGTGCGCGCGGGATCGTGCAGCAGCACGGTCGCCACCAGCGGCACCGGCAGCACCGGGATCAGACGGCCGACCTCGGTCATCAGCTGGTGGCCGAGCGCGGCCACCTCGGCGTGCCGGCGCTCGCGGTCGAGCAGCTCGAAGCGCACGCCGCGCGCGGCTGCCCAGGCGCGCACCGACACCGGGGTGCCGAAGTTGACGCACGCATAGCCCATGCGGTGCCAGCGGCTGCGCACGAGCAGCCACAGCTGGTTGGCCACGAACTTCAGCGTGTTGGTCAGCGCGCGGGCGCGCCCGGTGCGCTTGGCTGCGCCGCTGAGCAGCTGGGTGCGATCTTCCAGCACGCGGTCGTAGTTCAGCCCCAGCGGCACGAACACCAGGTCGCGCTCGCCGTGGCTGTGGAAACCGCGCAGCATGTAGTCGAGCACGCCGAAGCGCGGCTCGCGCAGCAGGCCGTCGCGCGTCAGCCCGCCCTCGGGATACACCGCCTGCGTGACGCCGGCCTCGGTGGCCATCGCGATGTAGCGCTCGAGCACACGCCGGTACAGCTCGTCCTTCGAGTCGCGGCGCACGAAGTAGGCGCCCATCGCGCGGATCAGCTGCTGCAGGCCCCACACCCGCGCCCACTCGCCGACGGCGTACGACAGCGCAGCGCGCTCGGCCGCCAGGTACGACGCGATGATGTAGTCCATGTTGCTGCGGTGGTTCATCACGAACACCACCGTCGCGTTCTCGGGAATCGCGGCCAGCCCGGCGTCGTCGGTGTAGCCGATGCGCACGCGGTACAGCGACTGCGACAGCTTCTTTCCGATCCAGTAGCCGACGCGGAAATACATGTAGGCGTTGAACGCCGGCACGATCTCGCGCGCGTAGCGCTGCGCCTGCGCCTGCGCGACCTCGCGTGGCATCTGGTGCGCATCGGCGAAGGCGCGCGCGGCCTGCTGCACCTTCTCGTCGAACACCAGGCGATCGATCATCGCCTGGCGCCGCACCTGCTGGAACGGCCGGATGTGGATCGGCAGCCGTTGCGACACTTCGTCGAGTACCTTGTTGGCGCGGCTGCGGATGAACCAGCGCGCGCTGGGCATCAGCAGGCGATCGAGCAGCGCCCACAGCGCCAGCAGCGCGACGATCAGCGCCAGCCACAACGGCACCGTGATGCTCGACGACAAGGGGCCCTCCCGCAGCGCGCGACTGTACGTCAGCGCGCGGACCGCGCCGCGCTCATCCGGTCGGGCCGTGGGGCGTACTCCAACGCCACGCCCCTGAGCGTCGGCAGGCCTAGCCGCCGACGATGGCCAGCAGTTCGACCTCGAATTGCAGCGTTGCGCCCGGCGGAATCACGCCGCCGGCACCACGCTCGCCGTAGGCGATGGCCGGCGGGCACGTGAGCTTGGCCCTTCCGCCGACCTTGATGCGTTGCACGCCTTCGGTCCAGCACTTGATCACGCGGTCGAGCGGAAACTCCGCCGGCTGGCCGCGCGCATACGAGCTGTCGAACTCCTTGCCGTCGGGGAAGGTGCCACGGTAGTGCACACGCACCTTGTCCGTCGCCTGGGGGCTGGTGCCTTTGCCCTCTTTCAACGACAGGAAAACCAGACCCGACGGCGTGACCACCGCGCCGGGCTCCTTCGCTGCCTTGGCGGCGAAATCGCCTTGCGCCCAGGCGGCTGTGGCCAACGACAGCGCGATCGGTGCAACCAACCATGAGCGGGCAGTCAAGTCAGCATCTCCTCGGCCGTGACGGGGTGGGGTTGAGCGCGTCAGCGCGGCGCATCGTCGCGCACGAACAGCTCGGGGTCGACCATCGTGCGATTCAGGCTCAGCGACCAGTGCAGGTGTGCACCGGTCACGCGGCCGGTGGCACCGACCGCGCCGATCCGCTGGCCCACGGCCACCGTGTCGCCTGGCTTGACGTCGATCGCGCTCAGGTGGCACAGCATCGACAGCAACCCGGCGCCGTGGTCGATCCACACCGTGTTGCCGTTGAAGAAATAGTCGCCGGTGTCGATCACCTTGCCGGCGGCCGGCGCCACCACCGGAGTGCCTTCGCTGGCGGCGATGTCCATGCCGCTGTGCGGCGCGCGCGGCTGCCCGTTGAACACCCGGCGCAGTCCGAACGAGCTCGAGCGCACACCCGGTGTCGGCTGGTGCATGCGCAGCACCGCGGGCAAGGGCTCGCTGAAGGTGGCGATGATCTCGCTCTGGTGCTCGCGCTCGCGTTCGTAGCGCGCCAGGTCTTCCTTCGAGAGGTCGACCGTGCTTGGCGCCACTTTCAGGTGCTGCTCGGCGTACTGCTTGGCCTCGATCTTGTAGGTGAGCCTGGCATCGGCGCGCCCCGCGCGGCGCACCTGGATCGTCGCCGTGCCGGGCTTGGCCGACAACGGAATGCCCACCAGCGCGACCCAGTGCGAAGGCTCGCCCAGCACCATCAGCGGCACTTCGTTGGCGTGCGCCTGCGGACGCACCGGTGCGGCACCCAGCGACACCGCGACCACGCCCCCGGGCACCCCGCGCTGCGTCGGCAGTTCGGGCATCTGCGCGGCCGCGCCAAGCGGGGCGAGCACGGCCCACAGACACAGCCAACGCCATGCGCGCGCGGGGATTGCAACGGCGGAGGGCGGCGTCATGCGCGCAATTGTCGCCTCGCCAGCCGGGCGGGCGCGGCCGCTGCGTAGACTGTGCGCATGACGTTGCAACGACGTGTTGCACTGGCCCGTGGCGTTGCGTTGTTGGCGGCGTGCGCTGTCGCCGCGTGCTCGAAGCGACACGTGGTGCACGCCCGCCCGGTGGCCACCGGTGCGACCGTGCTGGCACTCGGCGACTCGCTCACCTTCGGCACCGGCGCGACGCCGGAGACCAGCTACCCCGCGGTGCTGGCGGGGCTCACCGGCTGGCAGGTGTTCAACGCCGGCGTGCCCGGCGACACGTCGGCGCAGGCGCTGCAACGTCTGCCCGCGTTGCTGCAGGAACACCGGCCGCAGCTGGTGCTGGTGAGCATCGGCGGCAACGACCTGCTGCGCCGCCTGCCGGAGGCGGACACGCGCGCCAACGTGCAGCGCATCTGCGAGCTGGCGCGCGACGCGGGCGCCCAAGTGCTGCTGCTGGCGGTGCCGCGGCCGAGCGTGGCCGCCGCCCTCACCGGGTCGCTGAGCGATCACCCGATGTACGCCGAGCTGGCGGCAGCGCTGCAGCTGCCGTTGCAGGCCAACGGCTGGGCCAGCGTGCTGGCGGACGAGGCGCTGCGCTCGGATCAGATCCACGCCAACGCGCGCGGCTACGCCCAGATGGCGCGCAACGTCTACGACGCGGCGCTGGCCAGCGGCCTGGCTGCGGCGCGCTGATCCGCAGTGCGCCATCGGCGCGGACGTAGCCTGGACGGCATGAACCTAGGCGCCCAATCGGGGTGCCAGGGTGGCGAACTGCTCGTCCTGCGGCTGCGCCGGCAGGCTGCCGGTGGCACTGGCCCGGGCCACCACCTCGGTCAGCAGGCGAATGCCCAGCGGCGCGAGCGCGCGCTCCCACAGGTCGCGCGCGGTCTCACCGGGCTTGACGAACACCCAGTCCTGCGCCGCGATCGCACCGGCATCCATGCGCTCGGCCAGGTGGTAGATCGAGCCGCCGGCGATCGCGTCGCCGGACTTGATGGTCCACTCGACGGCGGCGATGCCGCGGTGGCGCGGCAGCAGCGACGGGTGGTAGCCGATGCCGCCCAACCGCGCTTTTGCCAGCGCGTCGGCGTCGATGCGCGCATGCGTGTGTGCGCACACGATCAGCTCGGTGCCGTCGGCGATCTCGGAGGCGGGCACGTGCTTCGAGTCGCTCTGCACGCGCAGCGCGATGCCGAGCGCGGCGGCGCGCAGCGCGAGGCGGTCGTCGGCCGCGGGTGCCACCACCTGCAGCAACTGCACGTCGAGCGCCGCCAGCTTGTCGAGCACGGCAGCGCCGAAGAAACGCGAACCGACCAGGGTGATGTTGAGGGGCACGGCAGCTCCGCTTGAAGAACGGTGGACGAAAGCGCTCAGCGCCGCAGGCCGCGCGGCACGGGCGAGACGTGGCGCGCAGGATCGGGCGTCACTTGGACCACGAGTCCTTCAGGCCGGTGATGCGGTTGAAGACCGGCGCCGCGCTCGTGTGGTCGATGCGGTCGGTGACGAAGTAGCCGTGACGCTCGAACTGGACCCGCTGGTCGGCAGGGGCGGTGGCCAGAGACGGCTCGATCCAGCCTTGTGCCACCGCCAGGCTGTCGGGATTGAGCAATTGCAGGAAGTCGCGTTCGCCGGCATCGGGCTGCGGCTCGGTGAACAGCCGCTCGAACAGCCGCACCGTCGCCGCGATGCCGCCGCCTTCGGCCGCCGGGTGCGCACCGACCCACGTGATCGTGCCTTTGACCTTCACGGCGTCGGCGCCCGGCGTGCCGCTCTTGGTATCGGGCACCACGCGCGCCTGTACCGCGGTGACGCGGCCTTGCGCGTCCTGCTCGCTGCCCGTGCACTCGACCACCATGCCGTACTTCAGGCGCACCTTGTTGCCGGGCACGACGCTGCCGTCAGGCAGCGTCTTCGGCGGGTACAGGCGAAAGAATCCCTTCGGCGGCACTTCGGCGAAATCATCGCGCTCGATCCACACCTCAGGCCCGAGCGTGAAGTGGCGCTGCCCGAGTTCGGGGCGCTGCGGGTGCGCGCTCGCCGTGCAGGGCTCGCGGTGGGCCGCGCTGCCGAACACCTCGGCCCAGTTGGTGAGCTCGAGCCTCAGCGGGTCGAGCACCGCCATCGCGCGGGCGGCAAGCGGCTCGAGGTCGTCGCGCAGCGCGATCTCGAGCACCGAGTAGTCGACCCAGATGTTGGTCTTCGAGGCGCCGGTGTCCTCGGCCATCTTGCGGATCGACGCCGGCGTGTAGCCGCGACGGCGCATGCCGGCCAGCGTCGGCATGCGCGGATCGTCCCAGCCCCAGACGTGACCCTCGTCGACCAGCTGCTTCAGGCGCCGCTTGCTGGTGATCACGTAGGTGAGGTTGAGTCGGCCGAACTCGACCTGCTTGGGCAGCGGCCGCTGCAGCAGCCCGCCGTCGGCGAGCTTGCCGAGCAGCCAGTCGTAGAACGGCCGTTGGTCCTCGAACTCCAGCGTGCAGAAGCTGTGCGTGATGTTCTCCAGCGCGTCCTCGATCGGGTGCGCGTAGGTGTACATCGGGTAGATGCACCAGCGGTCGCCGGTGTTGTGGTGCGTCGCGCGCTTGATGCGGTACAGCGTCGGGTCGCGCAGGTTGATGTTGGGCGAGGCCATGTCGATCCTCGCGCGCAGCACCATCGCGCCGTCGGCATGCAAGCCATCGCGCATCTCGCGGAACAGCCGCAGGTTCTCGTGCGCCGGCCGGTCGCGGTACGGGCTGTCGGTGCCCGGCGTGTTGAAATCGCCGCGGTTGACGCGCATCGCTTCAGGCGTCTGCTCGTCGACGTAGGCGAGGCCCGCTTCGATCAAGTGTTCTGCCGCGCGGTACATGAAGTCGAAGTAGTCGCTCGCGTAGTAGAGATGGCTGATGCCGTTGGCATCCCAGCTCCAGCCGAGCCAATGCACCATCTCGATGATCGCGTCGACGAACTCCTGCTCTTCCTTCTCCGGGTTGGTGTCGTCGAAGCGCAGGTGACACACGCCGCCGAACTCCTGCGCCAGCCCGAAGTTCAGGCACACGCTCTTGGCGTGGCCGATGTGCAGGTAGCCGTTGGGCTCGGGCGGAAAGCGCGTGCGGATGCGCGCCGCGTCGACCGCGCCGGCCGCGTGGTGCGCGCCGTCGCCCGGACTGCCACCGAAGTGCCGCCCTGCGAAGGCCCCGGCGGCGAGATCGCGCTCGATCACCTGGCGCAGAAAGTTGGCGGGCTTGGGCGGGGCTTCGTTCTTGGAGGGCGCTGACATCGAGCGGTGCGCCGATGCGTCGGGCACGGCGCAACGATTCTATCGGCCTCGTTCACAAGCCTTTACCTGGCGCCGCGCCGCCGGCGGTGAACCGGATCGAGGGCTGCGCCGTTGAACGACGCAAGGCCGGTCGTCGGCCTCGAAAAGGTCCAGGAGAATCAGCATGGCTTCCATCGTTGCACGCACCCTGATGGCCGTCGGCACGCTCGCGGCGCTGGCCGCCGGTTCTGCGGCGCATGCCGCCAACGTGAGCTGGAGCGTCGGCATCCAGGCACCGGTCGCACCGGGCGTCTCGGTCGGAACGGTCATCTCCAATGGCGCGATCGTGCCGATGGCGCCCGTGGTGGTGCCGCCGGTCTACCTGCCGGCGCCGGTCTACGCGCCCGCGCCGTTGGTGGTACCCCCGGTGTTCGTGCCGCGCGTGGCCTACGGCCCGCCGGTGTGGGTCGGCGGACACTGGGTCCGGCATCCGGTGTATCACCCGCATCCGGCGGTCTGGCGCCCGGGGTATGACCGTCACGGCCCGCCGGCGCGCATGCCCGGCCGCGAAGTGCGCTACTGACGCACCGGGCGCTGGCGCGGGCGGGCTCAGGTCCGCGTGAACACCAGCACCGCATTCGTGCCGCCGAACGCGAACGAGCTGCTGACCGCTGCGTTCACGCCATCGGCGGCCTGCTGCGCCTTCAACACGAGTCGGACCGCGCACTGCGGATCGGGTGATTCGCAGTGCGCGTTGGGCGGCAGCCGCTGCTCGCGCAAGGCCAGGATGGCGACCACCGCTTCCAACGCCCCCGCAGCGCCGAGCAGGTGGCCGTGCAAGGCCTTGGTCGAGCTGACCCACAGGCGGTCGCAGGCTTCGCCCCACACCGCGCGCAACGCATCGCACTCGACCACGTCGCCGATCTGCGTGGCGGTGCCGTGCGCGTTGCAATAGCCGACCGCGCGCGCGGCCAGGCCGGCGTCGGCCAGCGCCGCGCGCAGCGCGCGTTGCTGCCCCGTGCTGTCGGGCTTGGTGAGGTGTGTGGCGTCGCACGTGAGGCCGCTGCCGGCAAGGTCGGCATGGACGCGGGCGCCGCGGCGCCGCGCGCGCTCGGTGGACTCCAGCACCAGGAACGCCGCGCCCTCGCCGAGCACGAACCCGTTGCGGTTGGCGGCGAACGGCTTGCACGCCGTCGCGGCCTGCCCCTCGGTGAACGACGCCAGCGTCTGCAGCGCCTGCCATGCCGACACCACGCCGGGCACGATCAACGCCTCCGCGCCACCCGCGATGGCGACGTCGACATCGCCGCGGCGCACGGCGCGCGCGGCCTCGGCCAACGCGACGGCCGACGACGCGCACGCCACCGAATACGTCAGCACCGGGCCGTGGGCGCGGTGACGCATCGCCACGTGCGCCGCCGGCGCATTGGGCATGAACGCCGGCACCGTGAGCGGTGGCACGCGGCCGCCGCGCAAACCCGACGCGTAGGCGGCCTCGAGTGCACCGGCACCGCCCATGCCGCAGCCGACGTAGACGCCCACCCGCTCCGGTGCCGCGTCGAGCCCGCCGGCGTCGTCGACCGCCAGCGTCGCAGCGCCCACCGCGAGCTGGCTGACGCGATCGACTCCGGCCAGCTGCAGCTTGGTGAACCAGCGCGACTCGTCGAATGCCACCGCCGCCGCCGCCGCGGGCTTGGCGAGCTCGGGGAAGATCGGCCGCACGGCCGATTCGCCGCGCAGCAGCGCGTCGAACATGCGATCCGGGTCGTCGCCGTGCGGCGAGACGATTCCGATGCCGGTGACTGCAACCATTCGATGGAACCGCGGTGCCAGGTGACCGCGGCCTGGGTTCTACGCCAATTGCTTGGCGCGCGTCCGGTCGATCAGCTCGGCCAGTCCGGCCAGCGTGTCGATCTGCTGATGCTCGTCGGGCAGCCTCAGGTTGAGCCGGTCCTCGACCTCGAACAGAAACTCCGCCACCGCGAGTGAATCGAGCCCCTGCTCGCGCATCGACGCGTGCGGGTCCAGCGCCGAGGGCTCGATGTTGTACTTCTCGCGGATGATGTTCTGCAGATCGCCGAGCGAACTCACGACGCGGCCCTCTCCGTGAGGGCCTTGCGCGTCGAGGATCTGAGCGCCCATCGCAGGCCCTGTGTTCATCGGCTCATTTTATCGCCCGGCTGTCGAGCGACCCACCCGCGCAGCGACGGCACGCCGATCGCCAGCGCCAGCAGCAGACCGGCCACCACGTCCCACCACACGTGCTGCTTGATCGCCAGCGTCGACCACACGATCAGCGCGAACCAGCCGACGCTGGTGGCGCGCAGCCACACCGCAATCACCAGGTCGCGCAGCAGGCGATCGATCCACAGCGCCGAGAAGGTGGCCGCCGCGACATGCATCGACGGGCAGGCGTTGCCCGACGCATCGACGCCGCGCAACAGGTCGAAACCGGCGTGACCGTCCGGCAGCGGCTGCGGCGGCACCGCAGTGGGCCACCAGTAGAAGCAGGCGAGACCAGCGACGCACAGCCCGCCGACCCACCAGCCGTAGCGGATCAGCTCGCGGGCGTTGGGCATCAGCGCCGGCGGCATCACCACGTACGCCCACAGCGAGATGTACGGCCACAGCGCCCAGCTGTAGAAGCCGACGGAGCGATCGATGTCGGTCAGCGGCATCTCGATCGGTGCTTGCAGCGGGTTGCGCAGCAGATGGAAGTAGCCGACGAAGAACAGCCCCATGAAGGCCGTCGTGCCCACCGCCTTGAGCCAGAAGCGAGTGCCCAAGCGGGCCGCGACGCGCGACCACGCGCCACGCGCCGCGTCGCGCTCGCGCAGCGCCGCCACCGGAGCCGCTGCAGGCACCGCGGCGGGCAGCTCGCTGCTGGGCATGGCAGGAGCGTACCACTCGCATCGCGCGCGTCGAATTGCAGCCGACCGCGTGGCCATAATGCGCGGGTGAAACCTGACGGCATCACACCGCAGCGCGCACGCCCCGCGAGCCTGCCACCGCACGCGCCGCTGGTGGCGTACTACAGCAACGAGGACGAGCACGAGCGGTTCGTGCGCCGCCTGTTCGACGCCACGGCCGCCGACTACGACCGTGTCGAGCGCCTGCTGGCGTGGGGCACCGGCGCGTGGTACCGGCGTCAGGCGCTGCGCCGTGCCGGACTCGCGGCCGGCATGCAGGTGGTCGACGTCGGCACCGGCACCGGCCTGCTGGCGCGCGAGGCGTTGGAGCTGTGCGGCGCGCAGGGCTCGCTGATCGGTGTCGACCCGAGCCCGGGCATGATGGCGCAGGCGCAATTGCCGCGCGCGTTGCTGCAGCAGGGTCGCGCCGAGGCGCTGCCGTGCGCCGACGCCAGCGCCGACTTCGTCTGCATGGGCTACGCGCTGCGCCACCTCAGCGACCTCGATCAAGCGCTGGCGGAGTTCCGCCGCGTGCTGCGCCCCGGCGGGCGGCTGCTGATGCTCGAGATCACGCAGCCGCGCGGCGCGCTGGCGTCTTGGCTGCTGAAGGGGTACATGCGCACGTTGGTGCCGGTGGCCGCGCGACTGGTGACCCACCACACCGATACCGCGACGCTGTGGCGTTACTACTGGGACACGATCGAGGCGTGCATCGCCCCGGCGCAGGTGATCGACGCCATGCAGCGCGCCGGGTTCGCGGACATCGGCCAGCATGTCGAGCTCGGCATCTTCCGCGAATACACCGCCCGCAGACAGAGGCCCGCATGAGCACCACCACGACCACGGCTTCCGATGGCGATGTCGCGAGCTGCGACGTGCTGGTGGTCGGCGGCGGCCCCGCCGGGTCGACGGCCGCCGCGCTGCTGGCGCGCCAGGGCCGCCAGGTGGTGTTGCTGGAGAAGACGCATCACCCGCGCTTCCACATCGGCGAGTCGCTGCTGCCGGCCAACGTGAGGCTGTTCGACGAACTCGGCTTGCGCGGCGAGCTCGAGCGCATCGGCATGCGCAAGTACGGCATCGAGTTCGTCTCGACCGAGCATGCGCACTCGAGCTTCCTCGAGTTCGGCGACGCCTGGGACAAGACGATGCCCTACGCGTGGCAGGTGCGCCGCTCGGTGCTCGACGAGATCCTGTTCCGCCATGCCGCGGCCAGTGGCGCGCAGGCGATTGAGGGCTGCAAGGTGACGCAGATCGACTTCGACGCCGACGGCGTGTCGGCGCGCGCGGTGATGGAAGACGGCACGCCGCGGCGCTGGCGCGCGCGCTACCTGCTCGACGCCAGCGGCCGCGACACGATGCTGGCGGCCAAGTTCGGCTGGAAGCGCAAGAACGACGCGCACGGCAGCGCGGCGATCTTCGGCCACTTCCTCGGTGCGCGGCGGCTGCAGGGGCGGCTCGAAGGCAACATCACCATCTTCTGGTTCGCGCACGGCTGGTTCTGGTTCATCCCGCTGGCCGACGGCTCCACCAGCGTCGGAGCGGTGTGCTGGCCGCACTACCTGAAGACGCGCGACAAGCCGCTGCGCGAGTTCTTCGCCGACACCATCGCGCTGGCGCCGGGCCTGCAGGAGCGGCTGCGCGACGCCACGCTGATCGACGACCAGGTCTACGCCACCGGCAACTACAGCTACGCCAGCGCCAAGGCCTGCGGCGAGCGCCACGCGCTGCTGGGCGACGCGTTCGCGTTCATCGATCCGGTGTTCTCGTCGGGGCTGTACTTCGCGATGCGCAGCGCGTTCGGCGCCGTCGAGTTGGTGGCCACCGAGCTCGACCACCCTGGGCTGGCCCCCGCAGCGCGCCGCCGCTACGAGCAGCTCGCGCAGAAGGGACCCAAGGAGTTCTCGTGGTTCATCTACCGCATGACCAACCCAGCGATGCGCGAGTTGTTCATGCACCCGAAGAACCCGCTGCGCGTGAAGGAGGCGCTGCTGTCGCTGCTGGCCGGCGACATCCACGGTCGCACGCCGATCTGGGTGTCGCTGGCGCTGTTCAAGGCGATCTACTACATGACCTGCATCGGCAATGCCCCCCGCGCATGGCTTGCGTGGCGCGCGCGTCGCAACAACATCCAACAAGTCGGCGCGACCAAGGGGGAGAACGTGCTTGTCGAGAGCTAGGGCAGGGCACACCGTGTGCGTCGCTGCACTGCTCGCCATGGCCTGGCCCCAGGCCCGTGCCGACCAGCCGCTGTGGGAGGCGGGCCTCGGCGTGGGCGTGCTGAAGCTGCCCGACTATCGCGGCTCCGACCAGAGCCGCACCTGGGTGCTGCCGGTGCCCTACATCGCCTATCGAGGGGACATTCTCAAGGCCGACCGCGAGGGTGCGCGCGCGATCCTGTTCGACACCGAGCGCGTCGACTTCGATGTCAGCGTCGCCGCCACCGCGCCGACGCGCAGCGAGGACAACGACGCCCGACAGGGCATGCCCGACTTGGCCGCCACCTTCGAGGTCGGCCCCAACCTCAACGCCACGCTGGCCAAGGGCTCGTGGTGGAAGCTGCTGCTGCGCGCGCCGGTGCGCGCGGCGCTGACGATCGAGTCGCACCCGAGGATGATCGGCTGGCTGGCCAGCCCGAACCTCAACCTCGACACCAAGATCAACGGCTGGAACGCATCGCTGCTCGCCGGCCCGCTGTTCGGCAGCCGCAGCTTCAACGGCTATTACTTCGACGTGGCGCCGCAATTCGCCACCGCGACCCGCCCGGAGTACCGGGCGCCCGGCGGGTTCGGCGGCTGGCGGTTGATCGCCAGCACGTCGCGCCGCATCGGCCCGGTCTGGATGGGCGGCTTCGTCACCGCCGACACCGTGCAAGGCGCGGTCTACGACGGCAGCCCGCTGGTGCGGCAGCACGGCACGCTGGCGTTCGGCATCGCGGTGTCGTGGGTGTTCGCGCAATCGACCGAGCGGGTGCCGGATGAATACTGAGCGCCTCGTCGCCCGCGCGTGGCCGCAGCCGCTGGCCTGGCTGGTGCTGCAAGGGCTGCTGCTGTGCCTGGCGCTGATGTCGGTCACCTGGAACCTGGTGGCCTTCTTGCTCTACCCGCTGCTGCCGCGGGCGACCGGGCTGCGCATCGGGCGTGCGGGCATCTCGCGTGGCTACCGCATGTTCTGGACGCTGGCCAAGGCGTCGGGCCTGCTGCAGATGGACGCCGATGCGCTGCGTCCGCTGGCCGACGAGCGCGGGCTGATGATCGTGGCCAATCACCCGAGCCTGCTCGACGCGATGATGCTGGTGGCGATGCTGCCGCGCAGCGCCTGCGTGATGAAGGCCAGCCTGATGCGCAACCCGTTCCTTGCGCCGGGCGCGCGGCTGGCGCGCTACGTGCGCAACGACTCGCCGCACCGCATGATGCACGTGGCGATCGCCGACTTGCGCGCAGGTGGCCAGCTGGTGATGTTTCCGGAGGGCACGCGCACCACCCACGCGCCGCTCAATCCGTTCCAGGGCGGCTTCGCGCTCATCGCGCGGCGCGCCAAGGTGCCGGTGCAGACGGTGTTCATCGACGCCGCGTCACCCTACCTCGGCAAGGGCTGGCCGCTGTGGCGGCTGCCGCCGGTGCCGATCGTGTTCTCGGTGCGCCTCGGCCGGCGCTTCGAGATCGGGCCCGACCTGGCGGCGTCGATGCAGGAGATCGAGCGCTACATGGCCGCCGGCGTGGGCCCGTCGACACGCCGCGCGGCGCCATGACGCAGCCGGTGTCGACCACCCACGTGGTCGTCATCCCGAGCTACGACACCGGCCCCACCGTCTACGACACCGTGCGGGCCGCGCGCGCGGCGTGGGCCCCGGTGTTCGTGGTGGTCGACGGCAGCCGCGACGGCACCGCCGAGGGGTTGCAGGCGATGGCCGCCGCAGACCCCGGCCTGCATGTGTGGGTGCTGGCGCGCAACCAGGGCAAGGGCGCCGCGGTGCTGCACGGCCTGCGGCAGGCGCGCGGGGCCGGATTCACGCACGCCTTGACGATGGACGCCGACGGCCAGCATCCGGCGCCATGCATCGACGCCTTCATGCGGGCGAGCCTCGAGCGGCCCGACGCGATGATCCTCGGCCGGCCGCTGTTCGATGCCAGCGCGCCGCTGCTGCGCGTGCGCGGACGGCGGGTGTCGAACTGGTGGACCAACCTCGAGACGCTGGGCGCCGGCGTCGACGACTCGCTGTTCGGGTTCCGTGTCTACCCGATCGCCGACCTGCTGGCGGTGATGGAACACCAGCGCTGGATGCGGCGCTTCGATTTCGACACCGAGGCGGTGGTGCGCCTGGCGTGGCGCGGCGTCAAGCCGATCAACCGCGATGCGCCGGTGCGCTATCTGACCCCCGAAGAAGGCGGCGTCTCGCACTTCCGCTACGGGCGCGACAACGCGCTGCTGACCTGGATGCACACGCGGCTGATGATCGGCTTCGCGCTGCGGCTGCCGATGCTGACCTGGCGGCGTGCGAGAAGGCGGGCGCCGTTTCAGCCCTGAACTCGGGCGCGCGGGTGTCGGCCATGCGATCGGCACGTCGCGTGCCATCGGCCAGGAACGGACGCCCGCGCCGTTCGCCGTAAGAGGACACTCGGCCCCTGAGCACCGCATGTTCATCCCAATGAGGTGGATGTTCAGCGCTAGGCTGCACGGCACCACTACCCGGGACCATGCTGACGCGTGGCCTCTTGATGGCGCTGCGTTGCTTCGAAGGCCTGCATCACACGCCGCAGCAGCAGGAATGCATCCACCCTGGCTTCGGTCTGGTCGAGAGTGCCGGCCATGTAGAGGTCCAGCTCGTCCGAGCGATAGAGGAACGACCCCGTGGATCCGGAATGACCCCACAGCGCGCGAAGTCCGCTGCTTCTCGCCACCAGCCCCGGCAATTCGAAGGACATCGTCCCCAATCCGTACCGCAGTGGAAACCTCCACGGATGCCAGTCGTGCATGGATCGAAGAGACTCAGGTCGGATGATCCTTCCCTCGTTGAGCGCCTTCAGGAACAGATTCATCTCGCCCGCCGTCGAGACCATGCCACCGTCGGCCCAGTAGGCGCCGCTCGCACGCGCTTCAGTGATGTCGCTCATTCCGTCAAAGACATCGGCGGGTTTCGCAGCAGGGGCCGGCTGCGCCCCGAGGTGCGTGTGAGTCAGGTTCAAGGGTGTGAAGAAGAACTCCTGGAACACCGCCGATAGCGCCCTTCCCGTCACCGCCTCGACGATCTTGCCCAAGAGCTGGTAGTTGGTGTCGGAGTAGAAGGTTCCGGTGCCTGGGACGAAGTGCGCCTTCAGCGTTCGGGCGCGTGCGATCGTCTCGTTGACTGTCCAGGTCCGGTCTGGGTGCTCCGTGACCAGCTCGAACAGGTTCTTCCCATCACCCGCCTTCTCCTCGTAGTAGTCGGCGATCCCGGAGCGATGCGACAGCAGTTGTCGTATCGTGATGCGCGTCGAGTAGTCGATCCCGTCATACTGATGGATGCTGCCGATGAGATCCGGCGGCAGGTATTTGGCCATCGGATCATCGAGCGAGAGACTCCCTCGCTCCTGCAACAGCAAGACAGCGGTGGCCGTGTAGAGCTTCGTCACGCTGGCGATGTAGATCGGCGAGTCCGGCGCCATCGGCGCCGAGTCGGTGTGATGGGCCACCCCGGCAGCCCCTGCCCAAACGAGCGACCCGTCGCCAGTCATGACGGACAGCACACAGTTCTTGACCGAGGCGTCGTGTGCCACCGCTTCAGCAACGATCCGCTCGAACTGCTGCTCCAGGCTCATGGCGGGCCCGCTCGCCCTGCGCAGTGCGATCAGCGCTGCCACCGCAGACACTGAGACGATGGCAGTGGCGATCCATCGAGCCTTCCAGTGCATTCTGGCTCTCCTGCCGCGCGACCGCGCCCGGGTGGCAGACACGGAGCGCGGACCGCCCACAGCGTACAGCCTCCGAGGAGCGCTCGGCGTGTTCGGGCCACTTCGCGCTCTAAGAGACAAAGAGCTCGGCGGAAGGGGCGGACCCAGCCGACCCGCCGACCAAATTTGGACGACCTGACGCGTCAGAGCACCCGGCAGTCTCCACCGCAAGGACGAACGACCGCTTCGCTGTCTGTCGAGTGTCGGAGATGGGTCCGTGAGCGCTCATTCGACGTGATCACCGTGCTGACGAGCGCCATCAGCACCAGCATCGTGAACACCTGCGGGGCGATCACGCCCAGCTCGAGGCCGACGTTGATGACGATCAACTCCGTCAGGCCGCGCGTGTGCATCAGCACGCCGAGGATGCGCGCGCGCCATCGAGCCCGACCCAGCTTGCCGCCCCATGACATGCGCCGAGCTTGCCGAGCGTGGCCAGCGCGATCAGCAGCAGGCACCATCCCCAGGCGTGGCCGTCGTGCAGCCAGCCGACGTCGGTGCGCAGGCCGGTGAGCGTGAAGAAGATCGGCACGAAGAACACGTTGACGAACGAGCCTACGCGCGCGTGCCACGCATGCACAAACGCGGATTCGCGGGTGTGGACGCTGTCGGGGTTCATGCCATGCCGCCGTTGATCGAGATCACCTGGCCGGTGATGTAGCCGGCGTCGGGGCCGGCCAGAAAGCCCACCAGCGCGGCCACCTCGTCGGCGCTGCCGGCGCGTCCCGCCGGCACCAGCCCGGCGATCTTCTTGGCGTCGAAGGCGGCATCGGCCATCGGGCTGGCGATGATGCCCGGCGCCACCGCGTTGACAGTGACGCCGCGGCTGGCCACCTCGAGCGACAGCGCACGCGTCGCGCCGTGCAGCGCGCCCTTCGCGGCGGCGTAGTTGACCTGGCCGCGGTTGCCGATCAGCGCCGCCACCGACGTGATGTTGACGATGCGCCCCCAGCGCGTGCGCAGCATCGGCAGCAGCAGCGGCTGCGTGACGCGGAAGAAGCCGTGCAGCGAGACGTCGATCACGCGGTGCCACTGCGCGGCCTTGAGCGCCGGGAACACCGCGTCGTCGTGCACGCCGGCGTTGTTGACGACGATCTGCACCGCGCCGTCGCGCAGCATCTGCTCGCACGCGCTGCGGGTGGCGTCGTCGTCGCCGATGTCGAACACGATCGGCTGCGCCCGGCCGCCGCGCGCGGCGATGTCGTCGGCCAGCTGCTGCGCAGCGTCGGGCCGCGAGTGCGCGTGCAGCCACACGTGGGCACCTTGCGCGGCGAGCTGGCGCGCGATCGCGCTGCCGAGCGCGCCGCTGGCGCCGGTGACGAGCGCGCGCTTGCCGGCCAGCGTCATGGGCCGCGCTCCGCCGGTGCCTGCAGCGGGCGGCCGAACATCACGGTGGCGCGGCCGTTCGCCAGCATGCGATCGCCGGCATCGCGCAATTCGAAGGCATACAGCGCCTGCCCGGCGTCACCGGCAACGCGTTGCGCCTGCACGCGCAGCGGACCCGGCGCCTCGTCGAGGCGGTGCACGTGCAGCTGCATGCCGCGCGCGCTGGCCAGGAAGCCCGGCGTCGCCACCGCCGTGGGCGCGCACAACGCACCGTGCAGCGCGATCGCCTGCGATGCGAGCTCGAGCGCGGCCGCTGCCGGCAGCGCGTCGTCCAGGCGCAGCGGATGGGCCGGGTCGCGGTGATCGCCGGCGTCGCAGACGATCTCCTCCGCGGTCCACGACAGCAGCCGATCGAGCAGGCACATCGCGCCGCCGTGCGGGATGCGCGCGGCGATGCCGGCGCGGTCGAGCGTCGCCGGCGCGTTCATGCGCGTGGCGCCACCTGCACGGCGAGGTCGAGCCCGTCGCCGTCGAGCAGCACCGCGCGGGCCTCGTCGCGCGCCAGCGCCTGCAGCAGCGGCAGGGCGCGCGCCGCCGGAATCGCGCGCCGCAGCGCGTCGAGCTCGACGGTGTCGCATGGCGACGCAGCGCCCGGCGCCGCAAAGGCCAGCGAGAGCGGCCACGCGCGCGGGCGACCCGGCGGCACCAACAGCAGCGCGCAGGCAAACACGTCGGGCAGCGGCCGCAACGCATGCAGCGGCGTGGGGTAGGGCATGTCGCTGGCCACCAGCAGGATCGGCGCGTCGCTGCTGAGGCACTGCGCGGCGGCTTCGAGCAGCCCGGCGCACACGCTGGCGTCGTAAGCGGCCAGGCTGGTCGACGCCGCGCGCGATTGCGCACCGATGTGCCAGTAACCCGCCGGTGCGTTGTGCACCGAATTCGTGAAGCGCGTCGGTGACACCAGACGCTCGGGCCTGGCCAGCGCCTCGCAGATCGCGTGGCAGGTTTCGGGGTCGCCACTGGCCGAGGTGAAGACGGTGGCGACGCCGTCGACGGCGACCCCGGCCATCGTGCAGGCCTGGTCGGCGACGACGATCGCCGCCTTCACGCCGACGCCGGCGCGGCGGCGCTCGGTGCTCGGCAGCCGTTGCGGCGCCGGCACCACGGTGGCTGCGGGCTTCCAGTCGCTCGGCGTGCGCAGCACGGCGGCGGCCTGCGACCAGTCGGTGAAGCCCGGGCCGAGCACACCGACACCGGCCACCGCCACCCGCAGGGTCGCGCGCTCGTTCAACGCGCTGCTCCGAAGATCAGGCAGGCGTTGCTGCCACCGAAGCCGAACGAGTTGCTGGCCGCCACCGTGATCGCGCGCGGCTGCGCCGCATGCAGGTAGTTCGCCTGCAGCGATGGGTCGGGTTGCTCGCAATGCAGGCCGGCGGGCAGCAGCCCGTGCTGCAGCGCGAGCAACGTGATCGCTGCCTCCACGGCGCCGGCGGCACCGAGCGCGTGGCCGGTGTGGCCTTTGGTCGAGCTGCACGCCAGCGCTGGGCCGAACACGCCGCACACCGCCAGGTCCTCGGCGGCGTCGTTGTTGCGCGTGCCGGTGCCGTGCAGGTTGAGATATTCCACCCGATCGGCCTGCAGGCCGGCGTCGGCGAGCGCCGCGCGCATGGCCGCCACCGCGCCGGCGCCGTCGGGGTGCGGGCTGCTCATGTGGTGGCCGTCGCTGCTCTCGCCGCAGCCGAGCAGCCAGGCCGCCGGGTTGGCGTCGTCGCGCTGCAGCAGCGCGAACGACGCGCCTTCGCCGAGCGAGAGGCCGTTGCGCCGCGCGTCCCACGGCCGGCAGACGTCGGCACTCAGCAGTTCGAGCGCACGAAAACCGTACAGCGTGGTCAGGCACAGCGAGTCGCAGCCGCCGACCACCGCGGCATCGACGACGCCCAGCGCGATCAGCCGTGCCGCCGCGGCGTAAGCCTTGGCGCCCGACGAGCAGGCGGTGGAGATCACCCACGCGGGGCCTTCGAGGCCGAGCGCGGCGCGCACGAACGCCGCCAGCGACGCGGTGTCGTGCGTCTCGCGGTAGTGCAGCCAATCCGGCAGCGCGCCGTCGGCGCCGCGCTCGCGGTAGGCGAGCTCGGTCTGCAGGATGCCGGAGGTGCTGGTGCCCACCAGCACGGCGATGCGCTGCGCACCATGGCGCGCGACGGCGCTCCGCACCGCGTCGTCGAAACCGTCGCCGCGCAGCGCCAGCGCGGCCAGGCGGTTGTTGCGGCAGTCGTAGCGCGCCAGTGCGGCCGGCAGGTGCTCGTCGTCGACACCGTCGACGACGCCGATCCAGGCGTCGAGCGACGCGGTCTCGAACGTCTGCGCGCGCAGGCCGCTGACGCCGTTGCGCAGCGCGTGGGCGTGCGCAGCGTGACCGTGGCCGAGCGCCGTGACCAGCGTGAAGGCGGTGATCGGGGCGGGCTTCATGCGAGGTCGCACACCAGCAGCACGTTGGCGAACGGCGTGCCCTGGCTCATCGGCACCGCGCGCACCGCGAAGCCCAGGCCCTGCAGGGCTGCCTGCCAGTCGTGCAGCGCGCGCCACCAGGTCGGCGCCACGCGATGGCCGCGCGCGAGCGCGACGACGTGATCGGTCCAGCGGCTGATCACGAAGCGCAGTCGCCGCGACGAGTCGGCCACGCGCAGCAGCAGGCGACCGCGCGGCGCCAGCGCGTCGCGCACGCGGCGCAGCACGTCGTCCTGCGCCGCGATGTCGACGTAGTGCAGCACGTCGAGAATCACGACGACGTCGCAGGCCTCGAACGGCGTCGTGCGCATGTCGCCGCAGACCAGGCGCGGCGGCGTCGGCAACGACGACAGCGCCTGCTCGCCGCGCGCGATGTCGCGCGGCATCAGCTCGATGCCGGTGTAGCGCGTGCCCACGGGCGCCGCGCGCCACAGCACGGGCCAGCGGTCGGCCGCCGCCTGCGCCTCGCACGCGGCGAGCAGGCTGGCCAGCAGCGCCTGGCCGCACCCGATGTCGAGCACGCGCGCGCCCGCGGCGATCGCCGCGCTGGCCAGCAGCGCGCGGAACACCGGGTCGCGTTGCAGCTTGCCGCGCGCGAAGTGGTAGGTGAACGGCCCGCCGGCGCGGTAGCGCGCGCTGGCGGCCGCGTGCAGCTCGCGCCAGGCGCGCGGTGGCACGGTGTCGCCCCGGGTCGCGACGATCGGCGCCGCGGCAAGGCCCAGGTCTTGCGGGTTGATCGACATCTCAGGCCCGGGCTGCGCGGTGCCTCCGAAGGACGAACGGCCGGCCGCGCGCGCTCATCCTAGGGGCGGGCGCTGCTGCGCAGCGGAATGGCGTCGCGCAGCGTGGTGCCTTGCAGCCCGCACGAGGCGGCGTGCGCCAGCAGGTGCGGCAGCACCTCGAGCACCACCGGCGTGCCGTCGGCGGTGCGCCCGGCATGGCCGTCGTGCAGCAGCACGATGTCGCCGGCGGCCATGCCGGCGGTCAGGCGCGCCAGCACGCGCGGCGCGTCGCCGCGCACGGTGTCGAAGCCGCGCCGCGTCCAGCTCACCAGGTTCAGGTCGTGCGCGTGCAGCACCGGGTCGAGAAACGGATTGCGCAGCCCGGCCGGCGCGCGGAAGCAGTGCGGCGGCACGCCGGTGAGGTCGGCCAGCACCTGCTGCGCACGCGCGAGTTCGCGCGCCAGCGCCTGCGGCCCGAGCAGCGCAAAGTGGTGGCGGTGCGAGTGGCTGTGGTTCTGCACGTCGTGGCCGCGCGCGACGATCTCGCGCACCAGCGCCGGCGCCGCCAGCGCGCGGGCGGCGATGCAGAAGAAGGTGGCGCGCATACGGTGCGCGTCGAGCAGGTCGAGCACGCGCGGCGTCACTTCGGGGTCAGGGCCGTCGTCGAGCGTGAGCGCAAACTGCCGGCGGCGCGCGGCGGCATCGGGCAGCCGCGTCCAGTTGGGGCCGAGCACGCGGCTGCGCGGCCACAGGCCGGCCGCGGTGAGCCCGAGGTGGTTGAGGCCGATGCCTCCCAAGGCCCACCAGAACGCCTCGGGCATCACGATCGCGGTGCCCGCGGCGAGTGCGTGCAGCCCGATGCTGGCCGTCACCGCAGGCGGTGCGCTCCAGCGCTGCAGGGGAGCTTGTTGCGCTTGCATCGGGCGTGACGACTCGGGCGGCGATTCTCCCACACGGGTCTCTGCGGTGACGCCCGCCCAGCGCCCCGGGCCGTGGCGTCTCAGTGCGACGGCGGGCGCGGCGCCGCGTAGGCGGCCGACAGCAGCAGCGCCAGCAGTGCCCCGGGCGCCACCACGCGCCCGATCGACCCCAGCGCGGGGATGGCCGATGCCGCGATGAGGCCGAACGACAGCACGATCGTCAGGTTGGCCAGCAGCAGCGAGGCCAGCGTGTCCTCGTCGGCGCTGTCCTGGTGGCGCAGCCAGTCGAGGAACAGCGAGTAGTTCGAGCCCACCGCCACCACCAGCAGCAGCCCCACCAGGTGCAGGATGCCCAACGCGATGCCGCCGGCGGCGAAGCCGGCCATCGTCAGCAGCACGGCCAGCAACAGCGGCTTGCACACCGCCAGCAGCCGCGGCAGCGAACGCAGCCACAGCGCCATCAGCAAGACCACGCCGGCGGCGCCGAACAGCGCCTGGCCCTGGGCTTCGCGCAGGTAGTGCGCGTAGAGGCGGTGCAGCTCGTCGCCGACGTTGAACGCCTGCGCGCCGGCCACGCCCGCCACGGCGCGCTCGATCGCCTGCGCCGCATCGGCGCCCGCAGGCCCCGGCGTGCGCACCACCGGCAGCAGCGCGGTGCTGATGCCGTCGCTGCCGCGCACGAGCAGCGCTGCAGCGATGCTCGACGCCGGCGTGTCCGCCAGCGACTCCGGCGTGATCGCCGGTGCCTCGCGCGCACGCTGCACGTCCTGCACGAAGGGCGCCAGGCGCTGCGCCGGCAGCGCGCCACCGGCGGTGGCCTGCGCCAGGTTCGCACGCAGCGTCGCCTCGTCGGGCAACGCGGCGCGCCGGCGCTGTTGCGTGGCCAGGCTCGGCACGAAGCGCGTGATGGCGTCGTAGCCGATCAGCTGGCCGCGTTGCACCAGCGCATCGAGCCGCTGGCTCACGGCCTCGACCCGCTGCAGCACGTCCTGCACGTCGCGGCCGCTGATCGCGACCATGGTGCGCTCGTCGCCGGCCAGCAGCTCGTCGCGCAGGTGTGTGTCCAACGCCAACGCCTGCGCCGACACCGGGCTCAGCGACGACAGTTCGGTCTGCCACAGCGTGTCGTGGCGCCACAGCAGCAGCGCCAGCGCGGCGACGCCGAGCGCGCTGAACGCATGGCGCCAGCGCGGCAGCACGCGCACCAACCAGGCCGCGCCGCGCCCGAGGTGGCGCCGCAGCCCGAGGCCGCGGGTGCCGTCGGGCAGCCAGATGGGCAACACGTGGCGCGTCGTCAAAGCAGCGGCGACGAGCCCGGCGATCGAGAACACGCCGAGCTGCGCCAACCCGGGAAAGCCGGAGAACGCGAGCGCGAGGAAGCCACAGATCGACGTCAACAGGCCCAGCCGCACCGTGGGCCAGCTGTGGCGTACCCAGTCGCGCCAGCCCTGGCCGGGCGCCGAGCCCGCGCCGCGCCGCGCCTGGATCAGGTAATAGATCGCGTAGTCGACCGCCTCGCCGATCAGCGCAATGCCGAAGCCGAGCGTGGCGCCGTGCACGCTGCCGAATCCGAGCGACACCACGGCGATGCCCGCCACCACGCCGGTGGCTACCGGTAGCAGCGCCGCGCCCAGCGCACGCAGCGAGGCGAACGCGATCAGCAACAGGCCGCCCATCAGCACGCTGCCGGTGGCGATCAGCGTGCGTGCCTCGCCCTGGATCTGCGCGCGGCTGTCGACCGCGAACTTCGGCGCGCCGCTGACCAGCAGCGCCAGGCCCGGCGCCGCCGCCTCGGCGAACGCGCGCTGGATGGTCGCCAGCGCCTGCGCCTGCGCATCGAGGTCGCTGCCGACGGCGCGGGTTTGCGCCATCAGCAGCGCCTGCTGGCCGTCGCGCGACACCCAGACGCCGCCTTGCGTGCGCGGCCCGCCGCCCGAGAGTGCGCCCTCGGCGATGCGCAGCGATTCTCCGGTGGGGTCGCGCTCGAGCATGGGCTTGACCAGCGCGCCGGCCGGTGTGCCGAGCAGCGACAACGTGTCGTCGATCGCCTCGGACAGGCCGTCGACGCCGAAGCGGCGCGCATCGACCGCCGGGCTCAGCGCGTAGCGATGGTCGAACACCCAGCGGCCGAGCGCGGCGAAGGCGCTGAAGTCGCCGTTCAGCACCTGCTCGAATGCGCCGTCTGCGCGCAGCCGATCGGCCAGCGCGTGCGAGGCGGCGGCGCGGCGAGCGGCATCGCCGCCGTCGATCGCCATCAACAGGGTGCGCGCGGCGATGCCGCTTTTCAGCTGCTCGACCAGCGCGCGTTGCCGCGCGTCGGGCGCCGCCGGCAGGAACGCCGTCAGGTCGGTGCTGATGCGGGTGTGCGCGATCACCAGCGCACCGAGCGCCAGCGCGATCAGCCAGACCAGCACCGCGACGCGGTGGTGGCGCGACGGCGCCGCAGTCACGGCGTGGCCGCGCGCGCCTTCGACGGCAGCGGCTCGATCGTCGTCACCGAGCGGTCGCCGTCGGCCAGCTGCAGCTCGACCACGCGCACCTCGGCCTGCATGCCGTCGATGCGCAGCAGGCGCACCGTGCCGAGCAGCTGGAAGTCCAGCGGCACGAGGGTCATCGTCCAGCGCGGCGCGCTTCCCTCGACGCTGACCTTGAAGTAGCGGCGCAGCACCGAGCCGTCGCCAGCGAGCGTGCCGCGCAAGGCGGCCACCATCGCCGCCAGCTCGGGCGCGCTGTCCAGCGGCAGGCGGCGCACGCGCTCGCCGCGCTGCAGGGTGACCTGGTTGCCTTCGACGACGAACGATTCGCGCCGCGGCGTCAGCGTCTGCCGCTCCAACCGGTCGGGCGCGCTGAAGCTCATGGTGCCGCTGTAGCGCAGCGGCTGGTCGAGCCCGGAGACCGTGCGCTCCTCGGCGAAGCGCGCTTCGCCCGACTTGCGCGCGGCCAGGGTCGCCATCAGGTCGTCGAAGCCGAACGTGGCCCGCGCCGGCGCCGCGACCAGCGCGCCGACGAGCGCGCAAGCCAGCGCGACGGCCCGGCGACGATCAGGTGCGCGCATCCTCGTTCCAGAAGTCGTAGAAGTTGAACCAATTGGTCGGCGCCTCGCGACACAGCGCTTCGAGGCGCTGCACATAGGCGACGAGCGCCTGGTGCAGCAGATTGTCGCGCCGCGCCGGGTCGGCGCCGGCGTCGCTGAAGTCCGCCAGCGGCTCGAAGTGCACGTCGTAGCGCGCGCCGCCGCGATACAGCGCGGCCATGAATACGACGCGCCGGCGCAGCACCATCGCCAGTCGCAGCGGTGCGTCGCTGAAGCGCGCGGGCTTGCCGAGGAACGGCAGCTCGATCGTGGCGGAGCGCGGCCCTGCGTGGCCGAGCACACGGTCGCCGAGCACGCCGACCAGGCCGCCGCCGTCGAGCCAGTCGCGCATCGCCAGCGTCGATTGCGGACGGCCGATTGCGATGATGTCGAGGTGAAACTGCGGCGCGATGGCGCGCAGCGTGTGCTGGATCATGCGCGCGTTGTCGGGGAACATCGCCATCGCCACGCGCAGCCCGGGCCGGCTGACGCCCACCGCGTGCAGGGCTTCGAAGCTGCCCAGGTGGGCGCCGAGCAGCATTGCGCCGCGGCCCTGGGCGACGATGTCGTCCATCAACGGCACGCCGTCGACGCGCAGATCGAACGCGTCGAACAGGCCGCGCGCGAAGTACACGCGATCGAGCACCGTGGCCGCGAACGTGAAGACGTGGCGATAGCGATCGACGAAGCGCGCCGGCCGGCCCAGCGCACGCGTCAGGTAGCGCGCGCTGTGGCGTCCGCTGCTGCGAGCGAACAGCACGAAATACAGCGTGATCGGGTGCAGCACCCAGCGGGCGATGCGGCGGCCGAACGTCACCGCGATGAACGCCATCAGCCGCAACGCCAGCGGGTGGCCGCGTTCGCGCTCGTGCGCCCAGGTGTCGGCCGGCGCGTCGCTCACGGAGTGGGGGCTGCGCCGGCAACCTGTCCGCGCGCCACCAGCGTGGCGCCGTGGTGCACCGTGAAGGCGACGGCGCGCGGCTGCGCCTCGAGGCGGATGCGCAGCGTGTGCCCCGGGCCGACCGGCGCCAGGAACTTCACCTGCTGCACCTGCAGCGGCAGTGCGAGCATCGCCTGCAGAGCGGGCTGTCGTTCGATGTGCCGCAGCACGATCGCCAGCAGCACCGCACCGGGCAGCACCGGCGCGCCGGGAAAGTGGCCGTCGAAGGCAGGCAGGCCGGCGTCGATGCGATGCGTCGACTCGAACGTCGTGCGCGCGTGCATCAGCGAGGGCGGCGGTCGGCGCACGCCAGCGTGCGCAGCGCGAACTCGCGCAGTTCGTGCGCCGTGATCTTGCCGGTGGCGCCGCGTGGCAGCGCGTCGACGTGGACCACCCGGCGCGGCAGGAACGCGCTCTCGACCCGCGTCCGCAGCGCCGCGACGACCTGGCGCGCGCTCAACGACGGCGCCACCACGAACGCCACCAGGCGCACCACGCCGTCGGTCACCTCGTCGGGCAGCCAGAAGGTGCCGTCGAGCACGCCGTCGATGCGATTGAGGTGGAAGTTCAGGTGCGCCAGCGAGCTGCGCTTGCCGGCCACGTGGATGAGGTCGTTGGCGCGGCCGAGCAGGCGGAAGCGCTGCGGGTCGAGCAGCTCGAGTTGGTCGGCCAGCGGCGTCGGCTCGAGCACGTGGCCGCCGCTGACGACGAAGCGGTCGTCGCCGCCGTCGCCGGGCTGGCGTTCGATGCGCAGGCCCTGCAGCGTGGTCCAGACGTCGCTCGCGGTGGTGCGGCGCGCTGCGACCTGACCGGCCTCGGTGCAGCCGTAGATCTCGATCAGGCGGCCACCGAGCCGCGACTCTGCCTCCTGCGCCAGTTGCGGCGACAGCGGCGCCGTCGCCGACAACACCAGGTCGACCTCGGGCAGTGCGGTGCCCGACAACAACAGCGCTTTTAAGTGCACGGGCGTCGTCACCAGCGCGCGCGGGCGCGGCCGGCGTGCCAGCGCATCGGCGATGTCGGCCGGGTAGAACGGCCTGCCGGCATCGAACGACGCGCCGCCCAGCAGCGCCAGCAACACCGAAGACTCGAAGCCGTAGCTGTGCTGCGGCGGCACGGTGGCCACGATGTGCAACCCGGCGATGGTCGGCCGGTCGAGCAAGGCGGCGAGGCTCGCCGCCTCGGCATCGATGCTTCGCTGCAGCGCGTCCCAGCGCTTGCGTTGCGGCTGCGGCGCGCCGGTGGAGCCCGAGGTCAGCAGGCAGGCCACCCACTGCTGCGGCTGCAGCGGCAGCGCCACGCCGGCCCCGGCCGCGACGGTCGGCCGCGCCACCACGAGCGTCGGCAGGCCACCGGTATCGAGCGCCGGATCGTCGACCAGCGCGTAGGCCGGTGCCGCCGGGTCGTCGAGCTGCTGCAGGGTGTGCGGCATCGCGTTGGGCGGCATCAGGCTCACCTGGCCGCGTGCCAGCGCCGCCAGCAACGCCAGCGTGAACAGGTAGCGGTCGCCGCACAGGTTCACCGGCTGTCCCTGCGGCGGCAGGCGCTCGGCGAATGCGGTGGCCTCGGCGATGCATTGGGCGAGGGTGATCGCCTCGCCGTCGCGCCATGCCAGTGTGCGCTGCAGCGCCGGTCCAGCGAGCGCCTCGAAGCGACCCGGCGCGCTCAAGGGACGACCCTTCGCGCTGCGCGCTGCGGGATTCGCGCTCGGGAGCGGCCCGGCGCGCTCATGGCCGGCGCGCCTCGACCAGCGGCGCGCGGCGGTAGGCGCGCAGCGCCTGCAGCATCGACGCGCGCTCGAACTCGGGGTGCAGGCGATAGCGCAGCAGGTACTCGCCGACGAACAGCGTCACCGCCGCCAGCGGCGTGGCCAGGTTGGCGAACAGCGACCACACCCACCATGGCGCCCAGGCGTACAGCGCGAGCGACAGCGCCACCATCGCGAAGAAGTAGCCGACCCAGGCGACCGTGACGCGGCGCGTGTACTGCGCCTTGACCGGCGTCATCGCGGCGCCCTCGCGCGCGGCCAGCGCGGTGATCAGCGGCGTGGCGCCGCGCCGCAGCGTGATCGCGAACGCGCAGCCGAGCGCGAAGTGGATGCCGGCGTGCTGCAGCAGGTACAGCCGGTTGATGCTCTGCGCGTGACCCGACGCGCCGATCCACGCCAGCGCAGCCAAGGCGGCTGCGCACGCCAGCATGGTCGGCCCGTGCCGGTGCCGCACGGCCAGCGCGCCCAGCGCCAGCACCAGCGGCCCGAGCAGCGCGGCCACGGCCCAGGGCCTGTCGCCGGCCAGCACCATCAACGCGTGCGACAGCAGCGCATAGCCGGCCAGCGCCGCCCCGGCCGCCACCAATCGCCAGCTGGGCATCGAACGAACCCTATCGCGTACGGTGTTGCGCCACGTGCGCCGCCAGCGTGCGCAACGACTGGAAGATGGCGTGGTTGTTCTCGTCGTCGGCGCGCAGCTGGAAGCCGTAGCGCTGCGACACCTCGAGCGCGAGCTCGAGCACGTCGATCGAATCGAGCCCGAGGCCTTCGTTGAACAACGACGCGCGCGGATCGATCGCGTCGGCCTGAACGTCGAGGTTGAGCACCTGCACCAGCGCCGCGGCCAGCTCCGACTCCAGCGGCGTGGGCTCGGGACTGGCGAAGGATCCGTTGGCGGTGGACACGGTCGCGGACGATTCAAGGCGGCGGTGCGGCCGATTGTAGGGGGCGCTCCGGCGCCGAAGGGCGCGCGCGGCGCGCCTCGTGAGCGGGTGCTACGAACCCTTGAACAGGTGCGCGTAGAGGCGGCTGGCGGTCAGCCGCTCGGGCCGCTCGCGCAGCGTCAGCGTCACCTTGCCCGATTCGTGGCGCTGCGCGCTGACGATCGAGCGCGCCCGCACCACGGTGCCGCGATGCACCTGCCAGAACTTCTGCGGGTCCAGCCGCGGCAGCAGCTCGCGCAGCGACATGCGGATCAGATGCTCGCGCTGCGGCGTGACGACGCGCAGGTACTTGTCGGCGGCTTCGAAATAGACCACCTCGTCGACCGGCACCATGTGCACGACGTTGCCGACGCCGGCCTGGATCACCTCCAGCCGGTCGGCGGGGCCGCCGCCGGTGGCGGCAAGCAGGCCGCGCAATTGTTCCAGCGCCTGCGGCAGGGCATCGACCCGCGCGCGTTCGGCCAGGCGGGCCTGCAGCCGCTGGACGCAGGCGGCCAGCCGTTCGCGCTGCAGCGGCTTGACCAGGTAGTCGACGGCCTGCGCCTCGAAGGCCTGCAGCGCGTACTGGTCGTACGCGGTGACGAACACCAGCAGCGGGAACGCGGCGCCGGCCGGCCAGTCCTCGGCCAGTGCCTGCGCCACCTCGAGCCCGCTCAGGCCCGGCATGCGGATGTCGAGAAAGCACACTTCGGGCTGCAGCGCCAGGGCTTCGCGCAGCGCGCTGTCGCCGTCGTTCACCGCCGCCACCAGCTGCAGCTCGGGCCACGACGCGTGCAGGTCGTCGCGCAGGCCCTGCAACAGCAGGGGCTCGTCCTCGGCGATCAGCGCGCGTGGTGTCATGGCTGTGGGGGCAGCGGCAGGCGCACGCTCGCCAGCACGCCGCCCTCGGCATCGGCCGCAGGCTGCAGCGTCAGCGACGCGCGCTGGCCGAACAGCGCGGCCAGCCGCTCGCGCACCTGGCGCAGCCCGAAGCGGCTGCCGTCGCCGGCGCCGTCGTGCGACAGCCCACGGCCGGTGTCGCGCACGTCGAGTTGCAGCACGTCGCCCTCGCGCCGCGCGCGCAGGTCGATGCGCCCGCCCTCGACCTTCGGTTCGAGGCCGTGGCGGATGGCGTTCTCCACCAGCGGCTGCAGCAGCAGCGCGGGCACCGGCAGCGCGCGCAACGCGTCGGGCAGTTCCACGTGCACCGTGAGGCGTGGCCCCATGCGCACCGCCATCAGCGCGAGGTAGTCGTCGATGCGGGCGAACTCATCGGCCAGCGAGTGGGTGCCGCTGCGCGACGCCGCCAGCGTGGCGCGCAGGAAGGCGATCAGGCGGTCGAGCATGGCCTGTGCGCGGGCCGGGTCGCTGCCGATCAGCACGCGCAGGTTGGCCAGCGTGTTGAACAGCATGTGCGGCTCGAGCTGCGACTGCAGCAGCTTCAGCTGCGCCTCGGCGGCGCTGCGCTGGGCCGCCTCGGTGGCCGCCTGCAGCACCGCGAGGCGGCCGCGCGAATAGAAGAAGTAGACCGCGCTGACCGTGAAGCCCAGGCTCAGCATCAGGATCAGCGCCAGCGGCCGCAGGTCACCGTCCAGCGGGTTGCGGGTGTGGTGGTCACCGGTCAGCACGTCGCCGAGCAGCGAGCCGCCGAAGTAGCCGATCAACGCGGCGCCCACCGACCACGGGCCCATGAAGGGCCAGCCCGGCCAGCGGGAGTTGGCCTCCATGCCGTCAGGGTCGTGGCGGCGCCGCCACGCCGTGCCGAGGTGGCGGCCCGCCTCGATCAGCAGCTGGATGCTCAGGCCGATGCACAGCGAATAGATCAGCGTGCGCACGAACGAGTAGCCGAACAAGGTGCTGACGAACACCGCCGCGATCAGCGCGATCGGCAGGCTGACGCGCAGCTCATGCCACAGCCACACCAGCCACGCGCGCCAACGCACGGGCGCAGCGTCGCCCGCGGCCGACGGCGACGGGTTCATGGGTTCGTCGCGGGTGCGCGCGTGCCGGACGCGGGCAGCGGCACGGCGCCGTCGGCACGCCAGCCAGGCGGCATGAACAGCGCACCCCACGCCGCGCGCAGGCTGCGCGCGCGCCACAGGTCACCGAGCAGCCGCCCCCACTCGTTGAACTCGATCGTCAGCGGGTTGCGGCTGGTGATCGGGTGCACCAGGCCGTAGCGCAGCGGCACGTCGTCGCGCTCGGCGCGGTAGCTGCCGAACAGGCGGTCGAACACCATCAGCACGCCGCCGTAGTTGGCGTCGATGTACTCGGGGTTCGACGCGTGGTGCACGCGGTGCGCCGACGGCGTGTTGACGACGCCTTCGAGCCAGCCGAGCTTCGGAATCCAGGTGGTGTGCAGCCAGAACTGGTACAGCAGGTTGAACGTCAGCGCCTGCAGCACCAGCTTCGGTTGGAAGCCGAGCCAGATCAGCGGCACGAAGAACAGCGTCGTGCCGCTGAGTTTGCCGAAGGCGCCGATGCGGTACGCGGCCGACAGGTTGAGCTCGTTGGGGGAGTGGTGCACCGCGTGGTTGCACCAGAACCAGCGGATGCGGTGGGCGGCGCGGTGGTACCAGTAGTAGCAGAACTCCTGGCCGACGAACAACACTGCCACCGCCAGCGGGCCGTCGAGCGTGAACGTCGACACCCGGTGCGTGACCGCCCAGGCGACGACCGGCGCGGCGATCGACAGCGGCACGAAGATGCCGACCGCGATGCGCGCCACCAGATCGAACACCGAGGCACCGAAGGCGCGCCAGTCGTAGCCCTGACGCCGCGCCAGCACCAGGGCCTCGACCAGCGACAGCGCGAACACCAGCGGCGTCACGACGAAGAGCAGGAAGCGGTCGATCGAGTCCATCGGGGTGCGAACAGGCTGAACCGGGGAGTGTATCGGCGCCGCCTCACGCCGCCTGCGTGGTGGCGGGCCAGCCCGACGACTGCAGCACACCCCAGGCGCGTGCGGCGAAGACGCCCGACAGCGCGCCGTACAGCGCGGCCACCCCGACCACCATCGCGGCGCTGTGTGCCCACGCCGGGTGGAACACCAGCGTCACCGCCACCGCGTAGCGCAGGCCGAACAGCGACCACATCAACAACAGCGGGGCCGCGCTGCCGGGCAGCACGAAGCGGCCGTCGGCGGCCAGCGCCACCGGGCGCCGCACCCGCAGTGCCCGGCTGGCCAGCAGCACGATCGCCGAGCCGGCCAGCCAAGCCGGTGCGGCGGCGACGCCGAACGCGCTGCAGGTGGCCCACAGCGAATACAGGGCCAGCACGATCGGCGCCACCAACAGCCGCGTGCGCGACGCCCGATGCGTGCGCAACTGCAGCACCCCGAGCACGGTGATGGCCGACAACGCGATCCAGACGCCCGGCGGCGTGTGGCGCAGGATCTCGACGATCACCATCGACGGTGTCGGGCTGGTCTGCATGGCTGCTCCTGAAGCGAGGCTGAATGTCGATGGCGCCCATCGTCGTCGGTGAGTGCCCTCTCGGGCCAGCGACAAGCGACGGCGTGCCGTGCGCGGTCGCGAGACGTCGTTGCAGCGGCGCGAACGGAGGATGCGGCCGTGGCATGGTGGCCAACGGCACGGCGCCACATCGTCACGCGCCGTGCGCTTTGCAAACCTTTACGCGCTGGTTCTGTCCACCGAGGGTGCAGACTGGGCCGTTGCTTCCGACATGGACACACCGACCATGGGACGTCTCGCCTCACCGTTCGTGATGCTCAGCGCCGCGCTGGCGCTGTTGCTCGGCGGCTGTGTGGTGGCACCGCCGCATCCGCATCCGCCGCCCCCGCCGCCGATGCAACCGCCGCCGCCGCAGACGGTGTACTTCTACCCCGAGCTGCAGCAAGACGAAGCCAAGCAGGACCGCGACCGCTACGAGTGCTACCGCTGGGCGGTGCGCGAAACCGGGGTCGACCCCGGCATGACGCCGGTGCGCGGCATGCCGCCTCCACCGCCGCCACGCGCCGCGGTGCGCGATGGCGCCGAGGTGGTGGCCGGCGCGGCCACCGGCGCGATCGTCGGCGCTGCCGTCTCGTCGCCACGCAACACCGGCCAGGGCATGGTGCTGGGGGCGATCTTCGGCACCGTGATCGGCGCCGCCGCGCACGAAGCGCGCGTGCAGTCTGCCGAACAGGCCTATGCGCAACGCGTCTCGGCCCAACAGGCGGCGCAGCAGGTGCCGGTCGACAACTTCCGCCGTGCGATGGGCGCATGCATGACCGGCCGCGGCTACCGTGTCGGATGACCAAGCCAGGCGGCCCCACCGAAGAGCTCAGTGAGAACACCATGAAGAACATCCTTCGCACCTCGCTGCTGATTGCGCTGTGCGCCGCCGGCGTCGTGCAGGCGATGGCGCAGAACGGCCATGGCGGCCCTGGCGGCCATGGCGGTCCGCCGCCGATGCATCACCCCGGCTTCGCACCGGCGCCCGGCCCGGTGCCGCGCGGCCAGTGGTGGGACGGTGCCTATGGCCACGCCCACTACTACCCGGTGGCCGGCGGGCACGTCAACGCGCTGCCGCCGCACGTGGCCTACGTGCCTTACCACGGCGTGCGCTACGGTTATTGGGGTGGCGTCTGGTACGCGCCCTACGGCCCATCGTGGGTCGTCGTGCGCCCACCGGTCGGCGTGGTGATCACCACGCTGCCCGCGTTCGCCACCGCGGTCACGATCGCAGGCATCGGCTACTGGTACGCCAACGGCGTCTACTACCGGGCCTACAGCGGCGGCGGCTACGAGGTGGCACCTTCGCCGATCGTCGGCGCGCCCGACAGCACCGCCGCCACGGTGGCGCGGACCTACGTCTATCCCAAGAGCGGGCAGAGCGCCGAACAGCAGGCGAGCGACGAGTACGACTGCCACCGCTGGGCCGTGAACCAGACCGGCTTCGACCCCACCGCGGTGGCCAGCGGCCAGAACGTCGTCTCGACCCAGCGCGGCGACTACGTGCGCGCGCAGAACGCCTGCCTCGAGGGGCGCGGCTACACGGTGCGCTGAGGCGTCGCCGTCGCTCAGCGGCGCTTGCTGCCGCCGAGGATGCTGCCGAGGACGCCGCGCACGATCTCGCGGCCGACCGACGAGCCGATCGTGCGCATCGCCGAGCGCGCGGCCGACTCGGCCAGGCCCTCGTGCTTGCCGCCGCGCGGTCCCGTCGAGCCGAACAAGACGTCCTTCAGGCCGTCGAGCACGCCGCCGCCGGCGGCTGCAGGCGCGCCGCCCGCCGTGGCGGCACCGCCGCGTGCCGCCGCGTTCGCCTCGTCGGCCATCGTGCGGCCGCCCGTTCCCGCCGCCGTGCCGCTGCCGGCCGCCCGGCCTTTGAGCTTCTCGTACGCCGACTCGCGGTCGACCACCTTCTCGTAGACGCCGGCGACCAGCGAGCCGTCGATCAACGCCTTGCGCTGCTCGGGCGTGATGGGCCCGATCTGGCTGCCCGGCGGTAGCACGTACACGCGCTCGGTGACGCAGGGGCGGCCCTTCTCGTCGAGAAAGCTCACCAGCGCCTCGCCGACCGCCAGCTCGGTGATCGCGCCGGCCATGTCGCCGAGCTTCGGGTTCGGGCGCATCGTGTCGGCCGCGGCCTTCACCGCCTTCTGGTCGCGCGGGGTGAACGCGCGCAGCGCGTGCTGCACGCGGTTGCCGAGCTGCGCCAGCACCGTGTCGGGCACGTCCAACGGGTTCTGCGTCACGAAGAACACGCCGACGCCCTTGCTGCGCACTAGCCGCACCACCAGCTCGATGCGCTCGATCAACGCCGCCGGCGCGTCCTTGAACAGCAGGTGCGCCTCGTCGAAGAAGAACACCAGCTTCGGCTTGTCGAGGTCGCCCACCTCGGGCAGCGCCTCGAACAGCTCCGACAGCATCCACAGCAGGAAGGTGGCGTACAGCCGCGGCGCGTTCAGCAGCTGGTCGGCCACCAGGATGTTGACGACCCCGCGACCCTTCACCGTCTGCATGAAGTCGCCGATGTTGAGCATCGGCTCGCCGAAGAACTTGTCGCCGCCCTGCTCCTCGATCTGCAGCAGGCCGCGCTGGATGGCGCCGATCGACGCCGCGCTGATGTTGCCGTACTCGGTGGTGAACTCGCCGGCGTTGTCGCCCACGTACTGCAGCATCGCGCGCAGGTCCTTCATGTCGAGCAGCGCGAGCTGGTGGTCGTCGGCGATCTTGAATACCAGCTGCAGCACCCCGGCCTGCACGTCGTTGAGCTCGAGCATGCGCGACAGCAGCAGCGGACCCATGTCGTGCGCGGTGGCGCGCACCGGATGGCCCTGCTGGCCGAACACGTCCCACAACGTGGCCGGGCAGCTCACCGCGTCGGGCATGCTCAACCCGCGCTCCTTCAGCATGGCAGCCACCTTGGGCGGCAGCGAGCCGGTCTGCGTGATGCCGGTCAGGTCGCCCTTGACGTCGGCCATGAACACCGGCACGCCGATGCGCGACAGGTTCTCGGCGATGGTCTGCAGCGTGATCGTCTTGCCGGTGCCGGTGGCGCCGGTGATCAGTCCGTGACGGTTGGCCAGCGCCGGCAACAGGCTGCACTCGATGTCGCCGTGCTTGGCAACCAGGATCGGATCGGCCATGCGCGCACCCTCGCCCGAATCGTTGCGTCAGTCTATCGGCTCGGCGACGCCGGCGCGCTCATGGATTTCGTGGGCGGCGGCGGCGTGCGCCCTCGCGGGGCGAAGCGGCGGCCGCTGCGGGCTTGTCCGCGGGGTGCGCCCGCTGCTGCAACGTGTGGCGCACGTAGTTCAGGTGCAGGTGCGCCGCGTCGCGAGCGAGGGAGGCATCGCCGGAGAGCACCGCGTCGAGCAACGCGCGATGCTGCTCATGCAGTACGCGCACGCTGTCGGGCTCCCGGAACATCACCTCCCAGGCATGTCGCATCGTCGTGTTCAGCAGGTTGTGCAGGCCGTGCATGACGTGGATCAGCGCCACGTTGTGCGAGGCCTCGGCAATCGCCAGGTGGAACTCGGCGTCGGCCTGTGCCACGACCACGGCGTCGTGCGTGGTGCGCAGCTTCGCCAGGCGCGTGGAGACTCTGCGTAGTTGCGCGTGGTCGGCCCGCGTCGCGCGCAGCGCCGCGAAGTGTGCGGCGACGAGCTCGAGGCCGTGACGCAGCTCGAGCACGTCTTGCTCGGCGGCTGGATACCGCTGCAACAAGTGGGCCAGCGGGGTGGCAATGGTCGGCGCGGAAACATCGGTGACCTCGAAGCCGCCGCTGCGCGCTACCTTGAGCAACCCGCGGGCTTCCAGGCGCAACAGCGCCTCGCGAACCGAAGGCCGCGAGACGCCAAGCTGCTGGGCGAGCACGCGCTCGGCCGGCAGCGGGTGCCCGGGCTGCAGGGCGCCTTCGATGATCAGCTGTTCGATGTGCGAGCCGATCGAGTCGGACAGCCGCTGCCGCTGTGGGCGGCTGACCTTGCGGTATGGGAGGTCTCGATCCATGGGCGAGGCAGTCTCCCACAGGGCAACAGACGGCGAACCGCAAAGCCAACGCGGGTCATCCGGTGATTCGCCAACGGTGGTTTGCGCGCATTGACAGCCTGCGTGAACCGAGTCACTGTGTACTGTGGTCAGACCAGACTGACCAAGCGGACCCTGGCGCCACGGACCCGGACACGCAAAAGTCCCCGTGCGCCGCTCGTCTATTCAGGAAAGTCAGGTGACCCGAACAAGACAGCCGTTCGATTTCCTTGATCCCGATCAATGGCCCGGCTCGGGAAACCGAAGAATGTGGCGAGGCGGGTGCAAACGGACGACGAACAAGGAGCAACGATGGGGACGATCAAGCAAGGTCTGTTGGCGGCGGTGGTGATGTGGGGCGCCTGCCTTGGCATGGCGGCGGCCGCCGATGTCGACGAAGCCGCCGCGCAGGCGCTGCTCAAGAAGAGCGACTGCGGCAAGTGCCATGCGGTCGACAAGAAGAAAGATGGCCCCTCGTTCCACGAGACCGCGACCAAGCTCAAGGGCAAGCCCGATGCCGAGGCCGAGGTGTTCAAGCACATCACGGCCGGTCCGATGGTGAAGATCGACGGCAAGGAAGAGGAGCACAAGAAGGTCAAGTCCACCGACGAGGCGGAGATCAAGAACCTGGTGCGCTGGATCCTGTCGCGCTGAAATTCAAGCCGTCAGCCTGAGCGTCGTCTGCGGGGTCAGCATGGACAGCAAGCAAGAGATCGTCGCCCGCGTGCGGCGCCACTGGAAGCTGGTGCTCGGCCTGGGCGTGCTCGGGCTGTTCGTCGCGGTGCTGCTGGTGATCGGCGGCGCTGCGGGCCTGGCCTGGACCAGCACCGAGCAGTTCTGCATCGGCTGCCACGAGATGCGCGACAACGTCTACGCCGAGTACAAGGGCACGATCCACGACACCAACCGCACCGGCGTGCGCGCGGTCTGCACCGACTGCCACGTGCCGCGCGAGCCCGGCCCGCTGATCCTGGCCAAGATCCACGCCACGTGGGATCTGTACGGCCACATCATGGGGTTGGTCGACACCAAGGAGAAGTTCCAGGCCAAGCGCCCGGAACTGGCCCACCGCGTATGGGCGCGCATGCTCAAGAACGATTCGCATGAGTGCCGCAACTGCCACAAGTCCGACCACATGGAGAAGGACAAGCAGAGCGAGAAGGCGCAGGCGCGGCACGCCAAGGCCAAGGCCGAAGGGTTGACGTGCATCGAGTGCCACTTCGGCATCGCGCACCAGGAGCCCGAAGGCCCCGGCCCCCAAGAGATGAAGGCGTCGCTCACGAAGTAGTCGTCGAAGTACTTGCTCCGCCGAAGGATCGGTGAGGAGGGATCATGAACGTCGGTCTGATTCGCTCGATGCTCGCGGCCTTGGTCGCCGCGGCGGCCGCACTGATCGCGGGCTGCGGGGGCGGTACGGGTGACACCGGACCGCAGGGTCCTGCGGGACCACCCGGACAGACGGGCGCCACTGGCCCCGCGGGCCCGCCGGGGCCCGCCGGAGGGGTCGTCGTCGTTCCCAGCAACGCGAATCCGGCGACCGATGCCGCGCAGGCGGCGTGGGCAGCGCTAGTGCCCAAGGCGACCGTCACCAGCGTGACGATCGCCAGCCCGCCGGTGGTGAACTTCACGGTCACCGACGACTCGGGCCACGCAGTGGTCGGTTTGGGCAACACGTCGAAGAGCAGCACCGCCACGGCGGCTGGCTTGGCGAACCTCTCGTTCGCGCTGGCCAAGCTGGTACCGGCCAGCAACGGCAGCCCGAGCCGCTGGGTCAACTACATCGTGACCTCGGTGCCGTCGACGACGACCCCGAAGGACTCCGGCGGGAACTACGTCATCTATGCACAACGGCCGGGTACCGACAACACCGGCACGCTGGTCGACCACGGCGATGGCACCTACACATACACCTTCTATCGCGACATCACCAAAGTCAAGGACGTGGTCGCGGCAGCACCGCTGAACACTGCCAGCGGCTACAACGCGAGTCAGAACAAGGCTGACCTGGACGACCTCACTTACGACCCGAACGCGGTGCACCGATTGACGATCCAGATCTCCGGCAACGCGCCGGGCACGGGCACCAACAATCCGACCGGCAGTTCGTCGAGCAGCTACCCGCCCGCGGTGGCGATGACTCAGCCGTTCGACGTGATCTACGACTTCGTCCCAGCCACCGGCCAGCCGGCGGCGTCGGGCCGCGAGATCGTCGCTACGGCCAAGTGCGAAGAGTGCCACCGCAAGCTCGGCGGCATCGCCGGCGACGACCCCGAGAGCTCTGCCGCGATGTTCCACGGCGGCGGCCGCAACAACACGCAATATTGCGTCGTGTGCCACACCAGCCAGCGCAAGTTCGGCCAGATCGAGGCTGCGTACAACGCTTCGACGCTGACGTTCACCGCGACGAAGGTCGACGTGGTCGATGGTCGCTCGGTCTACGCCCTGCCCAACTGGATCCACAAGATCCACATGGGCGAACTGCTGGCCAAGAAGAACTACCAGTCCAACATCCCGCTCAATGAGACCTTGTATCCGCAGGACCTGCGCAACTGCACCAAGTGCCACGATGGATCGGCGACGTCAACTGCGCAGACCGCGCAAGGCGACAACTGGAAGAGCGTGCCGAGCAGGCTCGCCTGCGGCGCTTGCCACGACGGGATCAACTTCGCCACCGGCATGGGCGTGACAATCGCCGACGCGCAGAAAGGGCTAACCAGCACGACGAGCTTCAACGGCTTTGCCCATGGCGGCCAAGCGCAGCCCGACGACACCCTGTGCGCGCAATGCCACACGCCGACTGGCATCGACATCGTCCATACGCCAGTGACGCCGCCAGACACGAGCAGCACGCTGCACGGGGGCACCCAAGCTAACACCAACGCGGCTTGGATCGCGTCGAACACCAGCCGGCTGCCCGCCGGTGCGATCAAGGTCTCATACGACGTCAAGAGCGTGTCGCGCAATGCGAGCAAGCAACCGGTGATCGTGTTCCGCATCCTGCAAGACGGTGCGCGCAAGGACCTGAACGTCTTCGCGAGCACGACCCCCAACCCAGCCACCGGCGACAAAGAGATCTGGGACAACTTCATGGGCTCGCCGAGCGCGCAGTTCGTCTACGCCGTACCGCAGGACGGCATCACGGCGCCGGCCGATTTCAATGCGAACCCCGCCGGCTACCTGAAGAAAATCTGGAACGGTACTGCGACCGGCACCGGCGCAGGCACGCTGAGCGGGCCCGATGCCAACGGCTACTACA
>DATJYZ010000330.1:0-7086 GCA_035499355.1 Burkholderiaceae bacterium | reverse complement strand
CCGCTGTGGATCGCGCACCGCGGCGCCGGCAAGCTGGCACCGGAGAACACGCTGGCCGCGTTCCGGCTCGGTGCCGCGCACGGCCATACAGCCTTCGAGTGCGACATCAAACTCAGCGCCGACGGCGTGCCGTTCCTGTTGCACGACGACACGCTCGAGCGCACCAGCAACGGCAATGGCGTCGCCGGTCAGCAGAGCTGGGCCGAGCTGTCGCGCCTCGACGCCGGCAGCTGGCACAGCGCGGCCTACGCAGGGGAACCGCTCGCCAGCTTCGAGGCGGTTGCCGCCTACTGCATGGCCAACGGCCACGCGCTCGACCTCGAAATCAAGCCGAGCCCGGGTACCGATCTCGAGACCGGCCGCGCGGTCGGGCGATGGGTGCGCAAGCTGTGGCGTGGCGCTGCGCCGCTGCTCTTGAGCTCCTTCAAGCCGCATGCGCTGCAGGGCGCGCGCGAAAGCGCACCGGAGCTACCGCGCGCCCTGCTGCTCGACACCCTGTGGCCCGGGTGCATGGAGATGGCCGCATCGCTCGATTGCGTGGCGATCATCACCCACCACAAGCTGATGGATACGACGCTGATCGCGCAGATCCATGGCGGCGGTCGGCGCGCGCTGGTCTATACCGTCAACGACGCCGCGCGCGCGCGCGATCTCATCGCGCTGCGCATCGACGGCATCGTCACCGACGCAGTCGATGTGTTCTCGCCGCGCCGACCGGCGCCCTGACCGCCACCTAGGCCCGTTCCAGCGCCGGCGGCGCGTGCAGCGTGGCCTCGCTGCCGAACTCGCTGGCGGCGAGGTCCGGCTTGGGCAGCACGCGCACGGCACGGATCGTCGACAGCCACGCCGCCACGACGGCCAGCAGCAGACCGCCGACGCCGGCGAACGTCAGCGCCGCGCGCAGACCGACGTGCTCGCCGAGCCAGCCGCCGATCAGCGCGCCCGGCCCGGCCGGCAGCAGGATCAGCCAGCGCATGGTGCTGGTCATGCGACCGAGCAGCGGTTCGGGCGTCACCGCCTGACGCATGGCCAGGAAGTTGATGAAGATCAGCACGGCGCCGATGCCGAACGTGAACAGCATGAACGCGAACGCGGCCACCCCCCAGCGGTCGGCGGGCGCCAGCGCCAGCAAAAGCCAGCCGGCGCCGCAGATGCCGATGGCCAACGGCAAGCTCGGCCCGGGGCCGATGTGGCGGCTCAAGCGGTTGCCGAACGCGCTGGCCAGCACGGTGCCGGCACCGAGCGCGACGAAGCAACCCCCGATCTGCTGTTCGCTCAGGCCGAGTACGCGGGTGGCAAACAGGATGTTCACCACCATCGCCGCCTGGTGAAACATCTGCCAGCAGCCCACCACCGCGGCCAGCGCCACCAGCAGCCGGGTGCGCGCGACGAAACGCAGGCCCGCCTGCATATCGCGCCAGAAGTGCGCGTCGGCGCGCGGCGCGCGGCGCTCGTCGACGCGGATGCCGCGCAGGATCCACGCCGACCACAGCAGCATCACGCCATCGACCAGCAGCGCCACCGGCGCCCCGAGTAGGCGGATCAGCAGGCCCGCAAGGCCCGGGCCGATCACCTCGGCCCCGGAGCTGGCCAGCGCGTTCTTGGCGTGCGCCTCGACCAGGCGCTCGCGCGGCACGACCTGGGTCAGCACGATCTGCGACGCGCTGCCCGCGGTGGTGAACACGGTGCCGAGCAGGAAGGCCACGACGTACAGCCACGGCATCGTCAACACACCGAGCACCCACGCCAGCGGCACGCTGGCCACCGTGACCGCGAGCGCGATCTCGCCGCCGACGTACACCGGCAGCTTGCGCACGCGGTCGAGCCACACGCCCGACGGCAACGAGAACAGCACGAAGGGCGCAATCTCCATCGCCGTCAGCAGACCCATCTGGGTCGGCGACGCATGCAGCAGCACGGCCGCCGTCAGCGGCAGCGCGAGCATGGTCACCTGGCCGCCCAGCGAGCTGACCAGGATCGACGTCCACAGGCGACGATAGGTGGCGTCGCGCAGCAAGTCGTCGCTGTCGAGCGCCAGACGCTGGCGCCATTGCACAAGCTGTTGCGGGATCACGTTCATCTTCTTCTGTCCTGCCGTGCGCCCTCGTGAGGCGCGTGGCGTTGTGTTGCTCGGGCGGCGGATGGCCGATCACGAATCGCTGCCCGCCGACTCCTCGGCGGGCTCGCGAATCGGAACCGAGAACCGAGAAGCTGCTACAGGAACGCGAACGACCCGTCCGCGCACTGGGTCGACGGCAGATCGCTGGCCATTCGACTGGTGCCGGCCCTGGGATCGTGCGGCTCGCTCAACTGCAGGCCGACGGAGGCGGCGATCCCCACGGCCACCACGGACGCACGCACGATCAGCGTGCCACGGTCGGCGCGTCGATGGGTGTGGTCGGGTCGGATCATCGTGTGGTGCTCCCGCTTGCCGGGTGAGCCATGCTAACAGCGCAGCCGGCGGCACCGCAAGAGGGCGAGTGCGCGGCCGCGCGTTGCAGCTGTCATGACCGGTAGTCGGCGTTGATGCTGACGTAGTCGTGCGACAGGTCGCAGGTCCACACCTCGGCCGCCGCGGCGCCGCGGTGCAGTTGCACACGCACGACGATCTCGCTTTGCTTCATCACGCGCTGGCCCTGCGCCTCCTCGTACCGCGGGTGGCGGCCGCCCCGCGTGGCGACGTGCACGTCGTCGAGGTGCAGATCGATCAGGCCCTGGTCGAGGTCGGCGATGCCTGCGTAGCCCACCGCGGCCAGGATGCGCCCGAGGTTGGGATCGCTGGCGAAGAAGGCCGTCTTCACCAGCGGCGAGTGCGCGATCGCATAGGCCACGCGACGGCACTCGGCGACATCGCGGCCCCCTTCGACGCGCACCGTGATGAACTTGGTCGCACCTTCGCCGTCGCGCACGATCGCGCGCGCCAGTTGAGCCGACACCCCGATCACGGCGTCGCGCAGCGCGTGGCCCTCGGGGGTATCGAGCGCCTCGATGCGCGCGTGGCCTGCGCGCTGCGTGGCCATCAGGATGAACGAATCGTTGGTCGACGTGTCGCCGTCGACCGTGATGCGGTTGAAGCTGGCGTCGGCCGCCTCGCGCACGAGCTGGTTCAACGCCGCGGGTGCGATGACCGCGTCGGTGGCGACGAAACCGAGCATCGTCGCCATGTCGGGCCGGATCATTCCGGCGCCCTTCGCGATGCCGGTCACGGTGACCGCGCGGCCGCCGACCTGCAGCTGGCGCGACGCCGCCTTCGGCACCGTGTCGGTGGTCATGATGCCAACGGCCGCGTCGAGCCACGCATCGGCACGCAGCGCCGCCACGGCGGCAGGCAGACCTGCCTCGAGGCGCTCGATCGGCAACGTCTCCATGATCACGCCGGTCGAGAACGGCAGCACCTGCTGCGGCTGCAGATGCAGCAATCGGGCCAGCGCATCGCAGCTTCTGCGCGCGCGGTCCAGACCGTCGGCGCCAGTGCCGGCGTTGGCATTGCCGGTGTTGATCACCAGCGCGCGGATGTCCGGACCGGCCGCCAGGTGTTCGCGGCACAGCTGCACCGGTGCAGCGCAAAAGCGGTTGCTGGTGAACACGCCGGCGGCCATAGCCCCTTCGTCGAGCGCGAACACGACCAGGTCCTTGCGGTTGGCCTTGCGGATACCGGCCATCGCCACACCGATGCGCACGCCAGGCACGGCGTGCAGGTCACTTGGCAGCGGGGCGGTCAGATTGACTGGCACGGCGATGCTCCACTGGAACGCGGCGCATCCCGCACCCAAGCGGACGCCACGGATCTAGCTCCGCCAGGCCGTCGGCGTCGCCCCCTCGTGGGGGAGGCGGCCGCCAGGCCGCATCGGGGGCGGGCCAGTTTCACGCCAGCTTGCCGTGGCAATGCTTGTACTTCTTGCCGCTGCCGCACGGGCACGGCTCGTTGCGGCCGACCTTGGGCACCTGCGCCACCGCAGTCGCGACGTCGGCCTCCTCGGAGACGCTGCCGTCCTCGTTCGGGTGCGTGTACGTCACGTTGCTGACCTGGCTGGCGCGCTCCTCGATCTGCTGCGCGGCCTCGCTCACCTGCTCCTGCGACTGGATGCGCACGGTCATCAGCAGGCGGGTGACCTCGAGCTTGACCAGATCGAGCAGCTGCGCGAACAGCTCGAACGCCTCGCGCTTGTACTCCTGCTTGGGGTTCTTCTGCGCGTAGCCGCGCAGGTGGATGCCCTGGCGCAGGTAGTCCAACGCCGCCAGGTGCTCGCGCCAGTGCGAATCGATCGACTGCAGCAGCACCATGCGCATGAAGGGATTGAACTGCTCCTCGCCGACCTGCGCGATCTTGCCGGCGAACATCTGGTCGGCCGCGGCGACCACCTTCTCGACGACGTCCTCGTCGGTGATGGTGTCGCTCTGGTTGACCAGCGCTTGCAGATCGACCTCGACCTGCCACTCGTCCTTGAGCACTTTCTCGAGCGCCGGCAGGTCCCACTGCTCCTCGACGCTTTCGACCGGCACGTAGGTGCGCACGACGTCGGTCATCGCGCTCTTGCGCAGGTTGGCGATCTGGTCGGCCACCGAGGTCGACTCGAGGATCTCGTTGCGCTGCTGGTAGATCACCTTGCGCTGGTCGTTGGCGACGTCGTCGTACTCCAGCAGCTGCTTGCGGATGTCGAAGTTGCGCGCCTCGACCTTGCGCTGCGCGTTTTCGATTGAGCGGTTGACGATTCCGGCTTCGATCGCCTCGCCTTCGGGCATCTTCAGCCGGTCCATGATCGCCCGCACGCGGTCGCCGGCGAAGATGCGCATCAGCGGGTCTTCGAGCGACAGGTAGAAGCGCGACTGGCCCGGGTCGCCTTGGCGGCCCGAGCGGCCGCGCAGCTGGTTGTCGATGCGCCGGCTCTCGTGGCGCTCGGTGGCGATGATGCGCAGGCCGCCCTCGGCCTTGACCTTCTCGTGCAGGCCCTGCCATTCGTCCTGCAGCTGGCGGACGCGCTGCGCCTTCTCGTCGGCGGCGACCGCCTCGTCCGCCTCGAGGAACTGAACCTGTTTCTCGACGTTGCCGCCGAGCACGATGTCGGTGCCGCGGCCGGCCATGTTGGTGGCGATGGTGATCACGCCCGGCCGTCCGGCCTGCGCGACGATCTCGGCCTCCTTGGCGTGCTGCTTGGCGTTGAGCACCTGATGCGGCAGCTTGGCCTTGGTGAGCAGGCCCGACAGCAGTTCGGAGTTCTCGATCGACGTGGTGCCCACCAGCGTGGGCTGGCCGCGGCCATGGCAATCGCGGATGTCTTCGAGCACCGCGTTGTACTTCTCGGTCGCGGTCTTGTAGATGAGGTCGTTCTCGTCCTTGCGGATGGTCGGCTTGTTGGGCGGAATCACCACCGTCTCCAGGCCGTAGATCTCCTGGAACTCGTAAGCCTCGGTGTCGGCCGTGCCGGTCATGCCGGCGAGCTTGCCGTACATGCGGAAGTAGTTCTGGAACGTGATCGATGCCAGCGTCTGGTTCTCGCTCTGGATCGCCACATGCTCCTTGGCCTCCACGGCCTGGTGCAGACCATCGCTCCAGCGGCGCCCCGTCATCAGGCGGCCGGTGAACTCGTCGACGATGACGATCTCGCCGTTCTGCGCCACGTAGTGCTGATCGCGATGGAACAGGTGGTGCGCGCGCAGCGCGGCATACACGTGGTGCATCAGCGTGATGTTGGCCGGGTCGTAGAGGCTGGCGCCTTCGACGAGCAGCCCGGCCTTCGACAGCAGCGCCTCGGCATGCTCGTGGCCGTCCTCGGTGAGGTAGATCTGGCGACTCTTCTCGTCGACCGTGAAGTCGCCCGGATCGATCACGCCCTCGCCGGTGCGCGGGTCGGCCTCGCCGATCTGCTTCTTCAACCCAGGCACGATGGCGTCGATGCGCACGTACATCTCGGTGTGGTCTTCGGCCATCCCGCTGATGATCAGCGGCGTGCGCGCCTCGTCGATCAGGATCGAGTCGACCTCGTCGACGATGGCGTAGTGCAGGCCGCGCGCCACCCGGTCGGCGACCTCGTAGACCATGTTGTCGCGCAGGTAGTCGAAGCCGAACTCGTTGTTGGTGCCGTAGGTGACATCGGCCGCGAACGCGGCCTGCTTCTCCTCGCGCCCCATGCCGGGCACGTTGACGCCCACGGTCAGGCCGAGGAAGTTGTAGAGCCGACCCATCCACTCGGCGTCGCGCCGGGCCAGGTAGTCGTTGACAGTAACCACGTGCACGCCCTTGCCGGTCAGGGCATTGAGATACACCGGCAGCGTCGCGACCAGCGTCTTGCCTTCGCCGGTACGCATCTCGGCGATCTTGCCCTGGTGCAGCGCGATGCCGCCGATCAGCTGCACGTCGAAGTGGCGCATCTTGAGCGACCGCTTGCCGGCCTCGCGCACCACCGCGAACGCCTCAGGCAGCAGATCGTCGAGCGCGATCCCCTGGGTCAGGCGCTGGCGAAACTCGTCGGTCTTGGCACGCAGCGCGGCGTCGTCGAGGCGCTCGAACTCGCCCTCCAGCGCGCTGATGCGCTCGACCACCCGGCCGTACTGCTTGAGCAGGCGATCGTTGCGACTGCCGAATATCGAGGTGAGGATCTTGGGCAACATGCGAACTGGGAGTGGGTGTGCGCGAGACAAGTTCGGCCGCAAGGCACTACGCGGGCTTGCGCATCCAATGAAATCGGCGGTGCCGCGGGCCGGGCCGCCGAGCGCATCGCGAAAACGGGGCAGTTTAGCAGCGCGCACCGCCGTGCAACGCAGGCGGCGCGGGTGCCGGCGGCGCCCCGCTCAAGGCGCCGGTTCGACGCTTTCGGTGCTCGTGGCGCGAGTCGGGGCCGGAACCGGCGGGGGTGCCGTCGCCGCGGGCGCCACGCCACCGACTGCGCCGAGGTCAGACGATTGCGTCGGCGCGGCCCAGGCCGGTGGCGCCTCGCCGGCCGGTGCGCGTCGCCTGGGCGTACGCACCTTCGGCGTCGGCGACGCCGATGCGTCGGCCACCATGGCCGGTGAAGCCACCTTGCCGGCAAGAAAGCGCGCCGGGTTTTGCTGCACGCCGGCCAGCAGCACCTCGAAATGCAGGTGCGG
>DATJYZ010000329.1:0-3016 GCA_035499355.1 Burkholderiaceae bacterium | reverse complement strand
CGCCCCGCTCGGCAAAGAGTTTCATCGCCGCGGCATGGATTCGGCGTCGTGCCTGATTCAAAGGGATCAGCGCTGGGTCGGCTGACATCGTCGTCTTCGTTGGCTAGTGGGGCCTGCATTTGAACATGCATGACCAAATATGAACAAACAAAGGGTAAACACCGATGCGTTCGCTTGAACATTATTGAACACTAATGTTCAGTACAAGATGAACATGTTCAAACAGCATCGGCCCACGTCCAGTGGCTTGTCGGTGCCAGACCCGGAGACCCTTCACCGATGAATGCCACCCTGTTCCAGCCAACCGTTCGTACGGTCGCCGTCGGCGATCGGCAGATCCACCTCGCCGAGTTCGGCGCCGGCCCGGTTGTGCTGCTGCTGCACGGCGGCGGCCCCGGCGCGTCGGGGCTGTCGAACTACTCACGCAACGTCCAGGCACTCGCCACTGGCTTCCGCGTGCTGGTGCCGGACATGCCCGGCTACGGCAAGTCGAGCAAGGCGGTCGACACCGCCGACCCGTTCGGCAGCATTGCCTCGGCGATGCTCGGCCTGCTCGACGCGCTCGACATCGAGCGTGCCCACCTCGTCGGCAACTCGCTCGGCGGCGCCTGCGCGCTGCGCCTGGCGCTCGATCGGCCCGACCGCCTCGGCCGCCTGGTGCTGATGGGCCCCGGCGGCATCGGCGTCTCGCAGGGCAAGCCGACGCCGGGGCTGATGCGGCTGCTCACCTACTACGCCGGCGAAGGTCCGACCTTCGAGAAGCTCGCCGCCTTCATCCGCGAGGACCTGGTCTACGACTCCAGCCGCATCACCGAGGACATGCTGCGCGAGCGCTTCGAATCGAGCATCAACGCCGAGGTGGTGGCCAACCCGCCGCTGCGCGCGCCGAAGGACCCGGAGGTGTTCAAGCGCATGGACTTGCTGCTCGACCCGCGCCTGGAGGCCTTCGACCACCCCACGCTGGTGCTGTGGGGCACCGAGGACCGCGTCAACCCAAGCAGCGGGGCGCAACTGTTGCAGGCCAAGCTGCCGGTCTGTGACGTGCGTCTGTTCAGCCGCACCGGACACTGGGTGCAGTGGGAGCGCGCCGGCGAGTTCAACGCCGCCGTCGCCGCCTTCCTCGGCGCCGACGCTTGATCACGGAGGCCGCACATGAAGTCCCCCACAGACACCCGGCAGCCGAGCCTGTTCGGGCGCGTCAGCCTCGGCTACGTCGTCGTCGAGTCGCGCAAGCTGCCCGAGTGGCAACGCTTCGCCCGTGACGGCCTCGGCGTGCACGCCGAGACGGCCGCCGGTGGCGTGCTCGCGCTGCGCATCGACGAGCACGCGCGCCGCATCGTCGTGCACGACGGGCCAGCCGAAGACGTGATCGCGATCGGCTGGCAGCTGCACGACGAGGCCGCGCTGCAGCTGGCACTGGCGCGGCTGCGCAGCGCCCGCATTGAGGCGCAGGAGGTGGGCGGTGCCGACGCGGCCGAGCGCGGCGTCGAGCGCTGCTGGGCCTTCGACGGCCCGAAGCGCGTGCGCTACGAGCTGTTCACCCGGCCGCTGACTTCCGAGCACGCGCTCGACATGAAGGCCAGCGGCTTCGTCACCGGCGACATGGGCCTGGGCCATTTCGCGATGACCACCCGCGAACCCGAAGCGACGCTGCGCTTCTTCCAGACCCTTTTCGACGCGCGCGTGTCGGACACGATCGAGGACAAGCTGAACGGCGTGACGCTCGAGCTGACCTTCCTGCGCGTCAACGGCCGCCACCATTCGATGGCGCTCGCGGCCACGCGCGGCAAACGCATGAACCCGCTGCGCTCCGCGATCCACCACCTGAACCTGCAGGCCAAGAGCCTCGACGACGTGACCGAGGCCTACCGCCGCATGCGCGACATGGGCCTGCCGATCGCCAACGCGATCGGCCAGCACCCCAACGACCGCGAGTTGTCGTTCTACGTCGCCACGCCCTCGGGCTTCGAGATCGAGCTCGGCTGGAACCCGATCGTGGTCGACGACGACGCCGAGGCCCGCTGGAAGGCTGGCCACTACCGGGGGATCAGCCTGTGGGGGCACTTCCCCGAGGGCCTGACCTTGGGCGCCAAGCTCGGCCAGATGGGCCGCGGCCTGGCATCGCTCACCCGCAAGGAATACACCGTGGGAGTGCAAGCATGAACCTCACCGAAGCCCAATTCGACGTCGCGATCGTCGGCCTCGGTCCGACCGGCCTGACGCTGGCCCATTGCCTCGGCCGGCGCGGCCATCGCGTGCTGGTGCTCGAGCGCGAGCCGAAGTTCTATGGCAATGCACGCGCGGTCTACACCGACGGCGAGTGCATGCGCATCTTCCAGTCCTTCGGCATGGCCGATCGGCTCGCCGCCGACATGCTGCAGGACGCGCCGGTGCAGATGGTGCTGCCCGACGGCGCGGTGCTGTTCCAGATCAAGAACACCCGGCGCGAGCACGGCTGGCCGGTGAACAACTTCTTCTACCAGCCGCTGCTCGAGACCGCACTCGCCGACGGCCTGGCGCGCTACCCGAACGTGGTCGTGCAGCGCGGTCGCGAGGTGACGCGCTTCGTGCAGGACGCCGGCGGCGTCGACGTCTTCCACCTCGCCTGCCAGGGCAGCGACTACACGCGGCCGATGCCGCTGCCCGGCGTGAAGCCGCTGCCGCTGCCCGGCGAGGCACAGGTGCGTGCACGCTGGCTGGTCGGCGCCGATGGCGGGCGCAGCGGCATCCGTGCGCAGCTGGGCATCGGCATGACGGGCAAGAACTTTCCGAACCCGTGGCTGGTCGTGGACATCAAGGCGAAGGACCCCGCCGACGGGCTGCACCACCTGCCGTACTTCAACTTCATCTGCGACCCGGCCTGCCCGACCGTGTGCTGCGTGCAGCCCAACGGCCACCACCGCTTCGAGTTCATGCTGATGCCGGGGCAGACGCGCGAGCAGATGACGCACCCGGACACCGTGCGCCACTACCTGGGCAAGCACATCGACGTCGACAAGTTCGAGATCCTGCGCGC
>DATJYZ010000328.1:0-16635 GCA_035499355.1 Burkholderiaceae bacterium | reverse complement strand
GTGTCGATCTCGCGCCGTGAGAAGGCCAAGGCCAGGCAGGAGCCGGTGATCAAGGGCGTGCTGCCGGATCAGCCGGCGCCGATCACGCCGCCGCGCCCGGTGGAGCCGGTAGCGCCGCCCACCGCGACGCCGGCCACAGTGCCCGCGCCCGCAGCACCGGTACGCGCCGCACCGGAGCCGGCACACAGCGGCTTCAAGGCCTGGCTGAAGAAGCTGTTCGGCGGTGGTTCGGAACCTGCGGCGACGTCGCAGACACCGGCCGCCCCTGTGGCCGAGCCGGCACGCAAGGACCGCGACGGTCAACCCGGTCGCGATGGGCGTCGCGGTGAGCGCGGTGAGCGCGGCGGCAGAGGCCGCGGCGGGCGTGGCGAGCGTGACCGTGATGGCCGCGGCGGCCATCGCGACGGGCGCGGCGAAGCGCGCGGCGAGGGACGTGGCGCTGACCGCGAAGGCCGCGGTGGCGACCGCGAGGGCCGCGGCGACGATGCGCGGCGCCGCGGGCGCGACGGGCGCGAGGGTGGTGGACGCGACGGCGCCCGTGACGCGCGGGTCGATCCAGTGTCCGCCGAAAGCGCCAGCGCGCCACGCGCGGAGCCGCGCGATGACGCGGGCAGCGGCCAGCGCCGCGGCCAACGCCCGCCCCGCGAGGTGCGCGCACCGGAGGCCGCAACGTCCTCCGCACCGCCGTCGACGTTCGTCGACACGATTCCGGTCGGTGATGCGGGCGACGCTGAACGAGAAGGTCGCCGGCGTCGCCGCCGGCGGGGCGGCCGCCGCGATGACACCGCCGGCGATGCGTCGCTCCCGAGCGACGAGGGCCGCGAGGCCACGCGCAGCAGCGACGTCGCCGCACCGCCGGGGTCGCTGCAGGCACCGACCGAGTTCGCTCACGAGACCCGTGCCGATGCCAGCGCATCGGACCAAGAGTGGCAGCGTGACGAGCGCATCGACGCGACCCCGGACATCGCGCTCGAGTCACCGCCGGCAACAGCCGGCGCCAGCGTGAGCCAAGGCGTCGTCGCCGCGACGACGCCGGCGGTGCCGCGTGTCTTGCCGCCGGTCCCGCGCTTCGATCTGCCGACGCACGAACTGCAGCAACTGGCCGACGACGCCGGCTTGCAATGGGTGCACTCCGATGTCGACAAGGTGCGCCAGGTGCAGGAGGCGATCTCCGCCGAGCCTCGAGCGGCGCATGTGCCGCGTGAGCGCAAGCCGCTGGTGCTCGCCGACGAAGGGCCGCTGGTGCTGGTGGAGACACGCAAGGACCTGTCGGAACTGGTGCTGCCTTTCGAGCGCGAGGCCCAGTCGGGCCGCGCGTCGCAGTAGCCGCCCCACCGATGCCGCGTGCCGGCTGCGCCGGCACGGGCTCGGTCAGACCAGTCGATCGAGCGCGTGGCGGTACGCGCTCGCGAGCATCAACTCGTCCCAGGCCAGTGGCGGGCTGACAGGCAGCAGTGCCTGTCGTCGCGCCTCGCTCGCCTCGCTGGCCTGCCAATGGCCTCGTCGCTGCGTGTCGGCCAGGCCGTCGAGCAATTGATCGACGGCTGCGCCGCCGTCGATCGACTGATTGCACAACAGCACCATGTCGCAGCCGGCCTGCAATGCCGCCACCGCGGCCTCGGTGTAGCTCAGCTCGCGGCCATCGAGCCTGCGCGCACCCGCCATGCTCAAGTCGTCGCTGAAGATCGCCCCGTCGAAGCGCAAGTCTGTGCGCAGGATCTGCTGCAACCATCGGCTGGAGAAACCGGCCGGCCGCGCATCGACCTTGGCGTACACGACGTGCGCCGGCATCACGCTGGCCAGGCTGGTCGACAGCCAGCCATACGGCGCCGCGTCGTCGCTCAGCAGGGCCCTGAGGCTGCGCCGATCGACCGGCAGGTCGACATGGCTGTCGGCCACGACGTGGCCGTGGCCAGGGAAGTGCTTGCCGCAGTTCGCCATGCCGGCGCGCAGCAGGCCATGCATCACGCTCTTGGCAAGCAGGCCGACGACACGTGGGTCGCGATGGAACGCGCGGTCGCCGATCACGGTGCTGCCGCCGTGATCGAGGTCCAGCACCGGCGTGAAGCTGAGGTCGACGCCACAGGCACGCAGCTCGGCGGCCAGCACGTAGCCGACCGCGGTGGCGGCGTCGGTGGCGCGCATCGCGTCGCGCATCCACAGTTCGCCCAGCCTGCGCATCGGCGGCAGCACGGTGAAGCCATCGGTGCGAAAGCGCTGCACGCGGCCGCCCTCGTGGTCGACGCAGATCAGCAGGTCGGGCCGCAGCGCCTTGGCTTCGGCCGTGAGTTCGGTGAGCTGCCGGCGATCGTGCCAGTTGCGCGCGAACAGGATCAGGCCGCCGGTGAGCGGATGCTGCAGGCGCCGCCGGTCGTCGCCCGTCAGCGCGAGGCCGGCCACGTCGAGCACGACCGGTGCGTGTGAAGTCATGGTGCTCCCTGGGCGGCTCACGGTGCGGACACTTTCTCCACCACCACGAACGCGGTGGCGACGTTGGCCTCGTCGCTGACGCTGACGAAGGCGCGCAGCTGGCGCTCGGCGAACCACTGCGCGAGCGCGCCGTGCAGACGGATCTCGGGCCGGCCGCTGGCGGCGTTGAGCACTTCGCAGGCGCGCCAGCTCATCGGCGTGCGCATGCCCAGGCCGATGGCCTTGGAGAACGCCTCCTTGGCCGAGAACCGCGTCGCCAGGTAGCTCAGGCCTCGGCGCGCCACGCGGGAGCGACGCGCCTCGAAGACGCGCATCTCCTCGGGGCCGAGCACACGCTGCGCGAAGCGATCGCCGTGGCGTTCCACCGCGGCCGCGATGCGCGTGATGTCGCAGACGTCGGTGCCGATGCCGACGATCATCGTGCGGCAGCCGGTTGCGCGAGCTGGATGCAGCGCTGGTACTCGCGCACCGTGCGCTCGAGGCCGAACTCCAGCGCGTCGGCGATCAGCGCGTGACCGATCGACACCTCGAGCACGCCGGGCACCGCGTGCAGGAAGTCGGTGAGGTTGGCGCGGTTCAGATCGTGGCCGGCGTTGACGCCGAGCCCCACCGCCTGCGCCGCCCGCGCCGCCGCGGCGTACCGCGCCAGCACGGCGGCCTGCTCGGGCGTGCCGTGCGCGCGTGCGTAGCCCTCGGTGTAGAGCTCGACGCGGTCGGCGCCGACGGCCGCGGCATGCGCCATCGCCTCGGGCAGCGGGTCCATGAACAGGCTGACGCGCACGCCGAGCGAGCGCGCCTCGGCGATCAGCGGCCGCAAGCGCTCGTTGTCGGCCGGCAGGCTCCAGCCGTGATCCGAGGTGAACTGCTCGGCGCTATCCGGAACCAGCGTGCACTGCTGCGGCCTGACTTCGCGCACGAACTGCATCAGGTTGTGCGTCGGGTTGCCCTCGATGTTGTACTCGACGTGCGGCCACTCGCGCAGCAGCGCGGCGAGCTCGTGCACGTCGCGCGCCCGGATGTGGCGCTCGTCGGGCCGCGGGTGCACGGTGATGCCCTGCGCGCCCGCCAGGATGGCCGCGCGCGACAGCGCCACCACATTGGGAATGTCGAGGTGCCGCGAGTTGCGCAGCAGCGCGATCTTGTTGACGTTGATCGACAGCGCCGTGCGCGCGTCGCGGGCGAACGCTTCGGGTGCCACCAGTGGATTCATCGGGTTGGCGCGGATGCGGCGTCGAGCAGGCGTTGAGAGTCGATGACCACCTGCCGCGTGCGCAGCGCGGTGCCGCCGAGATGATAGTGAAGCTGCGTGCGCAGCAGCTGCTTCAGCGTCGGCAGCTCGCGCGCGCACACCGCATGCAGCGGCGCCAACGCCACCGCGTCGATCGATGTCCCGGCAGCCCCTTCGCCGAGGGCGACGGCCAGCTCGAGGCAAGCGGCACCGGGCAGCGCCGGTTCTCCCGCAGCCGCCTCGACCAGACCTTGCTCGACGCGCAGCGTGTAGCGCCCGCCGGCAGACAGCGGCCGCTGGGTCAGCGTGGTGCGCCCGAACTCGGGCAGCACGCCGGTCTCGCGCAACAACAGCAGCTCGAACGCGCGCAGCGCGGCCTCGCTGCGCAGCTCGCTGTCGCCGAGGTTGCCCAGCGTCGCCGCGTAGGCGTCGAACAGGCGCGGATGCGGATCGTCGCGCGCCAGCAGGCGCAGCAGCAGTTCGTTGAGGTAGAAGCCGGCGAACCAGCCGGCTCCGTGCAGCGCGACGACGTCGCCGCCGCCCCATTCGGCGCTGCGCAGCGTGCGCACCTCGGCGCTGCCGTCGCCCTTCGTGCGCGCGAGCTGCACCAGCACCGGCTGGAACGGCATCAGGACGGCGCGCAGCTGCGAGGTCGGCCGCTTGGCGCCCTTGGCCACGGCGGCGATGCGCCCGGCGTCGCGCGCGAACAGTTCGACGATCAGGCTCGACTCGCTCCAGTCGTAGCTGTGCAGCACGAAGGCGCTCTGGCCTGCGCCGGCCGGCCGGCGCGCCGCGGCGGTTGCGCCCGAACCGGCGCGGGCGTGGTCGAGAGCGGCGCTCATTCGAGGCCGTAGCTGCGCAGGTGACGCTCGTCATCGGCCCAGCCCGAGCGCACCTGCACCCACAGCGCCAGGTGCACCTTGGCGTCGAGCAGGTGCTGCAGTTCGTGGCGCGCTTCGGTGCCGATGCGCTTCAGGCGCTCACCGCCGGCGCCGATGACGATGCCCTTGTGCGCGTCGCGCCCGACGACGATCGTGGCGGCGATGTGCACTTGCCGCTGCGCAGCGCCGGCACGCCGCCGAGCTGCAGGCGCGTCCGCCCACTCCTCGAAGCGATCGAGCACCACGGTCGAGGTGTAGGGCAGTTCCTCGCCGGTGAGCCGGAAGAGCTTCTCGCGCACGATCTCGGTGGCGAGGAAGCGCTCGTCGCGGTCGGTCAGCGTGTCGGGATCGTGCTGCCACGGGCGCTCGGGCAGGTACGGCTCGATGATGTCGAGCAGCCGCTCGACGTCGGCGCCGCGGGTGGCCGACATGGGCACGTATTCGGCAAAGGCATGCTGCTGCGGCAGCGTCTGCAGCCATGGCAGCAGGTCGGCGCGGCGATGCACGGCGTCGAGCTTGTTGGCCACCAGGATCGCAGGGGCACCCGCGGGCAGCAGCGCGGCCACCTGCTGATCGTCGCGGCCGAAGCGACCGGCCTCGACCACCTGCAGCACGAGGTCGACATCGGCGAGCGAGCTGCGCACCGCGCGATTCAGGTTGCGGTTGAGAGCCTGGGCGTGCCGCGTCTGAAAGCCGGGGGTGTCGACGAACACGAACTGCGCGGCATGGCGCGTGCGCACGCCCACGATGCGATGGCGCGTGGTCTGCGCCTTGCGCGACGTGATGCTGATCTTCTGCCCCACCAGCGCGTTGAGCAGCGTCGACTTGCCGACATTGGGTCGCCCGACGATGGCCACGGTGCCGCAGCGCTGGCGCGGGTCTCCGGACTCAGCCAAGCTCATGCGCGGCCAGGTTCCGCCGGTCCGCCGCGCGCGCCCCTTCAGAGGCCAGCGACCGAATGGGCATGGAAACTCACGACCTCAGCGGGCCGCCCGGCTGGTCGCTCGCCTTCAGCGCATCCAGCAAGCGGCGAGCCGCCTCCTGCTCGGCGGCACGGCGCGAGCGGCCGTGGCCCGCCTCGGCGAGCGACAACGCCGGGATCGCGCACTCCACCTCGAAGGTCTGCGCGTGCGCCTGGCCGGTCGTGCCGACGATGCGGTAGGTGGGCACGGCGATGCGGCGCGCCTGCAGCCACTCTTGCAGTTCGGTCTTCGCGTCCTTGGACCAGGTGTGGGCTTCGCTGGCCGCGATGACATCGCCGAACAAGCGCCGCACGAGTTCGGACGCCCGATCGAATCCGCCATCGAGGTAGACCGCTCCGACGAGCGCCTCGACGCCATCGGCGAGGATCGACGGCCGCTGAGCCCCGCCGCCGCGCGCCTCGCCTTCCGACAGCCGCATCACGTCGGGCAGACCGAGCGCCAGCGCGGTGCGGTGCAGGCTCTCCTCACGCACGAGGTGCGCCCGCACGCGGGTGAGGTCGCCCTCGTCGGAGCCGCCGAAGCGCTCGAACAGCAGACTCGACACCGCGAGATTCAGCACCGCGTCGCCGAGAAACTCCAGCCGTTCGTTGTGGTCGGCGCCGAAGCTGCGGTGCGTGAGCGCGCGCGTCAGCAGCGCCTGCTCGGAAAAGGTGTACCCCAGGCGTTTCTGCAGCGCTTCGAGCCGCGGTTCCATGCTTTTCAGCGCGACCGGCCTTCGTACTTGATCAGCAGATAGACCGGCGCGATCAACTCGAGCTCCTTGTTGTAGGCGAAGCGGATCACGATCTTGTCGTTCTCCTTCGTCACGTCGAGATCCTTGCCGGAGATCGATGCGATCGAGTACTCGATTTCGCGCTGCTTGTCGAACTGCTGCCGGATCTCGCCCACCGTGGACGGGTTGGAGGCCGCGATCTTGTTGATCGCACTCTGGATGGTGAAGTACTCGTTCAGCGTCGGCAACACCCGGATCGCCACGTAGGCCAGGAAGCCGATCACGATGGCCCAGAACAGCAGGCCGATCAGGCTGATGCCGCGCTGCGCGCCCGGCCGACGCGAAGAACCCATGCCAGACCCCTTTCCCACCCTCGTCATTGGAACGAGCCGATGCGGCGGAGATTACCGAAATTCATCCAAACGAAGAAGGCCTTGCCGACGATGTTCTCGTCGGGCACAAAGCCCCAGAACCTCGAGTCCTGCGAATTGTCGCGGTTGTCGCCCATCATGAAATAGTGGCCCTCGGGAACCTTGCACACCACGCCCTCGGCCGAGTAGCGGCAGTTCTGTGCGTGCGGGAACTGCCTCGAGTCGCTGCTGCCGTAGTACGCCGCACGCTGCGGGTCGACCAGGATGCGATGCTCGACCGGCCCGAGCGACTCGAGGAACTGCGGAAAGTAGCGCCGTGCCTCGTCGTCGTAGTACTCACCCTGCGGCTTCACCGGCACCAGGTTGCCGTTGATGGTCAAGCGCTGGTTGAGGTAGGCCACCTCGTCGCCAGGCACGCCGACCACCCGCTTGATGTAGTCGACCCGTGGATCCACCGGATAGCGGAACACCACCACGTCGCCGCGCTGCGGGTCGTGGTTGGCGACGACCTTCCGGTTGATGACCGGCAGCCGGACGCCGTAGTGGTACTTGTTCACCAGGATCAAGTCGCCCACCGTCAGTGTCGGCACCATCGAGCCCGACGGGATCTTGAACGGCTCGAACAGGAACGAGCGCAGCAGAAACACGATCAAGATCACCGGGAACAGGCCCGCCGTCCAATCGAGCCACCACGGCTGCGCGAGCACCCGCTGCCTGGCCGCCTGCAGGTTGCCATCGACCTGCGTGATTCCCTGCGTGGCCAGTTCCGCCCGACGCTGGGTGTGCTGCGTCTCGACTGCCGTTGCCGCGGCTTCGCGTGCCGGCTTGAAGTGGAACCGCTCGGCCAGCCAGTAGGCGAGCGTGACGACGGTGAGCACGAACAACAGCAGCGAGAAGTTGCCGATCCACTGGTCGGCGTACCAGCCGCCGAGGTAGACGGCCAGCGCGGCGTACAGGATCGCGGTCAGTGCACTCATGAATCGTGGAGCGAATCTTCGGGGTGGTGGGCGCCGTCCGGGCGCAAGCGGCTGGCCAACGAGGCCCATCAGTCGTCGACCTGCAGGATGGCCAGGAACGCCTCCTGCGGGACCTCGACCGTGCCGATCTGCTTCATGCGTTTCTTGCCAGCCTTTTGTTTTTCGAGCAGCTTGCGCTTGCGCGTGATGTCACCGCCATAGCATTTTGCCAGCACGTTCTTGCGCAAGGCCTTGATGTCTTCGCGCGCGATGATGTGGGCGCCAATTGCTGCCTGAATCGCCACGTCGTACATCTGGCGTGGAATGATCTTGCGCATCTTGGCCACCACCTCGCGGCCGCGGTATTGGCTCTGGCTGCGGTGCACGACCACCGACAGCGCGTCGACGCGGTCGCCGTTGATCAGCATGTCGACCTTGACGACGTCGGCGGCGCGGTACTCCTTGAACTCGTAGTCCATCGACGCGTAGCCGCGCGACACCGACTTCAGCTTGTCGAAGAAGTCGAGCACGATCTCGGCCAGCGGCAGGTCGTAGGTCAGGTGCACCTGGCGGCCGTGGTACGACATCTGGATCTGGATGCCGCGCTTCTGATTGGCCAGCGTCATCACCGGACCCACGGAGTCCTGGGGCATGTACAGCCGCACCGTGACGATCGGCTCGCGGATCTCGCGAATGCGCCCCGGGTCGGGCAGCTTCGACGGGTTCTCCACCCGCAGCACGGTGCCGTCGTTGAGCTCGACCTCGTAGACGACCGACGGTGCGGTGGTGATCAGGTCCTGGTCGAACTCGCGCTCCAGGCGCTCCTGCACGATGTCCATGTGCAGCAGACCGAGAAAGCCGCAGCGAAAGCCGAAGCCCAGCGCCTGGCTGACCTCGGGCTCGAAGCGCAGCGAGCTGTCGTTCAGCTTGAGCTTGTCCAGCGCGTCGCGCAACGACTCGTACTCGCTGGCTTCCACCGGGTAGAGCCCGGCGAAGACTTGCGGCTGGATCTCCTTGAAGCCCGGCAGCGCTTCGGTCGCGGGGCCGGCGTTGTTGGGCAGCTTCTTCTCCAGCGTCAGCGTGTCGCCCACCTTCGCATGGTGCAACTCCTTGATGCCGGCGATCACGAAGCCGACCTCACCGGCGCGCAGCACCTCGCGCGGTTGCGACTTCGGCGTGAACACGCCGAGCTGCTCGATGCCGTAGCAGACGTCGGTGGCCATCAGCCGGATGCGCTCGCCCTTGGAGAACGAGCCGTCGACCACCCGCACCAGCATCACGACGCCGACGTAGTTGTCGAACCAGCTGTCGACGATCATCGCGCGCGGCGGGCCGTCGGGCCTGCCACGCGGTGGCGGCATGCGGTGGATCACCGCCTCGAGGATCTCGTCCAGCCCCATCCCGGTCTTGGCCGAGCAGGGGATCGCGCCGCTGGCGTCGATGCCGATGACGTCCTCGATCTCGGCGCGTGCGGTCTCGGGGTCCGCCTGTGGCAGATCCATCTTGTTGAGCACCGGCACCACCTCGACGCCCAGGTCGAGCGCGGTGTAGCAGTTGGCCACCGTCTGCGCCTCGACACCCTGGCTGGCGTCGACCACCAGCAGCGCACCCTCGCAAGCCGACAGCGAGCGGCTGACCTCGTAGCTGAAGTCGACGTGGCCCGGCGTGTCGATCAGGTTGAGGTTGTAGGTCCGTCCGTCGCGCGCGGTGTACTGCAGCGCCGCGGTCTGCGCCTTGATCGTGATGCCACGCTCGCGCTCGAGCTCCATCGAGTCGAGCACCTGCTCCTCCATCTCCCGATCGCTCAAGCCGCCGCAGCGCTGAATGATCCGATCGGCCAGCGTGCTCTTGCCGTGGTCGATGTGGGCAATGATCGAGAAATTCCGGATGTGGTCCATGCGGTCAGATCAGCAGCGCGTCGCCGGTAGCTACAGCGGCGAAGCCGCTGCGATGGAGGCTCATATCGCGAAGCGATGTGAAGGCCCGGAGGGCCGTGCCGCAATCAAAAAAAAGGCACGTCCAAGAGATGACGCGCCTTCCAACAAAACGTATGGCAACTGCTTGTTGGGCTTTCATTGTAGCCAAAAGGCCTCCGCGGAGAGCCGCGCCAATGCTTGATTTTGGCTCGTTGCGGGGGGCCAACAAGGTCGAGCGATCAACAGCTTATCCACAGCTCTCGGACCGGCCCCCAGTCCCTTCACTTCACCCGCCCAATGCGCGCCAAGCGCTCGCGATTCTACCGGGCCGCTCAGCCAATCCTCGCGCTGGATCGATAGCTAGAACTCACTCCCTTCGCCTCGAAGGCGCCGGCGCCTGGCACGGGAAGAGGGTACCAGGCCCCGCCATGCGAAATGGGGTGACCATTCTCCTACTGCCGCCGAGGGACTCTGGCGTCCCCGGGCGGCGCCCCTACCGAGTGGGCCGGATCACCAGGTAGTTGACGAACTCGCCGCGACGCACCATGACGCTGACCGCGCGCGACTTCTCGGCGTTGGCCGCGATCGACAGGAACTGCTTGACGTCGGCGACCTCGGTGTTGTCGATCGCCAGGATGACGTCGCCCTCGTGCAGGCCCGCCCGCGCCGCCGCGCCATCGGCCGCGTCGACACGCACGCCGCCCTTGACCTTGAGCTCCCGCTTCTGCGCGTCGGTCAGGTCCGACACCGTCAAGCCGAGCGCGCTCTTCGCCTGCGGGCTGCTCGCACCGGGCTCGGCCTGCGCCCTGCGGGCGGGACGGTCGGCCTCGAACTCGGCGACCGTCACCTGCAGATCGCGGGTCGCGCCACGACGGAAGACCTGCAGCGACGACCGGCTGCCCGGCTTGGTGGCGCCGATGATGCGCGGCAGGTCGGCCGACTTCTCGACCGCCTTGCCGTCGACCTTGACGATGATGTCGCCAGCCTCGATGCCGGCCTTCTCGGCCGGGCCGCCGGCCTCGACGCCCTGCACCAGCGCGCCCATCGGCTTGCCCAGGCCGATCGACTCGGCGACCTCCTTGGTCACCGGCGCGATCGTCACGCCGATGCGCCCACGGATCACACGGCCATTGGTCCGCAGCTGGTCGGCAACCCGCATCGCCTCGTCGATCGGGATCGAGAACGAGATGCCCATGAAGCCGCCGGAGCGGCTGTAGATCTGCGAGTTGATGCCCACCACCTCGCCGCGCATGTTGAGCAGCGGTCCGCCGGAGTTGCCGGGGTTGATGGCGACGTCGGTCTGGATGAACGGCAGGTAGTCGCCGGTGTCGCGCTGCTTGGCGCTGACGATGCCGGCAGTCACCGTGTTCTCGAGGCCGAACGGCGAGCCGATCGCCACCACCCACTCGCCCACCTTGAGCTTGCCGACGTCACCGATGCGCATCGCCGGCAACCCGGCCGCCTCGATCTTCACCACCGCGACGTCGGTGCGCTTGTCGTACCCGACGATGCGTGCCTTGAACTCACGCTTGTCGGTGAGCGTGACCACCACCTCGTCGGCGCCGTCGACCACGTGGGCGTTGGTCATCACGAAGCCGTCGGCAGTGAGGATGAAGCCCGAGCCGACGCCGCGTTGCTGTGGCTCTTCGTCGCCGCCGCGCGGCCCGCGGCGCTGATCCGGACGGCCCGGCATCGGAATGCCGAAGCGGCGGAAGAAATCCTCGACGTCGGGATCGACGTCGCCGCCGGACGCGGATCGACCGCGCTCGAGGGTACGGATGTTGACCACCGACGGGCTCCACTTCTCGGCCAGGTCGGTGAAGTCGGGTAGCTGGCCCTGTGCGCGTGCGCCGGTGGCGGCCGCCCAACCTGCGGCACCCAGGCACAGCGACAAGCCCAGGGCGACGGCGCGGCGCCGCGGATCGAGGAGCGGGGAGACCGTGAGTGAACGCATGCGAGACCTCATACAAGACCCTGGCAGCCCGGATGAGGGCAGCCCAGCGAAAAACAAGGGGATTCTGGCGCCTGCGGCGCCGGGTCAGCGGCGCCGCTCCAGTGCCGCCGAGAACAGTTGCACCGTGGCCATCGGCACGTCACCCACCGCGGTGATCCACCACTCGCCAGAGCGCGTCATCACCGTGTGGGTGGCGCCGAGGCTGGTGGCCACCGGCTTGTGGCGCTGCGCATCGTAGGGCTCGACGAACACCGACACATGGGTCAAGCCATCCGAGAACACCGCCATCAACACCTGCGTGCTGACGCCGGTGGGTGGCTCTTCGAGCGCGCCGAGCTCGCGGCGCACGCAGCCGACGAGTTGGAACCCGGGCACCGGGTGCGCCACGCTCCAGCCTTCGGCCTCGAGCTTGGTGCGCGTCGCCGCCGGCCGCACGATGCGAAAGCCATCGAGCTTGCGCATCGCCTGCAGGATCTGTTCGGGATTCGGCCTGCCGCCGATCGTCACGTCGGAGAAGGATGCCGACTCGATCACCTCGCCGCGCGCGCCCACCACGTCGGCACGCAGCATCAGGCCGCTCGAACGCTCGGCCCACAACCGCTGCGCGAAGCGGTGAGCATCGCGCGGCTTGAACATCAGCACCTGGGCCTCATAGCCGGCCACGCGCTCGGTGCCGAGCATGCGCAGTTCGTAGGCGTCGTCGGAACGCGCATCCGCCGGCGGCAGCCCGGGAAAGTCGGGCATCGCGAGATGCTGTTCGATCACCGCCACGCGCGCACGCGGCCACATCGTCTGGGTCACGTCGTTGTGGCGCAGGACCTGGCGCGCCTCGCCGTCGAGCACGTCGATGCGCTCGTAGCGCTGCTTGCCTTCGCAGTAGTGCGCCACCCGCGAGCTCGACACCACGCCGGCCGCGTTGGACACCAGCGTGCCCTGGTAGTTGAGCAAGGTCGCCGCGCGCTGCACGCGCGCCATCCACGAGCGGACGTCGCTCGGCCCGTCGCTGCTGGCGGACGACGCGGCGGTCTGCGCCTGCGTGGGCCACGCGGCCACGACGCCCACCGCCCACAACCAACTGCTGATCGACCGGCGCAGCGCGATCACCGATCCTCCAGCACGATGGTGTCGACGCTGCGCACCGTGCCACCGGGCATCTGCAGCGCGGCACCCGTGGCGCTCTGGCGATGCGCAGCGAAGTAGCGGTCGAGCCGCGCATCGCGGATCAGGCGCCCGTTCACCGGTTGCATCGCCTGCACGACGCCCGGCGCCGACACCATCACGGGCTGGGCCGAAGGCCGTGCGGCGGCCAGCGCCGAATCGCCGGCGGTCGGCGTGGTGCGCAACATGACCACCACGCCGGCCACCGCCGCGACACCCGCCGTGGCCGCCATCGGAGCCGCCCATGCGCGCAGGCGCTGCACGAGCCTCGTCTGCACGGGCCGCAGCACCGCGGGTTCTCGGGCCAGGCGCGAGCGCAACGCCGACAGAAACGCGGCGTCGTGCACCTCGTCGCGCGCCAGTTCGCGCGACCGCAGCACGTCGCCGATCAGCTGGTAGTGTCGCCAGCGCTCGCGCGCCTCGGCGTTGTCGGCCCACAGCACCAGGCAGTGCTCCTGCAGCTCGGGTGCGGCCTCGCCGTCGACCAGCGACGACAGCGCCGACCAGTGTTCGGTGTCGGATTCCTGAGGGGGATGTGGTGAGTCGTCAGACATCGTCGCTCCAATGTGCCACTTCAGCTGGCCTGCCGAGGCCTACCAGCGCTCTCCCTCGCGCGTGCCCAGCAACGGGCGCAATCTAGATGCGATCGCCTCCCGGGCGCGAAAGATCCGCGACCGCACGGTGCCGATCGGGCAATTCATCACGTCGGCAATCTCTTCATAGCTCAGACCTTCGATTTCCCGCAACGTGATCGCCTGGCGGAGATCCTCCGACAAGGCATCGATCGCTGCGTTCACGGTGGCGGCAATTTCCTTGCTCGCCAGCAGCGCCTCGGGGGTTTCGCCGTCGCTTAGTTCGTGGTCGGTGCGGTAAGTTTCGTCGTCCTCCCCCGGACGGGCGCGCGCGGATTCGGTGGAGACCGGGTCGCGCTTGAGTTCGACCAGCGCCTTCTTGGCGGTATTCACGGCGATGCGATACAGCCAGGTGTAGAAGGCGCTCTCGCCGCGAAATTGCGGCAGTGCCCGATAGGCCCGGATGAACGCCTCCTGGGCGATGTCGTGCACCAGATCCGCGTCGCGCACCATGCGCGAGATCAGCCGCTCGATGCGCCGCTGGTACTTGACCACCAGCATCTCGAACGCGCGCGAGTCGCCCTGCTGCGCGCGCTCCACCAGCGCGCGGTCGGCATCGTTCGGGTTCATGCCCGCAGGCCCTCATCGGGACCTGACCGCTGGGCGCCATGGCCGGGCGCGAACAGGGTGGCACGCAGGGCATGCCAGGCCACCCCCGCCTGGCCGCGGCCGACGCCCAGCCAACTCACCCGTGCGCCATCGGCGGGCCGTATGCGCAGCAGCAGCCAGTTGCCCAGGTCGACCTTCGCCTGCGCGGTGCACTCCAGCGCCGGCGCACCGGATCGGCTCAGCGCCCAGGACCCTTGGCGCCAGGACAGCAGGGCCGAACCGCGCGGCGCCAGCATCCATCCGGACAGCGCCCCCAGCAGCGCCCCGCCGGCGCCTGCGGTCATCCAAGGCAGCGCCCCGCGTCCCACCGGGCCCGCCGCGGCATCGATGTGCGACCACACCCAGCTTGCCAGCACGCTCGCGCACAGGCCGCCGATCAGCGTCAGCACCACCCGCTCACCCCGCGCGGGCGTGATGTGCAATTCGAACGCCGGCGCGGCGCGCATGGCGGCAGCGCTCGAGCCGTGCTTCAGGCGCGACGCAACACCAGGCACCCGTTGGTGCCGCCGAAGCCGAAGTTGTTCTTCGCCGCCGCGTCGATGCGCATCTCGCGCGCCTCGTTGGCGCAATAGTCGAGATCGCACTCGGGATCCTGGTTGAAGATGTTCGTCGTCGGCGGCGCCACCTGGTGGTGCAACGCCAGCACGGTGAACACGGTTTCGATGCCGCCAGCACCTCCGAGCAGGTGTCCGGTCATCGACTTGGTGGAACTCACCACCATCTTCTTCGCGTGCTCGCCGAACGCCAGCTTGATGGCCAGCGTCTCGTTGACGTCGCCCAACGGCGTCGAGGTGCCGTGCGCATTGAGGTACTGCACCTGGCTGGCATCGAGACCCGCATTGCGCAACGCGGCGCGCATCGCACGACGCGGGCCGTCGGTGTTGGGTGCGGTGATGTGCCCGGCATCGGCGCTCATGCCGTAGCCGATCAGCTCGGCATAGACCTTGGCGCCGCGCGCCTTGGCATGCTCGTACTCCTCCAGCACCACGACCCCGGCGCCCTCGCCGAGCACGAAGCCGTCGCGATCCTTGTCCCACGGGCGCGACGCGGTCGCCGGATCGTCGTTGCGCGTGGACAGCGCGCGCATCGCCGCGAAGCCGCCGACGCCCAGCGGCGACACGGCCGCTTCGGTGCCGCCGGCAACCATGACGTCGGCATCGCCATACTCGATCAGTCGCCCGGCCTCGCCGATGCTGTGCAGGCCGGTGGTGCACGCGGTGACGACCGACAGATTGGGCCCCTTGAAGCCGAAGCGCATCGACACGTGGCCCGACACCATGTTGATGATCGTGCCCGGAATGAAGAACGGCGAGATGCGCCGCGGCCCGCGCGCGGCCAGCTCGGCGTGCGTGTCTTCGATCATCGGCAGCCCGCCGATGCCCGAGCTCACGACGCAACCGATGCGCTCGGCACGCTCATCACCGAGCGCCTCGCCGGTGGGCAGACCGGCGTCCTTCACCGCCTGCACGGCCGCCGCCACGCCGTAGTGGATGAAGGTGTCCATGTGCCGCGCTTCCTTGGCCGGGATGTAGTCCTCGACCTTGAAGTCGGCAACCTGCCCCGCGAAGCGGCATGCGAACGACGAGGCGTCAAAGCGCGTGATCGTGCTCACCCCCGAACGCCCGGCAAGCAGGTTGGACCAGGCCTGCCCGACCGAGTTGCCCACCGGGCTGATCAGCCCGAGGCCGGTGATGACGACGCGACGGCGCGACATCTTCGGCGGCGATGGCTACGCCTTCTGGTGTTTGGTGGCGTAGTCGATCGCCAGTTGAACCGTGGTGATCTTCTCGGCCTCTTCGTCCGGAATCTCGATGCCGAACTCGTCTTCGAGGGCCATCACCAGCTCCACGGTATCAAGCGAATCGGCGCCCAGGTCGGCCACGAAGGCCTTCTCGTTGGTGACATCCGACTCGGGCACGCCAAGCTGCTCAGCAATGATCTTCTTGACGCGTGCTTCGATATCGCTCATGACTCCTCCAGGAGTTGCAGGAAGAAACAGCGGCCGATTCTACGGCCTCAGTGCGTGCGGTCCCTCGCCGTGGCCCTGCGCCCGAGCTCAGTCCATGAACATGCCGCCGTTGACGTGCAGCTGGGTCCCGGTGACGTAGCCGGCGCCTGCCGATGCCAGGAAGGCCACGGCCGCCGCCACGTCTTGCGGCGTTCCCAGGCGCGCCAGCGGCACCTGTGCCAGCAGCGCCTGACGCTGCGCATCGGTGAGGCCGTCGGTCATGTCGGTGGCGATGAAGCCCGGGGCGACGCAGTTGACGGTGATGCTGCGGCTGCCGAGCTCGCGCGCCAGCGCCCGCGTGAGGCCCGCCACGCCGGCCTTGGCGGCGGCGTAGTTGGCCTGGCCGGCGTTGCCCGCCGCGCCGACCACCGACGTGATGTTGATGATGCGACCGAAGCGCTGCTTCATCATCGGCCGCATCACCGCGCGACAGAGCCGGAACACCGCGTGCAGGTTGGTGTCCATGACGGCGGCCCAGTCGTCGTCTTTCATGCGCATCGCGAGCTGGTCGCGCGTGATGCCGGCGTTGTTGACCAGCACGTGCAGGCCACCGTCGTGCTTGACGATCGACTCGACCAGCGCATCGCCGGCCAGTGCATCGTTGACGTTGAGCACCACGCCGCGGCTGCCCGCCGGCGCGGCTTGGGCCTGCAGCGCGTCGGTGATGGCTTGCGCCCCCGCCTCGGTGGTGGCGGTGCCGACGACCCGCATGCCTTGCGCGGCCAGCGCGAGCGCGATGGCACGCCCGATGCCGCGCGAGGCCCCGGTGACCAGGGCGACTTGCGACGAAGCGACCT
>DATJYZ010000327.1:0-3097 GCA_035499355.1 Burkholderiaceae bacterium | reverse complement strand
CCTTCACCCGCTCCAGTGAAAACGGGCTCGCCAGGGAAGAATCAGGGAAGAATTCGGGCCTGACCCTGCGCCTGAGCGAACTTCGCCATCTCGGCGTCATCGCTCACGTCCGGAATCCACTTCGCGTAGACGCGCAGGAACATCTCGAGCGAGTGCCCGAGCTGCGTCGCGCAGAAGCCTGGCTGTTGGCGCCGACCGAAAACTGAGCCACTTTTGAGGGTTGTGCCGACCGAAAACTGAGCCAGGTGTTCGACCTACTCTGCTGCTTTTTTGTGCAGCAGAGGACGAGGAGTGATCACCATGGACATGATTGGCAGGATCCGGCGTTTGCATGGCCGGAGGAACAAGTCGGAGCGCGAGATCGCGCGCATGACGGGGCTCTCGCGCAACACGGTTGCCAAGTGGCTGCACGGCGAGGTCGATGGCCCACCGAAGTACCGGCGCGGCGAGCAGCCGAACAAGCTCAGCGTATTCCACGAGGCGCTCGAGCAGGCATTGAAGGCCGATGCCCGACGACCCAAGCACGAGCGTCGCACCGCCAAGGCGCTGTACGTGGAGATCAAGGCCGCTGGCTACGACGGCGGCTACACGCGCGTGACCGACTTCATCCGAGCGTGGCGCCAGGGCGAAGGCCAGGCGGTCTCGGGCAACGCATTCGTGCCCTTAGCCTTCGAGCTCGGCGAAGCGTTCCAATTCGACTGGAGCGAGGAAGGCTTGGTGGTGGGCGGCATCTACTACCGCATGCAGGTCTCGCACATGAAGCTGTGCGCGTCGCGCGCCTTCTGGCTGGTGGCCTACCCGAGTCAAGGCCACGAGATGCTGTTCGATGCCCACACGCGCAGCTTCGCCGCCCTGGGCGGCGTGGCCCGGCGCGGCATCTACGACAACATGAAGACCGCGGTGGACAAGGTCAAGAAGGGCAAGGGCCGCATCGTCAACGAGCGCTTCGCGACGATGTGCGCCCACTACCTGTACGACCCCGACTTCTGCAACGTGGCCAGTGGCTGGGAGAAGGGCGTCGTCGAGAAGAACGTGCAGGACAGCCGGCGGCGCATCTGGATCGACGCGGGCAAGCAGCGCTTCGGCAGCTTCACCGAACTCAACGCCTGGCTGGGTCAGCGCTGCCGAGCCTTGTGGGACGAGGTGCGTCATCCCGAGCACGAGCAGTTCAGCGTGGCCGAGATGCTCGAGCACGAGCGGGCGCACCTGATGCCCATGCCGACGCCGTTCGACGGCTACGTCGAGAAGCCGGCGCGCGTGTCCAGCACCTGCCTGGTGTCGGTGGCGCGCAACCGTTACTCGGTGCCGTGCGAGCTGTACGGGCAGATGGTCAGCACGCGGCTGTACCCCGGCAGCGTGGTCGTGGTGGCCGGCGACGAAGTGGTCGCGCGTCACGAGCGGCTGAGCAACGCCGGCGAGACGCGCTACGACTGGCAGCACTACATCCCACTGCTGCAGAGGAAGCCCGGCGCGCTGCGCAACGGCGCGCCGTTTGCCGACATGCCCGAGCCGCTGCAGCGCTTGCGGCGGGGGCTGCTGCGCAACCCGGGCGGTGACCGCGTGATGGCGCAGGTGCTGGCCATCGTGCTCACCGCGGGGCTGGACGCGGTGCTGGTGGCGGTGGAGTTGGCGCTGGAGACCGGGCCACCCGGCAAGGTCAGCGTGGAGCATGTGGTCAACGTGCTGGGGCGGCTGAACGCCACGCCGGCACCGCAGACGGCCGCGACATCGCTGCAAGTGACGCTGGCGCCGCTGGCCGACACGGCGCGCTACGACAGCTTGCGCACCGACAACACCACCGAGGAGGCCAGCCATGACGCGTGACGTGACGGTCGAACTCAAAGCGTTGCGGCTGCACGGCATGGCCGGCGCGTGGGCCGATCTGGTGGAGCAAGGAACGAACGCGGGGCTGGACTCCGCGCGCTGGTTGATCGAACACCTGCTGCAGGCCGAGGGCACGGATCGCGCGATGCGCTCCGTCAGCCACCAGATGCACGCAGCGAAGTTCCCGGTGCATCGCGACCTGGCCGGCTTCGACTTCGAGGTCTCGCCGGTGGATCGCAAGCTCGTGACAACGCTGGCTGGAGCGGCGTTCACCGACGACGCGCACAATTTAGTGTTCGTTGGTGGACCCGGTACGGGCAAGAGCCATCTTGTGACGGCCATCGGCGTGTCGGCCATCATGCGGCACGGCAAGCGCGTGCGGTTCTACTCGACGGTCGACCTGGTCAATGCGCTGGAGCAGGAGAAGGCGCAAGGCAAGGCCGGACGAATTGCGTTGAGCCTGCTGCGCATGGATCTCGTGATCTTGGACGAGCTCGGGTATTTGCCCTTCAGCCAGGCCGGCGGAGCACTGCTGTTCCACCTGCTCAGCCGTCTGTACGAGCACACGAGCGTTGCGATCACGACCAACCTCGACTTCGGCGAATGGTCCAGTGTGTTCGGCGACGCGAAGATGACCACCGCGTTGCTGGACCGGCTCACGCATCACTGCCACATCGTGGAGACGGGCAACGAGTCGATCCGCTTCAACAAGAGCACGGCCGAGGCCAAGAAGCGCATCAAGGCACGCGAGCACGCTCGCAAAGGCGGCAAGCAAGAGCCGCCACAGGACGCCATCTGACGTGCGCGCCCGCGCGGGGGAATCCGCTCCGGGCTACGCCCTGCGCGTCTTCCCCCGCACGATCAATGCAGCATCAAGGAGGTCAACAAACCAGGCAAGGACCTACACTTATCCACAGCCGACCATCTCAAAGTCGGCTTCCACCCCTGGCTCAATATTCGGCCGGCGCGGTGGCTCAGATTTGAATCGGCGCCGACAGACGTGCCGATCCGTTTCGAGGCGGATGGCATCGATTTCGAGGGCGAGTTCGGTGTGATCACCGACGGCGTGCCGATGGGAGCGACGCGTGAGGAAGCGCTGCGGCATATCCGCTTGGTGGTTCTGATCAACGATTGGTCGCTTCGCCGCTTGGCACCCATCGAGATGAAGACCGGATTCGGCTGGATTCACGCCAAGCCGGCTTGCAGCGTGGCACCCATCGCGGTGACGCCCGATGAGTTGGGCGACGGCTGGTCGGATGCACGCTGCCAGCTT
>DATJYZ010000326.1:0-34860 GCA_035499355.1 Burkholderiaceae bacterium | reverse complement strand
CAGGCACGCACCCGCGCAGGCACGCCGACGCGCCTCACATCGCGGCCACCCGATCCGCGATCGCCCGGCCCATCTCGGTGGTGCTCGCCGTGCCGCCCAGATCCGCCGTCTTCGGACCTTCGCGCAGCACCGCTTCGATCGCGCGCAGGATCGCGTCGTGCGCGTCGCGCCCTGCGCCGCTGCTGCGCGCGAGGAAGTCGAGCATCATCGCGCCGGCCCAGATCTGGCCGACCGGGTTGGCGATGTTCCTGCCGTAGATGTCGGGCGCCGAGCCGTGCACCGGCTCGAACAGGCTCGGGAACTTGCGCTCCGGGTTCATGTTGGCGCTCGGCGCGATGCCGATGGTGCCGGTGCAGGCGGGCCCGAGGTCGCTCAGGATGTCACCGAACAGGTTGGTTGCGGCCACCACGTCGAAGCGCTGCGGCTGCATCACGAAGCGCGCGGTCAGGATGTCGATGTGCTGCTTGTCCCAGACGACGTCGGGGTAGCGCGCAGCCATCTCGGCGCAGCGCTCGTCCCACCACGGCATGGAGATCGAGATGCCGTTGCTCTTGGTGGCCAGCGTCAGCGTCTTGCGCGGGCGCGAGCGCGCCAGCTCGAACGCGAACTTCAGCAGCCGCTCGCTGCCGATGCGCGAGAAGATCGACGTCTGCGACACGAACTCGCGCTCGGTGCCGGGGTACATCACGCCGCCCACCGCCGAGTACTCGCCCTCGGTGTTCTCGCGCACGATGAACATGTCGATGTCGCCGGGCTTGCGGCCGGCCAACGGGCACGGTACGCCGTCGAACAGCCGTGCCGGTCGCAGGTTGATGTACTGATCGAAGTCGCGGCGGAACTTGATCAGCGACCCCCACAGCGACACGTGGTCGGGCACCGTGGCCGGCCAGCCCACCGCGCCGAAGAAGATCGCGTCGGCGCCTTCGAGCTGGCGCTTCCAGTCGTCGGGCATCATCTGGCCATGGGCTGCGTAGTAGTCGCAGCTCGCCCACTCGACCGGCTGCCAGCGCAGCTGCAGCTTGAAGCGCCGGGCCGCCGCCTCGAGCACGCGCACGCCCTCGGGCATCACCTCCTTGCCGATGCCGTCGCCGGGGATCACCGCGATGCGAAATGGGGTGCTGGTCATGGCCGCGTCCTGGGGTCCGTTGCGCCGCCGATGCTAGGGCATTCGAGCGGGCATTGACCTCGCTCAGGCGGCCGCCGTCGCGATGGTGGCAGACTGGCGCGTTCAGCCGAGGAGAACGAGCCATGAATGCAACCCCGACCAGGACCCCTCACAACCGCGTGGCGCTGGTCACGGGCGCCGGCTCGGGCATCGGTGCGGCCTGCGCACAGGCGTTGCTGGCCGACGGCTGGCGGGTCGCGTTTGCCGGCCGCCGCGCCGATGCGCTGCAGCAGGCGATCGCCAAGGCGGGCGACCCGTTCGGCGACATCGCGCAGCGCGCACTCGCGGTGTCGACCGACGTGACGCAGGCCGCGCAGGTGGCCGCGCTGTTCGACGCCGTGGTCAAGCGCTTCGGCCGCGTCGACCTGGTGTTCAACAACGCCGGCATGGGCGCGCCGGCGGTGCCGATCGACGAGCTGCCGCTGGAGAAGTGGCAGCAGGTGGTCGACACCAACCTGAGCGGCTCGTTCTATTGCATCCGAGAGGCGTTCCGCGTGATGAAGCATCAGACACCCAGGGGCGGCCGCATCATCAACAACGGCTCGATCTCCGCCCACGCACCGCGTCCGATGTCGATCGCCTACACGGCCACCAAGCACGCGGTGAGCGGGTTGACGAAGACGGCGGCGCTCGACGGCCGCGCCCACGACATCGCGGTTGGCCAGATCGACATTGGCAACGCCGCCAGCGAGATGACCGACCGCATGGTCGCCGGCGTGCCGCAGGCCGACGGGTCGATGAAGCCCGAAGCGCGGATGCCGTTGCAGTCGGTGGCCGACGCGGTGCTGACGATGGCCAACCTGCCGCCGGACAGCAACGTGCTGTTCATGACGGTGATGGCCACCAAGATGCCGTTCGTCGGCAGGGGCTGAACGAGCGGGTTCGACAGGGAGATGGCAAGGGAGCCATGGCTGCATTCAACGAGGAGACGGTGCTATCCGTCCACCACTGGACCGACAGGCTGTTCAGTTTCACCACCACCCGCGACCCTGCGCTGCGCTTCTCCAACGGGCACTTCACGATGATCGGCCTGAAGGTCGACGGCAAGCCGCTGCTGCGCGCCTACAGCATCGTCAGCGCCAACTACGAGGAGCATCTCGAGTTCCTCAGCATCAAGGTGCCCGACGGGCCTCTGACCTCGCGGCTGCAGCACATCCAGATCGGCGACAAGATCCTGGTCGGGCGCAAGCCCACGGGCACGCTGGTCGTCGACTACCTGCTGCCGGGCAAGCGCCTCTACCTGTTTGCCACCGGCACCGGACTGGCGCCGTTCATGAGCATCGTGCGCGCGCCGGAGACCTACGAGCGCTTCGACCGCGTGATCCTCGTGCACGGCGTGCGGCAGGTCGCCGAGCTGGCCTACAACGACTACCTCAACGAGCTGCTGCCCGAGCACGAGCTGCTGGCCGAGATCATCGGCGGCAAGCTGGCCTACTACCCCACCGTGACGCGCGAAGCGTTCCCGACCCAGGGCCGCATCACCGACCTGATCACCTCCGGCAAGCTGTTGGCCGATCTCGGCGAGCCGCCGCTCGACCCGGCCGAGGACCGCGCGATGATCTGCGGCAGCCCGTCGATGCTGCGCGACCTCAAGCGCATGCTCGAGGAACGCGGCTTCAAGGAAGGCAACACGTCGACGCCGGGCCACTTCGTCATCGAGCGCGCGTTCGTCGAACAGTAGCCCCGGGGCCGCGCGTGCGTGCAGCCCGCCCGAGCAACTGGGGGTGTTGCGGGCAAACCCTCGCTGCACCGCGGCGTGCCGTCGCGTACACCGCGGTCGCATCACGACGGCAGGAGAAACGACATGCGGATTGGCGGCCTCATTTCCCTTCGCACGGTGGCCCTCGCGGGGCTGGCTGCCCTGGCGACGGGCCTGTTCGTCGCGTGTACCACGGCGCTGCCGGGTGACGCGAGCGCAACGATCGCGCGCGCCAACGAGGCGATGGGCGGCGCGAAGTTGAAGTCGATCCGCTACACCGCCGAAGGCACCGGCTACACCTATGGCCAGGCGTTCGTGCCGACCTCGGCGTGGCCGAAGATCACCGTCCACTCGCAGGTGCGCCAGATCAACTATGACACCGCGTCGATGCGCGAGGAGATCACGCTGTCGCGTGCCGAGCCCACCGGCGGTGGCGGCTATCCGCTGCAGGGCCAGCAGCGCAACGACCAGTTCGTCAGCGGCGGCTTCGCGTGGAACGCGGGGCCGAGCGGCCCGGTGCCCGGCCCGCGCTTCGTCGCCGACCGCGTGCATCAGCTGTGGATCACACCGCACGGCGCACTGAGGGCGGCGCAGCGCAACAAGGCCAACGCGCAACCACGCGGCGACGGCAGCACCGCGCTCATGTTCAGTGAGCCCGGGCGCTTCATCGCCACGGTGTTCGTCGGCACCGATGGCCTGGTGCAGCGGGTCGACTCGCGCGTGCCCGACCCGGTGCTCGGCGAGGTCGATGTCGTGACGCGCTATTCGAACTACCGCGACGTCGGCGGCGGCGTCAGGTTCCCTGGCCGCATCGAGCAGAGCATGGCCGGCGCCGCGGTGCTCGACGTGCAGGTCGGCAGCGTCGAGCCGAACGCGGCGGTCGACATCAGCGTGCCCGAGGCGGTGCGCAGCGCCGGCGAGCGCGTGACCACCGACAAGCTCGCCGACGGTGTGTGGTTCGTCGGTGGCGGCTCGCACAACAGCGTGGCCATCGAGATGAAGGACCACCTGGTGCTGGTGGAGGCGCCGCTCAACGACGGCCGCAGCGTGCCGGTGATCGACGCGGTGAAGGCGCTGGCGCCGGGCAAGCCGATCCGCTACGTGATCAATTCGCACCAGCACTTCGACCATGCCGGCGGCCTGCGCACCGCGGTGGCCGAGGGCGCCACCATCGTCACGCAGGCGGCCAACGTGCCGTATCTCGAGCGCGTGCTCGGCACGCCCAATCGCATCGCGCCCGACCGCCTGGCCGCGTCGGGCCGCACGGCTGCCTTCATGGCGGTGGCCGACAAGGCCACGTTGAGCGATGGTGCGCGCACGATCGACATCCACCGCATCACCGGCAGCGTGCACAGCGATTCGTTCCTGATGGTGCACCTGCCGGCCGAGAAGATCCTGATCGAAGCCGACGCCTACACGCCGCTGCCGCCCGGCGCGGCACCACCGTCCACGCCCAACGCCAACAACGTCAACCTGATCGACAACATCGAGCGGCTCAGGCTCGGCGTCGAGCGCATCGCACCGCTGCACGGTCGCGTGGTCCCGCTGGCCGATCTCTACGCCGCCGCGGGCCGGCAGCCGCGCTGACCAGCCACCCCGAGGCGGCGCGGCGAGCGCGACCGGGCGGCGCCGAGGGTTGGTCGCTATATTGGCGCCACGCGTTCTCGCGCAGCGGGAGTTCGGGGATGGACCTGCAGCTCAACGGCAAGCGTGCACTGGTCAGCGGCGGCAGCCGCGGCATCGGCAAGGCGATCGCGCGCGTGCTGGCGCAGGAGGGCTGCGATGTCGCGCTGCTGGCGCGCAACGAGTCGGTGCTCGCCGCCGCGGCGGCCGAACTCGCGGCGGTCAGCGGCCGCACCGTGGTCGCCGTGCGCGCCGACACCACCAGCGACGAGCAGGTGAAAGCCGCGGTCGCCGCGGCGGTGCGCCAACTCGGCGGCGCAATCGACATCCTGGTCAACGCCGCCGCCGAGCCCGGCGGCTACGGCGCGCCGCCCAAGCTCGGCGAGATCAGCGGCGCGTTCTTCCACGGCGAGATGGACACCAAGGTGATGGGCTACGTGCGTTGCGCGCGCGAGGTGGCGCCGGGCATGCGCGAGCGCGGTTGGGGGCGCATCGTCAACATCAGCGGGCTGGCCGCGCGCCAGAGCGGCAACGCGGTGGGCAGCATGCGCAACGTCGCGGTGGCCGCGTTGACCAAGAACATGGCCGACGAGCTGGGGCCGTTCGGCATCAACGTGACGGTGGTGCATCCGGGCCTGACGCGCACCGAGCGCACCGCGCCGATGATGGCCGCGCGCGCCGCCGCGCAGGGTGTGGCGCTCGAGGCCATCGAGCAGCAGATGGCCGCCGGCAACGCCATCCAGCACCTGGTCGATGCCAGCGAAGTGGCCGACGTGGTGGCGTTCCTGTGCTCGCCACGCTCGCGCGCCATCCACGGCGACGCCATCGCCGCCGGCGGCGGGGCGCCGCGCGCGATCCACTACTGACTCCACGGAGCGCGGCGACATGGTGGCGATCAAACGACGTGCGTTGTGGGTGGCACTGGTGGCGGCTGCGGTGGGCGCGGCGGCCCACGGGCGCGTGACGCGGATCGTGATCGACGAGCGCGTGCCCGAGCCGCCGACCGCGGGCGCCCCCGCCTATGAGCAGCTGGCGGGCCGCGCGTTCGGCGAACTCGATCCTCAGCTGCCCGGCAACGCCATCATCCAGGACATCGAGCTGGCCAAGGATGCCGACGGCAGGGTGCGCTACGTCGCGTCGTTCGTGATCGTCAAGCCGATCGACGGGGCCAAGGCCAGCGGGCTGATGTGGCACGACGTGCCCAATCGCGGCCGCGTGTTCCCGTTTGCACCGCAGGAGCGCGCCCTCGGCGACATCATGCTGGCCAGTGCCTGGCAGGGCGACAACGCCGGCGCCACTGCCGTGCGGCCGACCGCCAGCGTGGCCGGCATGCAATTTCTGCAGCTGCCGGTGGCGCGCGGGCCGGGCGGCGCGCCGATCACCGGCGAGGTGTTCGCGCGCATCGTCAATCGCTCGGGGCCGGCATCGCAGCCGCTGCTGGTGCAAACCAACCCGGTGCCCTATCGCCCGCAGTCGCTCGACACGGCGAAGGCAAGGCTGGTCTCACGCGGTGGCGAGAACCAGCGCGGCGACGTGTTCGACGAGGTCGTGGTCCCTGCCACCGATTGGGCGTGGGCGCGTTGCGACGCGGCCAATCCGTTCCCGGGTACGCCCGATCCGACGCAGATCTGCCTTCGCCGCGGCTTCGATGCCGCGCGGTTGTACCAGGTGGTGTTCACCGCGGCGGACCCCTACGTGCTGGGCATCGGCTTCGCAGCGTGGCGCGACGTCGGCGCGTTCTTCAAGAGCGCCGCGGCCGACGATGCCGGCACGCCCAACCCGATCGCCAAACTGGTGACGCACAGCATCACCCGCGGCATCTCGCAGTCCGGCAACTTCCTGCGCGGCTGGCTGCACCTCGGATTCAACGAGGGCGAGGGCGGTGGCCGCGTGCACGACGGCATGTGGCCGATCATTGCCGGGCGGCGCATCGCGTTGAACTTCCGCTGGGCGCAGCCCGACGGGGTGCTGGAGCTCTATCAGGCGGGCAGCGAAGGCCCGCAGTGGTGGTTGCCGCAACCCGACCCCGTGCGCGGCGGCCGCACCGCCGGCATCCTGGATCGCTGCACACGCAGCAAGACGTGCCCGAAGGTGATCGAGCACTTCGGTTCAGCCGAGGTGTGGGCCCTGAAGCTGACGCCCGAGTGGGTGGGCACCGAGGGCAAGAGCGACCTGCCGCTGCCCGACGACGTGCGCCGCTACTACATCGCCAGTTCCACGCATGGCGGCGGCGCCGGCGGCTTCGACTCCAGCCTGCCCGGCGTCGGGCTGCCGAAGGCGGGGCCGGCATGCCCGGGCAACAACTTCGGCGTCGGCGTGTTGCCGGCCAACCCGGTGCCACACACGCAGACGGTCAATGCGCTGCGGGTGCACTTTCGCGACTGGGTCATGAAGGGCACCGCGCCGCCCCCGAGCCGCTGGCCGATGCTGGCCGATGCGACGCTGGCGCGCGCCGACAAGGCGTCGCTCGGGTTCCCCACATTGCCGGGCTTGCGCGCCAGCGTGCCCGAGAGCGACTTCATCATGCCGGTGCTCGACTACGACTGGGGGCCGCAGTTCGATGCGCAGGACGGCTCGGGCATTCCGTCGCTGGCGCCGCCACGCATCAAGCGCGCGCTGGCGATGTACGCGCCGAAGGTCGATGCCGACGGCAACGAGCAAGGCGGTGTGCCCGTGGTGCTGCTCGACGCGCCCTTGGGCACCTACCTGGGCTGGAACATCACGGCCGGCGGTGCGATGCCGTTCCATAAGGACCAGATCTGCAACTACGTCGGCGGCATGATCCCGTTCGCGCGCACGGCCGCCGAGCGCAAGGCCAACGACGATCCGCGTCCGTCGCTGCAGGAGCGCTACGGCTCGCACGACGGTTATGTCGAGCGGGTGCGGGCCGCTGCCGCGCGCGCGGTGGAGCAGAAGTTCCTGCTGCCCGGTGATGCGCAGGCGCTGATCGAAGCCGCCAAGGCCAGCGCCGTCTTGCGCTAGTCGCCACTCCGCATCAACCCGGCCTCGGGTTTCCCGCATCGGTCGCTGCGCGCGGCCTGACCTATGCTGCCGCGCCTGCAACTGGTATGACCACTTGACCGCCATCGGCGGCCCGTCACTTCGCGATGCCGCTGCAATCGATCGAACCACGCCGCCTGTACCGCCAGATCGCCGAGCAGCTGCGCGGCCTGATCCGCGCCGGCGAGTACCCGGTGGGCTCGCGCCTGCCGGCCGAGCGCGACCTGGCGGCGCAGCTCAAGGTGTCGCGCCCGTCGGTGCGCGAGGCGCTGATCGTGCTCGAGGTCGAAGGGCTGGTCGAGGTGCGCATGGGCTCGGGCATCACGGTGATCGCCACCGAGCCGGCGCCGAGCGCCAGGCGGGTCGAGGGCGAGTTGAGTCCGTTCGAGATCATCCGGGCGCGCCAGTTGATCGAGTGCGAGCTGGCGGCGCTGGCGGCGGCCAGCCGCAACGCCGCGTCGATCGCGCGTGGCCTGCGCGAGGCAGTGGCCCTGATGGAAGCCGACATCGCGCGCGAACGGATGCCGATCCGTGGCGACCGCCTGTTCCACGTGCGCGTGGCCGAAGCCAGCGACAACAGCGCGCTGCAGCGCGTGGTGACCGAGCTCTACGACGAGCGGAACAACCCGTTGTTCGAGCGACTGGGCCGCCACTTCGAGCGCGCCGCCACCTGGCGCCAGGCGGTGGCCGAGCACCGCGCGGTGGTGAGTGCCATCGCCGCCAAGGATCCGGCGCGTGCGCGCACCGCGATGCACGAGCACCTGCAGCGCTCGCACGACCGCTTCGGCGCCGCGTGGGCCGGCGGTGATCCGGCGATCCGCCCGCCGCCGGAGCAAGAGGCGGCCTGAGGGCCGCCTGATCCGTTCCTTCCCCCGTGTTCGACGACAACGAGGAGACTCCGATGATCAAGCGCACCGTTCTTCGCTGGTTCGGCACCGTGGCCGCGTTGGCCGCCGGCATCGGCATCGCCGCGCCGACGCTGGCGCAGACGAAGCTGAAGTTCGCGCACGTCTACGAGACGTCAGAGCCGTACCACAAGTGGGCGCTGTGGGCCGCCGGCGAGATCAAGGCGCGCACGCAGGGCCGCTACGAGATGGACGTGTTCCCGGCCTCGCAGCTCGGCAAGGAGACCGACATCAACCAGGGCCTGACGCTCGGCACCGTGGACGTGATCTACACCGGCCAGGCGTTCGCCGCGCGGACCTATCCGCCGCTGGCGATCGGCGGCGCGCCGTTCATGTTCCGCGACTTCGACCACTGGAAGAAGTATTCACAGAGTCCGCTGCTGCAGGAGCTGATGGATGCCTATTACAAGAAGGGCGGCAACAAGCCGCTGGCCGTCACCTACTACGGCGTGCGCCACACCACGGCCAACAAGGCCATCAACGTGCCCGATGACATGAAGGGCCTGAAGCTGCGCGTGCCCGACGCGCCGCTGTACGTGATGTACCCCAAGGTGGTGGGCGCCAACGCGACGCCGATCGCGTTCGCCGAGGTGTATTTGGCGCTGCAGAGCAAGACGGTCGATGCGCAGGAGAACCCGCTGCCGACCATCGAGGCCAAGAAGTTCTACGAGGTGCAGAGCCACATCAACCTGACCGGCCACATCACGGAGATGCTGCTGACGATCGTCAGCGGGGGCACGTGGAGCAAGCTGAGCGACGCCGACAAGAAGACCTTCGAGACGGTCTTCAAGGAGGCCGCCGCCAAGTGCACCGACGACATCGCCGCCGCCGAGATCAAGCTGGTCGACGAGTTCGCCACCAAGTACAAGAAGACGGTCGTCAAGTCCGATCGCGCGGCGTTCGCCGCGGCGTTCCAGAAGTTCCATACCGGCCCGGATGCCACCTGGGACAAGGCCATGTACGACCAGCTGCAGGCGATCAAGTAGCCGCGACGGCGAAGCAGCCGCACAGCCGGGAGCGCGCGTGTCCGCCACCTCGCCGAACGCCATCGATCAGCCGGTGTCGCCGCCCAAGGTGATGGGCGACGACGAGCAGTTCCACGCCACCGACGAAGCAGTGGACCTGTCGGGCACGCCGCTCGAGGGCTGGGCAGCGCTGGGCATCTTCTGGCTGCTCGGCCTCACGGTGTTCTACCAGTTCTTCACCCGCTACGTGCTCAACAACTCGGCGTCGTGGACCGAGGAGATCGCGCGCTACCTGCTGATCGCCACCGTGTTCGTCGGAGCGGGCATCGGCGTGGTGAAGAACAACCACATCCAGGTCGACCTGCTGTACCGTTGGCTGCCGCGCGGTGTGTCGCGCGTGCTGTCGACCGTGGTCGACGGGCTGCGCATCGCCTTCTTCGCGGCGATGGCGTTCATCACGGTGCAGATGATGAGCAAGATGACGGCGCAGATGATGACCATCATCGACGTGCCGATGAACCTGCTGTACGGGGTGTGCCTGTTCGGCCTGGTGATGATGCTGCTGCGCTCGATCCGCGTCGCCGTGGTGCACTGGCGGCGCGGCTACAGCGTGCTCGAGCGGCCCGAGTCGACGATGGATGACCGCTGAATCGACCGGACGAGCATGCTGAAGGTCGTCTTTCTGGTGCTGATGGCCGGCGGCATCCCGGTGGCGATGGCGATGGCCGGCGCCTCGCTGATCTACATCCTGTGGAGCGGCAACTATCCGGGCCTGACGGTGATCCACCGCATGATCGGCGGCATCGACAGTTTTCCGCTGCTGGCGGTGCCGTTCTTCATCCTCGCCGGCAACCTGATGAACAACGCCGGCATCACCAACCGCATCTACAACTTCGCGCTCGCGCTGGTGGGCTGGCTCAAGGGCGGCCTCGGCCACGTCAACGTGCTGGGCTCGGTGATCTTCGCGGGCATGAGCGGCACCGCGATCGCCGACGCCGCCGGCCTCGGCACGATCGAGATCAAGGCGATGCAGGATCACGGCTACGAGACCGAGTTCGCGGTCGGCGTCACCGCGGCCTCGGCCACGCTGGGGCCGATCATCCCGCCGAGCCTGCCGTTCGTGATCTACGCGATGATGGCCAACGTGTCGGTCGGCGCACTGTTCCTGGCCGGCATCCTGCCCGGCCTGCTGATGGCCGTGCTGATGATGCTGACGGTGGCGTACTTCGCGCACAAGAACGGCTGGGGCAGCGACATCAAGTTCACGCGCTCGCGCTTCGGCAAGGCGGTGATCGAGACGGCGGTGGTGGTGCTGTGGCCCAGCGCGCTGTACTACCTGGTCGACTGGGGTGCCCAGGCGCAGCTGACCGTGATCGGCGGCCTGGTGGTGCTGTTCGCCGCCGACCGCTGGTTCAGGTTCGAGGCGGTGCTGCCGATCATGACACCCGTGCTGCTGATCGGCGGCATGTCGACCGGCATCTTCACCCCCACCGAGGGCGCGATCGCCGCCTGCGTGTGGGCGATGGTGCTGGGCCTGGCCTGGTACCGCACGCTGAGCTGGAAGCGCTTCGTCAAGGTCTGCCTCGACACGGTGGAGACCACGGCGACGGTGATGTTCATCGTCGCCGCGGCGTCGATCTTCGGCTGGATGCTCACGGCCACCGGTGTCACCAGCGCGATCGCGCAGTGGGTGCTGGCCTTCACCCAGCAGCCGTGGCTGTTCCTGCTGTTGGCCAACGTGCTGATGTTGTTCGTCGGCTGCTTCCTCGAGCCGACGGCGGCGATCACGATCCTGGTGCCGATCCTGCTGCCGATCGCGCGTCAGCTCGGCATCGACCCGGTGCACTTCGGGCTGGTGATGGTGCTCAACCTGATGATCGGCCTGCTGCACCCGCCGATGGGCATGGTGCTGTTCGTGCTCGCACGCGTTGCCAAGCTGAGCGTCGAGCGCACCACGGTGGCGATCCTGCCGTGGCTGGTGCCGCTGCTGCTGAGCCTGGTGATCCTCACCTACATCCCGGCGGTGGGGCTTTGGCTGCCGAAGGTGATGGGGTTCTAGTCTTGTTCGCCGGTGCGCGTCACTGCCAGAGAGCCCGCGGGTCGCGCCCCGCCGGCGGTCACTTTCGTTGGCTGGCCCAAATGAAGCTAGGTTGGCCGCCGGCCGAGTCCGGCGGGCTCTCACGCGGTGAGCGAGCATGACCCGCATCGCGAGCGTCGAGATCCTCCAGGTCGACCTGCCGCCGCCGGTGCCGCGCAGCGACGCGATCCAATCGTTCGTGACGCAGGAGACGCCGATCGTGCGCCTGCAGATGGACGACGGCAGTCAGGGTACCGGCTACAGCTACACCATCGGCACCGGTGGCTCGTCGGTGGTGGCGTTGCTGAAGGATCACCTGGCGCCGCGGCTGCTCGGCCGCGACCCATCGTGCGTCGAGGCCATCTGGCGCGATCTGCTGTTCGCCACCCATGCCACCGCGGTCGGCGCGATCACGAGCCTGGCGCTGGCGGCGATCGATACCGCGCTGTGGGACTGGCGCTGCCGGCGCGACGGGCAGCCGCTGTGGCGTGCGGCCGGTGGCGCCAAACAGCGCGTTCCGGTGTACACCACCGAGGGCGGATGGCTGCATCTGTCGTCAGACGACCTGGTGCGCGAGACGCTCGCCGCGCAGCGCGCCGGCTTCAAGGGCGCCAAGATCAAGGTCGGCAAGCCCCATGTCAGCGAGGACATCGCGCGCCTGCGCGCCGTGCGCGACGCCGTGGGCGAGGGCTTCGAGCTGATGGTCGACGCCAACCAGTGCTTCACGCTCAGCGAGGCGCTGCGGCGGGCACCGTGCTACGCCGAACTCGGCATCGCCTGGTTCGAGGAGCCGCTGCCGGCCGACGACATCGGAGGACACGTCCGGTTGGCCGCGGCCAGCACGGTGCCGATCGCGGTCGGCGAGTCGCTGTACTCGGCGGCGCAGTTCGCCGCCTACGTGCGGCACGGTGCCTGCTCGATCGTGCAGGTCGACGTCGCGCGCATCGGCGGCATCACGCCATGGCTGAAGGTGGCGCACCTGGCCGAGGCGTTCAACCTCGCGGTGTGTCCGCACTTCCTGATGGAGCTGCACGTGTCGCTGACCGCCGCGGCACCGAGCGCGGCGTGGCTGGAATACATTCCTCAACTCGATGCGGTGGCATCGAGCCGGCTGGCCATCGAAGCGGGCATGGCGGTGGCGCCCGAGGTGCCGGGCCTCGGCATCGCCTGGCGCCACGACGAGCTCGACCGGCGCGCGAACGCGCGGCACCGGATCCAACAGAAGGGTTGACGACCATGACAGGGCGACTGGCCGGCAAGACGGCGTTCCTCACCGCAGCGGCGCAAGGCATCGGCCGTGCCACCGCGCTGGCCTTTGCGCGTGAAGGCGCGCGCGTGATCGCCACCGACATCGACGAGGCGGGCCTGGCCGCGCTCGCGCGCGAGTGCGCTTGCGCGACGCGCAGGCTCGACGTGCTCGATGCAGGCGCGATCGAGGCCGCTGCACGCGATTCAGGTGCGATTCAGGTTCTGTTCAACGCCGCGGGGATCGTGCACGCCGGCAACGTGCTCGAAGCCAGCGAGACCGACTGGGACCTGGCGTTCAACCTGAACGCGCGTGCGATGGCACGCACGATCAAGGCGTTCCTGCCGGGCATGCTGGCCCAGGGTGGCGGCTCGATCGTCAACATCGCGTCGGTGGCCGGCAGCGTGAAGGGCGTGCCCAACCGCTTCGTCTACGGTGCCAGCAAGGCCGCGGTGATCGGACTCACCAAGGCAGTGGCCGCCGACTTCGTGACCCGTGGCATCCGTTGCAATGCGATCTGCCCGGGCACCGTCGACTCGCCCTCGCTGGCCGCGCGCATCGCCGCGCAGGCCCGCGCCAGCGGCAAGAGCGAGGCCACCGTGCGCGAGTTGTTCGTCGGCCGCCAGCCGATGGGGCGGCTGGGCACGGCCGAGGAGATCGCCGCGCTCGCGGTCTACCTGGCCAGCGACGAAGCCGCGTTCACCACCGGCAGCGTGATGATCGCCGACGGCGGCATGTCGAACTGAGCGACACCTTCATCCATGGATCGACCGAAAGAGGAGCACACATGAAGCTGATGCGTTATGGCGCCAAGGGCAGCGAACGGCCCGGACTGGTCGATTCACAGGGCAGGGTGCGTGCGCTGTCGGGCGTGGTGGCGGACATCGGCGTCGACGAACTGTCGCCGTCGGGGCTGGCGAGGCTGCGCAGCGTCGATCCGGCCACGCTGCCGATGGTGGCGCAGCCCGGGCGCATTGCGCCGCCGTGGGGCTGGTGCGGAAAGTTCCTGTGCATCGGCCTGAACTATGTCGACCACGCGGCCGAGGCTGGGATGCCGGTGCCCAAGGAACCGATCCTGTTCATGAAGCCGATCAGCGCGCGGGTCGGCCCCAACGACGCGGTCGTGCTGCCGCAAGGTTCTGTTAAGGGAGACTGGGAGGTCGAGCTCGGCGTCGTGATCGGCACGCGCGCCCGTTACGTGTCGGAAGCCGATGCACTGAACCACGTGGCAGGGTATTGCGTGGTCAACGACGTCTCCGAGCGCGAGTACCAACTCGAGCGCGGCGGCCAGTGGGACAAGGGCAAGGGCTGCGACACCTTCGGCCCGGTGGGTCCGTGGCTGGTCACCACCGATGAGATCACCGATCCGCAGGCCCTGCCGATGTGGTGTGAGGTCAACGGCAAGCGCATGCAAAACGGAAATACGCGTACGATGGTGTTTGGCGTCAGGCAACTGGTGAGCTACCTCAGCCGTTTCATGACGCTGGAGCCGGGGGACTTGATCGCGACGGGCACACCGCCCGGCGTGGGCATGGGCTTGAAGCCGCAACCTCAGTTCTTGAAGCCGGGCGACACCATGCGCGTCGGCATCGAGGGCTTGGGGGTGCAGCAGCAGGCCGTGCACGCCTGGAACCCGGAGTTGATCGACAACTGAACCGGCAAAGGAGTCCTGGAGCGTGAAGACACGAGTCGTCCGGATCTTCACGGGAGCAACCTTTCGAGTCCCAGAACATATTCAACGCATCGACTCGAAGCACACACACGGCTGGCAGCTGCGGTACGGAAAATCCAAGATGTTCTCCGACCACAGCAACGACGGCAGCAAGGCGCGCGCGTCCTTGAAGCTGGCCACCGCGGAACTGTTGAAGCGCATCGCCAAACTGCCGGCGCCCTCGGGCCTGCGGCGCGACATCGCGTCGAACAAGGGCTCGAACCTGCCGGTGGGCATCTCGGGCCCGATCGTGCGCACTCGGCCCGGGCGCAACACGCGCGACGCCAGCTTCGGCGTCACGCTGCCGCGCTTCGGTCTGAAGCCCACCACGCGCAGCGTCTACATCGCCACCGAAAACACCTACACGCTGGCCCGCTACAAGGCGGCGTTAGCCAAGGCGATCGAGCTGCGCAAGTCGGCCGAGCGGTCCTATCAGCTCGCGGCCACCAAGGCCAAGCGCGCGTCGGCACGCAAAGCGATGAGATAACAAGCAAGATCGAGCGATCGCGCGAGCGCGCCGTCCGGCAACTGCCGATGGCGCCCGCCGATCGACCAGGGAGGACCCCAGGGGAGTCGAGAGATGAACACGGTCGTGGCCACGACGGACAGCGCGGCAGTCATTCGCATCCATCCCGCCGACGACGTGGTGATCGCGCGGCGCCAGTTGATGGGCGGCACGCGCCTCGAAGGCGTCGGTGTCACCGTGTCGGGGCTGGTGCCGCCGGGACACAAGATCGCCGTGCGGGCTATTCGCGAGGGCGCCCCGGTGCGTCGCTACAACCAGATCATCGGCTTCGCGACTCAAGCCATCGCGCCGGGCCAGCACGTGCACACGCACAACCTGGCGTTCTCGACGTTCGAGCGCGCGCACGAGGTGGGTGCCGGTGTCCACCCCACGGCCTACGTCGACCAGCCGGCCACCTTCATGGGCATCGTGCGCGACGACGGTCGCGTCGCGACGCGCAACTACATCGGCGTGCTGACCAGCGTCAACTGCTCGGCCACGGCGGCGCGCGCGATCGCCGACAGGTTCCGCCGCGACATCCATCCGGAGATGCTGGCCGACTATCCCAACATCGACGGCGTGGTGGCACTGACCCACGGCGCGGGCTGCGCCACCGCGGCCGACGGCGAAGAGCTGCTGGTGCTGCGTCGCACGCTCGGCGGCTACGCCAGGCACGCCAACTTCGCGGCGGTGCTGGTGGTGGGCCTCGGCTGCGAGACCAATCAGATCCAGGGCCTGATGGCGCAAGAGGGCCTGGCCGAGGGCGCGCGGCTGCAGGCGTTCAGCATCCAGGACTCCGGCGGCACCGCGAAGACGGTGCAGCGTGGCGTCGACATCATCAAGGGCCTGCTGAAAGAGGCCAATCGCGTGCAGCGCCGGCCGGTGAGCGCGAGCCACATCACCGTGGGCCTGCAGTGCGGCGGCTCCGACGGCTACTCGGGCATCAGCGCCAACCCCGCGCTCGGTGCGGCGGTCGATCGGCTGGTGCGCCACGGCGGCAGCGCGATCCTCTCGGAGACGCCCGAGATCTACGGCGGCGAGCACCTGTTGACGCGGCGCGCGGTCAGCCCTGCTGTGGCCGACAAGCTGATGAAGCGCATCCGCTGGTGGGAGGGCTACACGGCGCGCAACAACATGTCGATGGACAACAACCCGTCGGCCGGCAACAAGGCGGGCGGGTTGACCACGATTCTCGAGAAGTCGCTCGGCGCGATCGCCAAGAGCGGCACCACGAACCTGGTCGACGTGGTCGAGTTCGCCGAGGCGGTGACCGTCAAAGGCCTCAACTACATGGACACGCCGGGCTACGACCCGGTGTCGGCCACCGGCCAGGTGGCCGGCGGCGCCAACCTGATCTGCTTCACCACCGGTCGTGGCTCGGCCTACGGCTGCGCGCCGAGCCCGAGCTTGAAGTTGTCGACCAACACCGCGCTGTGGCTGCGGCAGCAGGACGACATCGACATCGACTGCGGCGGCATCATCGACGTCGGCGACACCATCGACGCCGTGGGTGAGCGCATCTTCCGGCTGATGCTGGCCACCGCCTCGGGCCAGAAGACCAAGAGCGAGACCCACGGCTACGGGCAGAACGAGTTCGTGCCCTGGCAGCTCGGCGCGGTGATGTAGCGGCGGCTCAGCGCTGCGGCGGCCGCGATGGGGTCTTCGCCGCAGCGGGCGGGCGCGGCGCGTCGCGGCCGAAGGAGTCCATCATCGCCCGCAGGCCCAGCTCGAACGTCGCATCCCACTGCTCGCTCTTGAAATACGGTGCCGCCGACACCAGTGCCGGACAGTGTTCCGCGATGTAGGCGTCGCTGACCGGCTCGGCCGCCGACGGGCCCTTGGCATATCCCGAGGTCTCGTCGAGGCAGGCGCCCACCAGGTAGTAGCCCACGGTGCGGAACTGCCGCGCCGCGGCCTCGCGGTCGGGTTCCAGGTCCTGGATGATCGCGATCACCGCGTCGATGAAGCGCACGCCGGTGGGCGTGTTGTGCCGGTGCACGGCGACCAGCGGGAACAGCGCCGGGAAGCGATGCGCCATCGCACGGTACGCATAGCACACCTTGCGCAGACGCTCTTCGGGCGGCAGGTCGGGGCCGGGTAACTCGACCGTCGCGGTCGCGTGGTCGACCAGCGCGTCGAGCAGGTGCGCCTTGCTCGGAAAGTGGTGGTAGATGCTCATCGCCTCGCAGCCCAGCTCCTGTCCCAGGCGCCGGGTGCTGAGCTGCGCCAGGCCATCGCGGTGCACCTGCTCCAGCGCGACCTGCACGATGCGCTCGCGCGACAGCGGCTCGCGCACGGCGCGGCCCTTGCGCACGGCTCGGGGCGCGGTCCTGGGTGCGCGGCGGGTGGCGGGCATTGGCCGATGGTAGCCCGGAGCGAGCGCTGCGGGCCGTGTGACTAGTCACCGGACTTACAGTGTAAACCCGCATTCATCGATTGGACTTACATCGTAAGCTTGGCGCACTTACACCGTAAGAACCGCCGTCCTCCGACCGACTCAGGGCCTGCGGTTCCAACGTGTGGAGCCGATCAAGGAGCATTCCATGAATCCGATCGAGATGGTTCCGCTGCTGATACCGTTGGCCTACTTCGTCGCGCTGGCCGTCGAGGCGCGATGGCCGGCACGGCGATTCCCGCCGCGCCGCGGCTGGCGCTGGCTCGGCGTGGGCTTTCTCGTGCTGATCGGCGTCATCGGGTCGGCAGTGCCGCTGCTGCTGCCGGTCGATTGGATGGCCGCCCACCGCTGGCTCGACGGCACCCGGCTCGGGGTGGCCGGCGGCACGCTGGCCGGCTGGGTGGTGCTGTCGCTCATCGCCTACGCGTACCACCGCCTGTCCCACGCCTGGTCGCCGCTGTGGCGCATCAGCCATCAGATCCACCACTGCCCGCAGCGCGTCGACATCTCGGGCTCGGTGCTGTTCCACCCGTTCGAGATGGTGGTGCAGGTGGCGATGCAGCTGTTCGTCACCGTGCTGGTGCTCGGGCTGGACCCGCTGGCGGCCGCGCTGGTGGGTGTGGTCGCCGCGCTGCACGGCATCTTCCAGCACTGGAACGTGCGCACGCCGCGTTGGATCGGCTGGTTCGTGCAGCGCCCCGAGGCGCACTGCCTGCACCACGAACGCGGCGTGCACGCCCGCAACTACGCCGACTTCCCGCTGTGGGACATGCTGTTCGGCAGCTATCGGAACCCGGCGGTGTTCGCCGGCGAGTGCGGCTTCGACACGCCGGCCGATCGGCGCCTCGCCGCGATGCTCGGCTGGCGCGACGTCAACGCCGAGCACTACGGTGGTCGCAGCCTCGGCGTGCAGCCCGTGCCGGGCGTGAATGCGGCGCTGACCACGGAGCGCCGCGCATGAGCGCAAGCCCCCAACGGCCCGCCGACCGCGGCATCGACCCCGGGCGCGCCCATGCGATCGCTGCACTGCTGCGCGGCTACCTCGAGAGCGGTCGCGCGCCTTCGCACCTGTTCACCGACGATGTGTTCTGCGATTTCACGTTTCCGCTCGGCCGCGTGCAGGCGCAAGGCGTCGCCGACGTGCTGGCGCTGCGGCGGCAAGGCCATCCGGCAGCGGGCAGCGTGCCGCGCTGGCGCGTCGACCTCACGACGGCGGGCTTCGTGCTCGAGTTCGAGGAGCGCTGGCAGCAGGACGGCCAGTCGTGGTACAGCCGCGAGATGCTGCGTGCGGATCTGCGCGACGATGCGATCTGCGCGCTGAGCGTCTACTGCACGGGCGACTGGGACGAGCGACGGCAGGCTCATCACCGCGCGACCGTGCAGCTGATCCGGCCCTGAGCGCGGCCCTCGGCGAGGCGTGCTGCAGCCGCGTCGGGAGCGAGCCCGACGAGCGGGTGCGTGCGTGCGGTGTTGCCCAGGTGGACGCCGCGATTCAACGCCCGCCAAGACTCCCGGCGTGGTTTTGACGCACAATGAGTTGCCGCGCTGCAGCATTCGAGCACGGTCGCGGACAGGGAGCTGAAGGCATGGGCATCCGCATTGCGTGGACTATCGTGGCGTTGATCGTCATCGGTGCCGCGGTGTCGGCGGTGTTCCGGGTGGCCACCGCACCCGATCGCATCCGCGAGCGGCGCGACATCGCCAAAGAGGTGTGCCTCAAGTCCGGCGGCGAGTGGGTCATGGCCGAGGATCGCCGCGAGGTCTGCAAGCGCGCCTGATCGGCGGTGACCCGGCGGCGGCGCTCGCCGCGGGCTTCATGTTTGTTTCATCGGCTTCATCCCGGTTTCACCGGGGCTGGGCACGATCGACGCGTTGCCACCCGAAGACTCCGAGCTTCCCGCATGTCCGACCTCATCGTGCACGGCGGCGCGCCATTGAAAGGCCGCATCCAGCCCTCGGCCAACAAGAACGCGGTGCTGCCGATCCTGGCGGCGACCCTGCTGACCCGCGGCGTGGTGCGCCTGCACCGCGTGCCCGAGATCACCGACGCCAAGCGGGTGCTCGACCTGTTCCGGTCGATGGGCAGCCGCGTGCAAGCCGACTTCGCCGCCGGCACGGTGGAGATCGAACACGCGGACACGTCGTTCGACCCGCGTCGCACGAGGCTGCCGCAGGCGATGCGCTCGTCGATCCTGTTGGTGCCGCCGTTGCTCACCCGCTTCGGACAGGCGCGCATCGAGGACGAGGTGCGTGGCTGCACGCTCGGCGTGCGCGAGATCGATCCCCACGTCGAGGTGTTCGAGCGCTTCGGCGCACGCATCGAGCGTGGCGACGACGGCTGGTTGCTCGATGTGCAGCGGCCGCTGCAGGGCACGCGTCACTGGCTCGACTACGCGTCGGTCACCACCACCGAGAACTTCGTGCTGTGCGCCGTGCTGGCGCGCGGGCGCTCGACGCTGGTCAACGCCGCCTGCGAACCGCACGTGCAGGAGTTCTGCCGCTTTCTGGTCTCGCTGGGTGCGCGCATCGAGGGCATCGGCACCTCGACCCTGCACGTCACGGGCGTCGACTCGCTGGCCGGCGGCGAGCATCGCTTCGACGAGGATTTCCACGAGGTCACCACCTTCCTCGCGCTGTCGGCCATCACCGGTGGCGACGTCGCGGTGAGGAACCCGCAGCCGGAAACCTGTGCCCTGATCGACCGCTGCCTGTCGAAGCTCGGCGTGTTCGTGGTGCACGAGCGCGGCTGGTCGCGCGCGGTGCTCGAAGGTGGCCTCAAGGTGCGCGAGCCATTCACCAGCAACCTGCTGCCCAAGATCGAGGCCGCGCCGTGGCCCTACCTGAGCGCCGACCTGCTGCCGATCTTCATCGCGCTGGGCGTGCAGGCCCGCGGCAGCATGCTGTTCTGGAACAAGGTGTACGACGGCGCCCTCGGCTGGACCAGCGAGCTGGCGAAGTTCGGCGCGCAGACCTATCAGTCCGACCCGCACCGCGTCATCACCTTCGGCGGCCGACCGCTGTCGCCGGCCGAGGTGGAGAGCCCTTACATCATCCGCGTCGCCATCGCGCTGCTGATGGTGGCGGCCAGCATCGACGGTCGCTCGGTGATCCGCCACGCTGCGCCGATCCGGCGCGCGCACCCGATGTTCGTCGAGAACCTGGTGTCGCTCGGCGCCCGCATCGAGTGGCGCGAGGCCTGACTCGCGGCGCCTAACCGCCGGCGCCGCGCTGCAGGGCAGCGAGCGCCGCCAGCGCGGCATCGGCCCGCTCGAGCGGCACGAACAGATGGTCGTGGTGGACGGCGGCGAGCACGTTGCAGGCGATGCCGGCGTCGGCGAGCGCACCGGCCACCGCGGCGGTCAGGCCGACGTCGTGCAGATCGGACGCCACCGCGAGCGTCAACCACGCGGCGCGCAGGCGCACCGGCAGGCCGGCGCTGTGTGCGACGTGCTCCTCGACGATCAGCGTCGTGCCCTCCGCCTCCCGGAACAGCGCGACCGGACGCAATGCATCGAGATCGGCGCCGTGCGGGGCCTCGACGAAGGCGTAGACGCCGTCGTGACGTTGCGGCCGCAACGCGCGCAGCAGGCGTTGCACGGATTCCGATGGGCGATGCATGGCAAGTCAATAATGCCGCATCCGCCGAGTCACCGAGGAGGGTTCGATGCCCATCGTACGGACCATGCACCGCTGGGCGGTGCTGCTCACCGCGGCAGCCATGGTGGCCTGTGCGCAGACGCCGCCGGTCACCCCTGCGGCCACGGCCGCATCGTCCACGCCGCCGCAGTCGCTGCTGTGGGTGGGCAACAGCTTCTTCTACTACAACAACAGCATGCACGGCCACGTCGGCCAGTTGCTGCGCGCGTCGGCACACGGCGAGCGCGGCTGGCGCCAGACGTCGGCGACGATCAGCGGCTCGGGCCTGAACTGGCACGACATGGAGGCCCACTTCAAGCCCGGTGGCATGGGCTCGTACTCGTTCAACGCGAAGAACGAGGTGGTGTTCAACACCGGCGAGCGCGCGTTGCCCAAGGTGTTCGACGCCGTGCTGATGATGGATTGCAGCCAGTGCCCGATCCATCCGCAGCTGAGCGGTCTGTTCTACGACACGGTGAAGCTCGACAGCGCGATCGTCCGCAGCCACGGTGCCGAGCCGATCTTGTTCATGTCGTGGGCGTATCAGGACGCGCCGGAGATGACGGTGTCGCTGTCCGATGCGTACGTCAAGGCGGCCAACGCCAACGCGCTGCGCGTCGTGCCGGCCGGGCTGGCCTTCGCGCGCTCGTTGGCCAAGCGGCCCGACATCGTGCTGCACGCGCCGGACAAACGGCATCCCAGCCTGGCCGGCACCTACCTCGCCGCGGCCACGGTGATGGCGTGCGTCTACCACGTCTCGCCGGTGGGCAACGCCTACACCGCCGGACTGCCGGCCGACGTGGCGGCGCACCTGCAGAACACGGCCGCGGACACCGTGCGCGAGTTCGCGGCCGGGCGCTGCTGATCACGTGCCACGACGGCGAGGTCGGCTATGGCTTCGCGTCCCAGTGAAAGCGGTGCATCAGCCGGTGCAGGATCGGCGTGAACATCAGACCCGCGGTGACGATGAACACCAGGCCTGCGTAGAGCGCGTAGCAGCCGGCGAACAGCTTGCCGGCGTCGCTCTGCGGCGGGTTCACCGGACCCATGCCGCCGAGCAGCATCGCCGCGTTGAGGAAGGCGTCGATCCACGTCAGGTGCTCGAGCGCGCGATAGCCCACCATGCCGGCGGCCAGCGACACCACCATCAGCAGTGACGCAGCGGCGGCATGGGCGGCGAAGCGACGCGCGAAATCGGCACGCGCCAGCGGTCGCTGCTGCCTCGACTCGTACATCGCCGGCGCCCGGAACAGCCTCAGGCCGGCTGCGCGCGGCGGCCGAACAGGCGGGCGACCAGCCAGCGCACCGCGCGCCGGCTCTGCCGCCAGACGAAGCGCAACCCGAGCATCGTGGCAAAGGCCTCGAGCAGCGTCACCACGAACGCCGGCGCCGCGTGCCATGCCTGCGCACGCCGGCGGAACTTGGCCACCGCGCGGTCGCGCCAGATCTCGATCGAGTCGTAGAAGCACGGGATCACCAGCAGCGTCAGCAGCGTCGAGGTGATGGTGCCGCCGATGATCGCCACCGCCATCGGCCGGTAGAACTCGCCGCCCTCGCCGACCCCGATGGCCACCGGCATCATGCCGGCGATCAGCGCGAAGGTCGTCATCAGGATCGGCCGCAACCGCTTGCGGCCAGCGCGCATCAGAGCCTCCTCGCGGTCCATGCCGTCGTGCTCGAGCACGCGTGCCGCATCGAGCAGCAGGATCGCGTTCTTGGCGACCAGCCCGCACAGCATGATGACGCCGATGAAGCTCATCAGGTTGAGCGTGCCGCGGGTGACCAGCAACGCGATCACCACGCCGATCAGCGACAGCGGCAGCGAGATCATCACCGGCAGCGGCGCCGTGAACGAGCCGAACTGGATCACCAGGATCAGGTACATCAGCGCGACGCCGCTGACCAGCGCGATCGCCATGCGCGAGAACACCTCCTCCTGGTCGCGCGACGCGCCGGCGAGCTCGATGCCGTAGCCGGGCGGAAAGTCCATCGTCTTCGCGAGCTTCAGTGCCTCGGCGGTCACCTCGCCGGGCGAGCGCCCCTGTGCGTTGGCCGAGACGGTGATCGTGCGCCGGCCTTCGGCGTGCTGGATCTGGCTCGGGCCTTTGCCCATCGTGACGGTGGCGATCTGCTCCAGCGGCACGATGCGATTGCCGCCGGTCACCGCGATGGGCAGCCGCTCGATGTTGCTGGCGCTGACCCGGTCGTCGGGGTGCAGCCGCACCGCGACGTCGCGCGTCTCGCCCGAGGGGTCGACCCAGTCGCCGACCTCGATGCCGGCGAAGGCCACGCGCAGCGACTGCGCGGCATCGGCCACCGAGATGCCGAGCGCGTTGGCGAGTCCGCGGTCGAGCTCGATCTGCAGCTCGTTCTGCGGGTCCTGCTCCGACAGGCCAACGTCCACCGCCCCGGGCAGCTGCCGCAGGCGGGCCATGAAGTCGTTGGTCAGCTCGAGCAGCCGGCGCGAATCGGCGCCGTTGAAGCGCACCTGCACCGGCTTCTGCACGCCGGTGTTGAGGTCGTCGATCACCGTGTACTCGGCGCCGACCAGGCGTGCGGTGAAGCCGCGCAGGTCGCGCGCGATCGTTTCGGCCGAGCGCTTGCGCTGGGTGCTCTTGCCGATGTCGACGAAGACGCGGCCGCCGCTGGGGTTGACGTTGCTGTTGGTGGCCACCGTCTCCGGGATCGTGCGCGCCAGCGCGGCCGCCGCCTCGACCTTCAGCTTCGCGTAGGCCAGGCTGCTCGACGACGGCGTGCGCACGTCGATCACCACCACGCCGGCATCGGAGGCCGGCAGGAAGCTCGAGCCGCCAAGCGTGGCGTGCAGCGCGAGCGCGCCGAAGAAGCTGGCGAGCGCGAGGAAGAACATCTTCACGCGGTGGTGCAGCGCCCAGGCGATCACGCTGCCATAGCGGTCGGACTGGTGGTCGAACCAGTCATTGAAGCGCGCCAGCAGCTTGCTCAGCCCGCGCCGGGGTGCGGCGTGGCGTCCCGGCGGGTCGCCCCAGTAGGCCGACAGCATCGGGTCGAGCGTGAACGAGATGAACAGACTCACCAGCACCGAGGCCACCACCGTCAGCCCGAACGGGCGGAACCACTCGCCGGCGACGCCGGGCATGAACGCCACCGGCACGAACACGGCGACGATCGAGAACGTGGTGGCTGCCACCGCGAGGCCGATCTCGGCGGTGCCGTTCAGCGCCGCACTGCGTCGGTCCTCGCCGCCTTCCATGTGGCGCACGATGTTCTCGCGCACCACGATCGCATCGTCGATCAGCACGCCGATCGCCAGCGACAGCCCGAGCAGGCTCATGAAGTTGAGCGTGAAGCCGCACAGCCACACCGCGATGAAGGCGGCGATCACCGAGGTCGGCAGGCTCATCGCGGTGATCGCGGTCGAGCGCCACGAGTTGAGGAAGATGTAGACCACCAGGATCGTCAGCCCGGCGCCGAAGATCAGCGCGTGGATCACGTTGTCCAGGCTGTCCTGCGCCTCCTCGCCGCCGTCGCGCGTGACGACCAGCGTGGTGCCCTTGGGCAGCTCCTTGTTGATGTCGGCGACGAGGTGGCGCACGCGGTCGGCCACCCACACCGTGCTGGCGTCGCGGGCGCGGATCACCGAGATCGCGACATTGGGGTTGCCGTTGCGCAGCGAGATGCTGGTCTGCTCGGCGAAGCCGTCCTCGATCTTGGCGATCTGGCCGAGGCGCACGATCTCCTCGCCGCGCCGGCGCACGACGATCTGCTCGAACTGGCTGGGCGACTCGATGCGCCCGATCAGGCGGATGCTCTGGTCCTCGAGGGCGCCGCGCACCTTGCCCACCGGCGCGGTGGTGTTGTGGGCGCGCAGCGCGTTGACCACCTCGGTCACCGAGATCGAGAACTCGCGCAGCTTCTCGGCGCGCAGCAGCACCGACAGTTCGCGGCGCAACGAGCCGCCGACGTTGACGATCGAGACGCCCGGAATGGCGCGGAAGCGGTCGGACAGATCGTCCTCGGCCAGGCGCGAGATCTCGGCGTGGGTCTGCGACGTGCTCGACAGCGCCATGTCCATGATCGGCTGCGAGCCGGGATCGACGCGCGTCAGCACCGGCTCGCGCATCTCGATCGGCAACTTGTGGCGCACGCTGCCGATCGCGTTGCGCACCTCGTCGGCCGCCTCGACCATGTTCTTGTCGAAGTTGAAGATCAGCACGATCTCGGCGCTGCCTTCCTTGGCGGTGGAGCGCATCTTGTCGACGCCGGAGATCGTCTGCATCGACTTCTCGATGCGGTTGATCAGCTCGCGCTCGGTGGTCTCGGGCGAGGCGCCGGGGTACGGGATCGTCACCACCAGCACCGGCTGCTCGACGTCGGGGATCTGGTTGACGCGCAGCTTGGCCAGCGCGAGCAGGCCCGCGCCCATCAGCGCGATGATGATCACGATCATCGCGATCGGCCGCTTGATGCTGAAGTCGGAGAGGAACATCTCAGCCTCCGCAGAGCGAACGCCTTGCGGCATGCAGGCCGCAAGGCAGCGAACAAAGCGAGCGTGAGGGCTTCAAGGTCGCCTCCGAGGGTTCAGGGCTTGGCCATCGCGGGCGCGGTGGTGGTGCCGCCGCCAGCGCCGCCGGCGGCGAACTCCACCTTCTGGCCGTCGACCAGCGTGCTGCCCGGCGAGCGCAGGATGCGGTCGCCGCTGGCCAGGCCGGCGATCACCGGGAACTCGCCGCGGCGCGCGTCGCGCTCGCCGAGCTGCACCGCCACCTTCTGCAGCGCCGGACCGTTGACGCGCCACACGTGCGTGGCGTCGGCGCTGCGCACGACGGCGCTCTCGGGCACCATCAGGACCTGCGTCGTGCCGGTCTCGATGCGGCCTTCGGCGTACAGGCCCGCCACGCGCGGCAGTTCGTTGCCGTTGAAGGTGACCACCACCTCGACCTGGCGCGTGGTGGCGTTGGCGGCCGCATCGATGCGCTTGAGCGTGCCGGCGAACTCGGTGGCGCCGTAGCCGTTGACGCGAAAGCCCACCTTCTGGCCGAGCTGCAGCTCGCTCATGCGGTCGGCCGACACCAGCCCTTCGAAGCGCATCGTGCGCGGGTCGATCACCTTCAGCAGCTCCTTGCCGACCTGTGCGGTGTCGCCCGACGACACCTTGCGGTCGCTGACCACGCCGTCGAACGGGGCACGCACCTCGGTCCGCTGCAGCATCTGGCGCGCCGACACCACGCGCGCGCGCGCGGCCACCAGATCGCTCTGCGCGTTGTTGCGCCGGACCTCGGCGTCTTCCAGCGCCTGCATCGACGTCATGCCCTGGGCCTGCAGCGTCTTCAGCCGCTGCACCTGGCGCTCGGCCTGCTCGAAGGCCTGCACCAGCGCGCGCACCGACTCGTCGGCCGACATCAGGCTGTCGCGGATCGAGGTGTCGTCCAGCCGTACCAGCAGGTCGCCCTTGCGCACCGGCTCGCCGTTTTCCTTCAACACCTGCAGCACCACCGACGACACCTCGGCGCGCAGGTCGGCGCGCCGCTCGGGCTGCACCGACCCCGTCACCACCGGGCCCTCGGCGCGTGCGCCGTAGCCGACCGTGCGCACGTCCTCGGGGGCCAGCAGCAGCGTCGCGCTCGCGGCGGCCGGGTCGGCTGCCCCGCGCTTGCCGCATGCCGCCACCAGCATGGCGACAGCCAACAACGGGACGACGAGACGGCACAGCATGCGCAAGGCTCCGAGGATGGGGAGGGGTCCGGCGCCGGCGTGTGCTTCCCGGGGGTGGCCAAGAAGGCGCGTCGACGCGACGCGAGGGCGGAAGTCTCGCACCGATTGCCGGGCTTTCGCGTCCGCCATGCGACGGACCGTCGTCCGCACGGGCCCAGCCGCCGCTGCAGCCGGCCAATGCGGCCCGGTGACCGGTGGCCGCCGCGTGCCGGCCGCTGCGTGATACCGGATTCGGGCGGCCCGAAGGTGGGCCGCTGTCGCCGCAAAAAAGTGCCCCGGATGCCCCTGCAGCAACCCAGCCCGATCGCGCCACCCACCCATCCGAGCCAGGGCCGCGGGCAGCGCCCGCGGCTTGCCCTGGTGCTGGGCAGCGGCGGCGCGCGCTGCGTCGCCGCGTTGGGCGCGGTCGACGCGCTGGCGCGCGAAGGCGTGCGGCCGGACCTGGTGGTGGGCTGCGGCGCGGGCGCTTTGTTCGGCGCCATCGTCGCGCTGCGCATGCCGCCGGAGCACGCGCTGCAGGCGGCCACCGAGCTGTGGTCGGGCGCGGCGACCCGCCGGTACCGGTGGCGCGCCTGGCTGCAATTGATCGCGCCACGGCTCGCTGGCTTCGACCGGGATTTCGCGTTGCGCGATGCCGGCCCGATGGAACGCCGCATCCGCGACGCCTTCGGCCAGCGGCGGCTCGAGGACGCGCCCACGGCGTTGCGGGTCGCCGTCACCGATGCCGCCAGTGGCGAGCCGGTGGTGCTGACCCGCGGCTCGATGGCCGACGCACTGCGTGCCAGCCTCGCGGCACCGTTCCTGCTTCCGCCGATGACGGTCGCCGGCCGTCGGCTGCTCGACGGCACCCTCTCCGACCCGCTGCCCTTGTCGGCCGCGGCCGATGCGCGCGGCGTGATCGCGCTCGGATTCGAGGGCGCGATGCCGCAGAGGGTCGACCGCGCCTCGCACCTGCTGGCGCAAGTCAGCACGGTGATGATCAACAACCTGATGCAAGCCCGCAGCGCCGCGGCACGCGCGGCCGGACAGCGCGTGCTGCACCTCGAGCTGGCGCCGGAGCGCCCGGTCGAACCGGGGGACACTGCGGCGCTGCGCCGCCACTTCGAGGCCGGCGGCCGCGCCGCGCAGGCGCAGTTGCCGCAGATCGTCGCGCTGCTCGAGGGCCGCGCGATGCGGGCGGCCGCATGAGCGTCGATCAGTTGGTCGAGCCCACGCTGCCGCGGCCCGGCGGACGCGCCGGGGGACCCGCGCAATCCCACGCTGCGGCTTCGGCGCGCGCGCCTGCGTGCGCCGACGTTGATATGCTCGACGCGATGGATGCTCCCACGCCCGCGGCGCCCGACGAACGGCCGTCGGTGCAGGCGCTGTTCCCGTCGCTGTACAACGAATTGCGGCGGCTGGCGCGGCTGCGGCTGGCCGGCGGCGGCCGCCACACGCTGCTGGACACCGCGTCGCTGGTGCACGAGGCGTTCCTGCGCATGCAGCGCGACGGCGGCGTGACGCTGAACGACCGCGAGCATTTCCTCGCCTACGCCGCCACCACGATGCGCTCGGTGGTGATCGACTTCGTGCGCCGGCGCAATGCCGATCGCCGCGGCGGCGGGGTCGAGCACATCACGCTGGACACGCGCACCGCCGAGGAGATCGGCGCCAGCGACGACGAGATCCTGGCGGTGCACGAGGCGCTCGAGACGCTGTCACGCGTCGACCCGCGGCTGGTGTCGGTGGTCGAGATGCGTTACTTCGCCGGCCTGTCCGACGTCGAGATCGGGGCCGCGCTCGGCCTCAGCGACCGCACCGTGCGACGCGACTGGGAGCGCGCGCGCCTGCTGCTGGCCGAGATGCTGGGCCGCTGACCCCGGGGTTTGTCCTCGCCGTCCGCGCTGTCCGCTCGATCGGCGCGTGATGCGTGGTACCTGACGAACCTCACGCAGAGATGAACCAGGCACCGATGCGCGACACCGTGCGCCTGCAGCAGATGAACCTGCTGCTGCGGGCGGCGCTCTCCCTGCCGCCGCACGAGCGCGAGGGCTGGCTGCTGGGGCTGCCGCCGGAGCATGCGGCACTGGTGCCGTTGTTGCGCACGCTGCTGCGGCGCGCGCAGGCCGGCAACGACGCGTTCATGCGGCGCCCCGCGGCTTCGATCGGCTGACCTGCGCGCGGGCGCGCGCCACTCGGCTCAGGACTTGCCCGACGGGTGACCGGCCTCGTCGTCGAGCCACTGCGCGGGCATGGTGTCCGGCGGATCCTCGCGCACCTCGAGCCCTTGCCAGAGGTCGAACGACGACTCGCGCCACCAGCGATCGACCTTCACCGGCTTCAGTTCGTGGCTCGCGTTCGTGTTCGCGTCGGCGCCGGTGGTGTTGACGGCGCCGGAGGTCGGGCCGTTCTGCAGCCCTTTGTAGACGAAACGGATAGTGGCCATGTTCTCTACCGCAAATGCCGGCGCGTTGGCGGCGCGCCGCGAAATGTGCTTATACGCCTGATTGTGGCAGTGCAACAGTCGGGTTGCCCGTACAGGGTGACGAAGGACCTAGGGGTGCCGCCGCGGCGCTTCGCGCGAGCCGTCGACAACCCTCATCTTCGCGCGCCACGGTGACAAAAGTGCTGTGGCGGTGCGCACTTGGGCGCTGCTTGGGGGCGGTGCGCATGCTGGCGCCCGCCGGCCGCCCGTGCCCAGGACAAGGTGCCTTTGGTCACCGCCGCCGCCGGTCACGGCGGCCGTGGGCGTGCCGGCGCCAGCGAGCTGCGGCTGGAGCAGAGCTTTCAGATGGCACGGCGCCGGGCCCCGCGCCGGCGGGGGCTTGAATCGTCACTGCCGCCGGGTGTAGAAGCTCGGGCAGGTGCTCGCCCCGTGGAGCGCCGAAGGAGGCGGTATGCGCAGGCGCATCTATTGGCTGCTGCCCGACTTGCAGAGCGCGCGCCAGGTCATGAACGACCTGCTGCTGGCACGCATCGAGAACAGCCACATCCACTTCATGGCGCGCGAGGGCGTCGACCTCAGTGGCCTGCACGAGGCCAACCTGCTGCAGGCGTCGGACTTCGTGCGCTCGGCGCAGATGGGTCTGGCGCTCGGGGCGGCGCTCGGCGCTGCCGCTGGCGCGTTGATCACGCTATCGTCGATCGGCGAGATGGTGTCCAAGCCCGGCCTGGTGGCGGCGCTGACAGCCCTGGGGGCCGCGTTCGGTGCCTGGTCGGCGAGCATGATCGGCGCCTCGATGCCGAGCCGGCGGCTCGCGCGTTTCGGGCCGGCCCTGGGGCGTGGCGAGATCCTGCTGATGGCCGACGTGCCGTCGCAGCGCGTCAACGAGATCGAGGCGATGCTGCACGAGCGGCACCAGGAAGGTCACGACGAGGGCATCGAGCCCAACGTGCCGGCGTTCCCGTAGGGCTGCGCGCGGTCAGCGGCCCGCCTGCGCGCAGTGCAAGCGCCAGGCGGCGAGCAGATCGCCCCACCAAAGGCCGAGCTCGCGGCTGAACTCGGAACCCACGCGGCCGTGCCGCGCCGGATGGTCGGCGCGGATCGCTGCCCAGCCGCGGTGGGTGACGGTGACGCGCGTGCCGTGGTCGCCCACCGCCTCGAACAGCACCTCGACCTCGGTGCGTTCCAGCGCCGTGCCTTGGGCGACCTGCCAGTCGAACAGCAGCCGCTGCGGCGGCTGCCAGATACGGATGCGGCCGATCTCGACCACGTGCGGCGTGCCGTCGACGTCGAACGACTCGAACACACGGCCGCCGACCTTCGGCTCGAGCGCGATCAATCCGCTGTCGCCGCGGCTGTGGCGAAAGCGCGGGCCGCGCCGCCACCACTGCTCGATCTGCTCGGTGAAGATGCGAAAGGCCTGCGCCGGGGGCACCGCGACCCCGACGGTGACGCGCGCACGGTCGCCCGGTGCGGCGGTGCTCATCGCCCGGCGCGCCGCCGGGGCGCGGCCGACGGCGCCGCGACGGCCCGTTCGGCGTGCGCCTTGAACGCCTGCAATTGCTGGTGCCACTCGTCGTGCATGGCCGCCGCCCAGTCGCTCAGGCTGGCGAACACGTGCGGCTCGAGCCGGTACAGGCGCACCCGGGCATCGTGCTCCACCGCGTCGGCCGCCACCAACCCGCTGCGTTCGAGCTGACGCAGATGCCGGCTCAGGCCGGCCGGGGCGATGTCGAGTGCCGCCGCCAGGTCGCTGGCGCGCTGCGGGCGCTCGCGCAACAACTCGACCACCGCGCAGCGCGTGGGGTCGGACAGCGCGGCGAACGCGCGCGCCAGGGCCGCGTTCAGTTCGGCTTGCTTCTGAGCCGCTGCGAGAACCACCAGAAGTGCCCCTCGGGGTCGAGCGCGCCATAGCTGCGGTCGGCCCAGTAGTCGTCGCCGTAGTCGTGCACGCTCGGCTCGTCGACGATGCGCGCGCCGGCCGCGCGTGCGCGGGCGCAGTGGGCGTCGACGTCGTCGACATACAGCATCAGCCCCTGCGTATTGGCGCCAGCCAGCGACTGCGGACTCACCATGTCGACGCCCCAGCGCGTGCCGCGCCGCTCGCCGCCGACCATCAGCACCGCCTCGCCGTAGCAGAGCTCGCTGTGCTCGATGCGGCCGTCGTCGCCTTCGACCTTGAGCCGCAGCTCGAAGCCGAAGGCCTGGCACAGCCAATCGATCATGCGGCCGGCCTCGCGGTAGTAGGCGCTGCAGGACAGGCGAGGCCAGTCGGGAGGTGGAGGCTTCATCGCGGGTTCCCTCGGCGTCAGATGATTGCTCATCATGTCGATAGTTGACGCATGTGTCAAATAATAGGCCGAAGTCGACGCCGAACGCAGCGACGGACGGTGCAAGACAGCGCAGTTCAGCGCCGCGTGCGCGCGGCCGGCGCATGCGCCGCCTGCGCCTCGCGCAGAGCCGCATCGATCATCGCGTTGGCCATCCACATCGCGATGCGCTCGACCTCGCGGTCGGTGATGCCCCAGATGTCCTTCAGCACCACCCACGGCTCGATGCCGAAGATCACCGACAGGCCGCGGTGCAGGCGGCAACGCACCGGCTTGGGCAGCACGGCCGCCAGCGGCGCAATCGCGTGTTCGAGGATGCGCACGCGGTGACCGCGGCGATAGGTGTCCTCTTCCAGCAGGCCGGCGCGCTCGAGCGCCCAGTGCTCCAGCGCGAGCTGCAACGCCGCGCGCATCTGCGGCTCGAACTCCTTGAAGCGCGGAAAGGTCTGCACGAACAGCTCGCGCACGCGGGTGCGGCCGTCCGGGGAGCTGGACTTGAAGCTGCGCACCGCCCCGAGCGAGCGGTCGATCACCGCCGTGATCAGCACGCTGCGGCTCGGGAAGTAGCGGTACGCTGTGGCGCGCGACACGCGTGAGCGCGCCGCCACCTCGGCCACCGACGGCACGTGGCCGGCCTCCTGGATGATCTCCATCGCGGTGTCCAGCAGCAGGCGGAAGGTCGACGCGCGCACGCCGCGCTCGGGCGGCCGGGGCGCCTCGGTCAGCTTGTGTTTCAACGTCGCCATGCGGGTAAGTCCGGGCCTGGCCTCGTGGTTTTGGATTGCCGCTGTCGCGCAGGCGACCGTATGATGATGCAGCGGTCTTGAATTGAGACGCGAGTCTCATTCTCGATCGGGATCGGACGAGTTTCAACCCGGACCGACGGCGCGGCAGCCGCAAGAAGCCAGCCCGCCCGAGACGACGCCAGGAGACAACAGAGCGCATGCGCATCGCCAGCTGGAGCTGGGGTGGCCGCCACCATGCCGGCATCGTGTCGGCAGACGGCCGCGAGGCGACGCCGTTGCTGGTCGACTACGCCGGCGGCGCGGCGATGCGGCTGCTCGAGGCGTGGGCGCAGGGCGAGGCACTGCCGGCGGCCGCGGGGCCGCGCGTGGCGGTCGACGCGATCACGCTGCGCGCGCCGATCCCGCGACCGCGGCGCAACCTGTGGTGTGTCGGGCGCAACTACCACGCGCACGCGCAGGAGCTCTCCGGCAGCGTGTTCCGAGACAGCCTGCCCAAGGAGCACCAGTGGCCGATGGTGTTCACCAAATTCCCGGAGACGGTGGTCGGCCCGTGTGATCCGGTGCGGCTGCCCGGTAAGGCGGTGTCGGAGCAGATCGACTACGAGAGCGAGCTGGCGGTGGTGATCGGCCGCGGAGGGCGCGACATCCCGAAGGCGCGCGCGATGGACCACGTGCTCGGCTACACCATCGTCGACGACGTCAGCGCGCGCGACGTGCAGGTGCGCCATCAGCAATGGCTGCTCGGCAAGAACTGCGACACCTTCTGCCCGATGGGGCCCTGGATCGTCACCGCCGACGAGCTCGACGGCCGCGACACGCGCATCCGCGGTTGGGTCACGCCGGCCGGTGCCGCGCCCGAGTTGCGCCAGGACGCACGCACGCGCGACATGATCTTCGACATCCCGACGCTGATCGAGACCTGCTCGCGCGGCATCACGCTGTTGACCGGCGACATCATCGCCACCGGCACGCCGGCCGGCGTGGGCATGGGATTCAGCCCGCCGAAGTGGCTACGCGCGGGCGACGTGGTGCGCATCGAGGTCGACGGCATCGGCGCGATCGAGAACCGGTTCGAGTAGCGGGTACATGGGACTTCGATTCATCGAACGCTGCGCGGTGGAAGACGAGGGCGACGGGACGGCGGTCGTCTGCGTGCACGGACTGGGTGGCAGTTCGAACACTTTCACGCCGTTGATGCCGGCGCTGGCGCGCCATCGCGTGGTGCGCATCGACCTGCCCGGCAGCGGCCGCTCGCAGCGCGCCGAAGGCACGCTGTCGATGGCGCGCTATGCCGACCTGGTGCAAACGGTCTGCGCACGGCTCAACGTGACGCGCGCGCACTTCGTCGGCCATTCGATGGGCAACATCGTGCTGCAGCACGTGGCCGTGATGGCGCCGAAGCTGGTAGCGGGGCTGGCGCTGTTCGGCCCGCTGATCGCGCCACCCGATCCGGCGCGCAGCGCAATCCGCGTGCGCGGCGACAAGGCAAGGGACGAGGGCGCCGCCGGCATGCACGAGATCACGCTGGCACTGCTCAACGCATCGATCTCGGCCGACACGCGCGCACGGATGCCGCTCGCGGTGGCGTTCGTGCGCGAGAGTCTGATGCGGCAGGACCCAGACGGCTATGCGCGCAGTTGCTTCGCGCTCGCCGACGCGCCGGCGGCCGCCGTGGAGACGATCGAAGCGCCGGTGCTGCTCGTCACCGGCGACGAAGACGTCGTCGCGCCGCCGCAGGCGGTGCGCGCGATGGCCGAGAAGCTGCGCCGCGCGCGCTCGGTGCGCGTGGTGGTGCTGCCCAAGTGCGGGCATTGGACGCCGGTGGAGCGGCCCGAGGAGTGCGCGCGCGAGCTGCGCACGTGGCTCGACGCCAACCGCTGAAGGAGTATCCGTATGGCTGACGTGTTGTTCACCAACGTGCGCATCTTCGACGGCGGCGGTGAGGCGCCATTCACCGGCGACGTGCTGGTGCAGGGCAACAAGATCAGCCGCGTCGTCAAGACGGCGTTCGGCCAGCGCACGCCGCCGATCGCCGGCGTGCAGGCGATCGATGGCGCCGGCGCCTTCCTGATGCCGGGCATGGTCGAGGCGCACACGCACTTCTCGTGGAACGACCAGCCGAGCCTCGACGCCATCCAGCGCATGCCTCCGGAGGAACACATCCTGTGGTGCGCCGAGGTGGCCAAGCGCTACCTCGACATGGGCTGGACGTCGTGCGTCGGCGCGGCGGCGGCCAAGCCGCGGCTCGACGTGGTGATCCGCAACGCGATCAACGACGGCACGATCATCGGGCCGCGTTACCTGGCTGCCAGCCAGGAGATCACGGTGCCCGGCGGTCTGGGCGACACCACGGCGCCGCACCTGCCGCAGCACGAGTTCGCGTTCGGCGCCATCGTCAGCGGGCCGCACGAGATGCGGCGCTGCGTGCGCATGTTCGCCAAGTACGGCGTCGACTCGCTGAAGATCAACCTGTCGGGCGAGTCGATCACCGGCATGCCCAGCGAGGCGAGCCAGTTCACCGACGAAGAGGTCGCGGTGCTGGTCGACGAGGCCAAGACCTGGGGCAAGCGGGTGGCCGCGCACGCGCGCAGCACCGAGTCGATCAAGCGGTGCGTCAAGCACGGCATCGAGGTGATCTACCACGCCAGCTTCGCCGACGAGGAGGCGCTCGACCTGCTGGAGCAACACAAGTTCGAGCACTTCGTGGCGCCCGGCCTGGCCTGGCTGATCAACACCTGCCA
>DATJYZ010000325.1:0-6822 GCA_035499355.1 Burkholderiaceae bacterium | reverse complement strand
GTGCTGGCGCAGCGCGCGCATCGCCAGCGCGTTGCCGTGCCTCAGCGGCTGGCCGTCGACGGTGAGCGTGCCTTCCTGGAACGCCTCGAGCCCGTTCACGCAGCGCAGCAGCGTGCTCTTGCCCGACCCGCTCTTGCCGATGATCGCCACCACCTCGCCGCGCCGCACATCGAGGTCGATGCCCTTGAGCACCTCGTTGGCGCCGAAGCGCTTCTTCAGCGCGTGGATGGCGACGATCGGAGCGCCGCCTTTGTCCGGTTCAGTGGCCACGGCGCAGGTTCCTCTCCAGTCGACGTGCGGTGGCCGACACCGGCCAGCACAGCATGAAGTACATCAGCGCCACGCCGGCATAGACCGTGAATGGGCGGAAGGTGGCGTTGGTGATCATGGTGCCGGCCTTGGTCAGCTCGATGAAGCCGATCACCGACGCCAGCGCGGTGCCCTTGATCACCTGCACCAGAAAGCCCACCGTCGGCGGCACCGCGATGCGCAGCGCCTGCGGGCCGACCACGTGGCGCAGCGTCTCGCCGAAGCTCAGCGCCAGACTCTCGGCGGCCTCCCACTGCCCCGTGGGGATCGCGTCGACGCAGCCGCGCCAGATCTCGGTGAGGTAGGCGCTCGTGTACAGCGTCAGCGCCAGCCCCGCGGCGAGCCACGGCGACACGTTGAGGCCGAACAGCGCCAGGCCGAAGTAGGCGAGAAACAGCTGCATCAGCAGTGGCGTGCCCTGGAACAGCTGCACGTACGCCGCCACCGCCGCCGTGGCGCCGCGCCCGCCGCCCAGGCGCGCCACCAGCAGCGCGAGGCCGACCAGCCCGCCGCTGGCGAACGCGATCAGCGACAGCACGACAGTCCAGCGCGCCGCCAGCAGTAGGTTGCGCGCGATGTCCCACAGGCTGAAGTCGACCACGCGGGCGTCCCCGTTCAGCGGCGCGCGCCGACCCGGCCGAACACGAAGCGCGGGCCGGCCCAGTGCAGCGCCTGGCGCAGCGCGAAGGCCAGCCCGAGGTAGATCAGCGTGGCGATGATGTAGGCCTCGAAGGCGCGGAAGTTGCGGCTCTGGATCAGGTTGGCGTAGTAGCTCAGCTCCTGCGTCGCGATCTGGCCGCACACCGCCGAGCCGAGCATCACGATCACCACCTGGCTGACCATCGCCGGCCACACGCGCGCCAGCGCCGGCGGCAGCACCACGCGCGTGATCACCTGCCATTCGTTCAGCGCCAGGGAGCGCGCGGCCTCGAGCTGGCCGCGCGGCGTGGCCTCGATGCCGGCGCGCGCGATCTCGGCGGCATAGGCGCCGAGGTTGAGCACCATCGCGATCACCGACGCGGCCTCGGGCGACAGCTTCAGCCCGAGGCTCGGCAGCCCGAAGAACACGAAGAACAGCTGCACGATGAACGGCGTGTTGCGGATCAGCTCCACGTACGCCGCCACCGCGCGGGCCAGCGCCTTCGGGCCCCAGGCGCGCGCCCAGCCGCAGGCCACGCCGAGCAAGCCGCCGACGGTGGCGGCCAGCACGGTGAGCAGCAGCGTCATGCCCACGCCGCGCGCCAGCAGCGGCCAGTCGGCCCACACCGCGGCGAAGTCGAGCGTCATCGCGGCGGGACCGTGAGCGTGAACGGCTAGTTGGGCAGATCGCCGGCCGGGCGGCCGAGCCACTTGAGCGCCATCTTGTCCAGCTCGCCAGCGGCCTTGGCGGCGGCGATGATGTCGTTGACCTTGGCCTTCAGCGCGTCCTCGCCCTTGGCCACGCCGATGAAGTTGGGCGAGTCCTTCAGCACGAACTTGTACTCGGCGCCGAGGTTCGGGTTGCGCGCCATCATGTTGCCGGCCACCGACGCGCCGGTGGCGATGGCCTGCACCTGGCCGGAGACGAACGCCGACACGGTGGCGTTGTTGTCCTCGAAGCGCTTCACGTCGGCGCTGGCCGGCGCGATCTTGGTCAGCTCCATGTCCTCGATCGCGCCGCGCGTCACGCCGACCGACTTGCCGGCCAGGTCGGCCGCGCTCTTGATCGGCAGGCCCTTGGCCGCGAACACCGCCTGGTAGAACGGCGAATACGCGGCGGTGAAGTCGATCACCTTCTCGCGCTCGGCGTTCTTGCCGAGCGTGGAGATCACCAGGTCGGCCTTCCTGGTCTGCAGGTACGGGATGCGGTTGGCGCTGGTCACCGGCAGCAGCTCGATGCCCACGCCGAGCCTGGCCGCGATCAGGTTGGCCATGTCGATGTCGAGCCCCTGCGGCTTGAGGTCGGTGCCGACGAAGCCGTACGGCGGAAAGTCGGTCGGGATCGCGATCGTGATCTGCTTCTTGGCCACGATGCCGTCAAGCGCGCCCTGTGCCGATGCCGCGCCCACCGCCAACACCGCCAGAGTACCCAAAGCGGTGCGGATGATCCATCGGCGTGCATGCATGGCTGGGGTTCTCCTCGTGTTGGCGCAGGTGGCGGGGGTGCGCCACAGCCGTGTGCGCACTCGCCCCGCAGACCCCCTGCGATGCCCGAGCTTGCAACGCGCGTGCCAACGCGCCCGCGGCCACGCCGCCGATTCGGGGATCGCGGCGATCCGGGCCCGCGGCCCGTGCGCTACGACGCCGCCAGCTGCACGCGGCTCGAGCGGTGCAGCGCGAAGCCGATCTGCACGATGCCGGCGGCCAGCCCGGTGGCCACACCCACCTGCACGGCGGTGTTGTACGAGCCGAGCAGGTCGTACAGCACGCCGCCGCCGAAGGCACCGACGAAGCTGCCGATCTGATGGCTGACGAAGGCCACGCCGCCGAGCATCGCCTGCCAGCGCAGGCCGAAGACGTCGGTGATCCAGCCGGCCACCAGCGGTCCGACGCCGAGCCACAGGAAGCCCATGATGGCGGCGAACACCAGCGTGCCACCGGGCGTCGGCAACGCCGCGAAGTACCACCACAGCGCCAGCGAGCGCAGGAAGTAGATCAGCCCCAGCAGCACCAGCTTGTTCCAGCGCCCGCCGGCCCAGCCGAAGAACAGGCTGCCCAGCACGTTGAAGCCGCCGATCACGCCGAGCGCCTGCGCGCTCAGCATCGGGTCCATGCCGCAGATCTGCAGGTACGACGGCAGGTGCGTGGTGAGGAAGATCAGCTGCATGCCGCAGACGAAGTAGGCGGCGGTCAGGATCACGAACGGCACGTGGCGCACCGCCGCGCCGAGCGCGGCGCCGGCACTCTGATCGAGCTGGCCCGGCGACGGCGGCAGCGGCACGCGGTCGACCTTGCCCGCGTACCAGGCGGCCGGCAGCATGACCAGTGCGATGGCGACGAAGCCCCACAGCCCGACGCGCCACCCATAGGCCTGGTTGAGTGCCTGGCCGATCGGCGCCGACAGCAGCGCGCCCAGCGAGCCCGCCGCCGACACGATGCCGAGCACAGCGCTGCGCATCGCCGCGCTCACCGGCCGCGCCGCGGTGGCCATCGCCAGCGCCGGCCCTGTGAACGCCATCGATGTGCCGATCGCCAGGCCTGCGCCCAGCACCACGCCGAGCGTGCCGTGCGAGGTCGCCAGCCCGATCAGCCCCAGCAGATACAGCAGCGAGCCGCCGAGCATCAGCGGCCGGAAGCCCCAGCGCACCGCCCAGGCGCCGGCCAGCGGCTGCAGCACGCCCCACACCAGGTTCTGCATCGCGATCGCCAGCGTGAAGTCGGACACCGAGATGCCGAGGTCCTTGGTAAGCGCGGGCATGAACAGCCCGAGGCTCTGGCGCAACCCCATCGCCACGCTCAACATCAACGACGCACCGATCAGGATCGGCAGCGCCGGCCTCAAGGCTCGCAATCGATTCGACACGTCTCCTCCCCGTGGTGGTGCGATCGTGCCAGCAACACGAAGGCTCGGCCGGCCGAGGGGCATCGCGAGCGCTTGAAGCGTGGCCGCGTGGCACCATCTGCACCCGATGTTCCCGCTCTGGCTGTCGGCGCTGCTGCACCTGTACATCGGCTGGCGCATCGCCCCCGACCTGCCGGCAGCGTGGCAAGGCTGGACCTTCGTGGCACTGCTGGTGGCCTCGGCGATTCTGATTCCGCTGGCGTTCTTCGGCCGTCGCTCGCGCGACAGGGCCGTCGCCGACCGCCTGACCTGGGCGGGCATGCTGGCGCTGGGGCTGTTCTCCACCGTGCTGCCGCTGACGCTGCTGCGCGATGCGGCGCTGCTGCTCGCATGGCCGCTGCACCTCGACGCGCTTGCAACGTGGAGTTCGATCACGGTGGTGCTCGCGGCACTGGCGATCGTCGCGATCGGTTTCGTCAACGCGCGGCGCACCGCGGGCGTGCGCGAGGTGCAGGTGCCGGTGAGCGGTCTGCCGGCGGCGCTGCACGGCTTCACGATCGCGCAGATCAGCGACATCCACGTCGGCCCGACCATCAAGCAGGCCTACGTGCAGCGCATCGTCGACGCCGTCAACGCGCTGCAGGCCGACGCGGTGGCCGTCACCGGCGACCTGGTCGACGGCCGCGTGCAAGACCTGGCGCCGCACGTGGCGCCGCTGGCTGCGCTGCGCTCCACGCACGGCACTTTCTTCGTCACCGGCAACCACGAGTACTACAGCGGTGCGCACGAATGGATCGCCGAGCTGCAGCGCCTGGGCGTGCGCGTGCTGCTCAACGAGCACGTGGTGCTGCGCCATGGCGGCGAGGCGCTGGTGCTGGCCGGCGTGGCCGACACCAGCGCGCACCACTTCGACCCGCAGCACAAGAGCGATCCGCAGCGCGCGCTGAGCGGCGCGCCGGCCGATGCCGCGCTGCGCGTGCTGCTGGCCCATCAACCGCGCAGCGCCGAAGCGGCGGCGCAGGCCGGCTTCGACGTGCAGCTGTCGGGCCACACGCACGGCGGCCAGTACTGGCCGTGGAACCTGTTCGTGCGCCTGCAGCAGCCCTACACCGCCGGGCTGCACCGCCTGCGGCAACTGTGGATCTACACCAGCCGCGGCACCGGCTACTGGGGCCCGCCGCTGCGCTTCGGCGCGCCGTCGGAGATCACGCGGCTGAAGCTCGTCGGCAGCGGGTGATCCGCATTCACGTGCCCGAGGGCAGCGGCTGCCCCTGACACGCTGGCGGCACCTGGCCCGGACTCAGGTCGGGGCCGGCGGCACAGGTCCACTCGATGTGGCCGCGGTGCGACTCCGACGGCGTGAACACCAGCGTGCCTTGCGGCGTGGTCACCGTCAGCACCATCTGGTCGGTGTCGAGCGCCAGCTCGCCAGCGCCGCCGGGCAGGTACTCGGGGATGCCGGCCTCCTTCAGCGACTCGGGCACGCGCTCGTGGCGTTGGTAGAACGCACCCAGCGCGTCGCGTGCGCTCTGCGTCTGCGCCACCACCTGCGCCAGCTGCGCCCGGCTGGTGTAGTCGCGATACGCGGGCAGCGCGATCGCCGCCAGCACGCCGACGACATAGACGAGGATCAGCAAGCCGAAGCCGCCGCCGAGGCGCCCGGCGTAGGGCACGAACGCCGCCAGTACGTAGGCGAAGCCGTTGCGCGGCGGCGGCGCGGTGTCGCGGTTCATCACGCGCCAGACGCGCTTGGTGAGCCACGGGTAGGCCGCGGTCAGCTCGTGGAACGACATCCAGAAGCCCGACGACTGCCGCGCCTGCTCGACGAACGCGGGCACGTCGATCTGTTGCCAGCGCCGGCTGCCGGCGGCCAGCGCCGCGATCGCGCGCGCCGCGTTCTCGGCCGACGTGCAACACGCCGCGCCGTGGCGATCGCAGGTGCTCTCCCGCGCGCGCGAGTACGCCGCGCCCACCAGCGGCAGCCACAGCACCGGCCAGCGCAGGAACTGCCAGCTCAGGTGCTTCATGCGCAGGTGGCCCAGTTCGTGCCCGAGGTAGAAGCGCACGCCGTCGGGGTGGTGGCGCATCGCGTCGACCACGTCGGACAGCAGCACCACGTAGTGCGAGCGCAGGAACTTGGTCGCGAACGCGTTGAGGCCGCCGTTGCCGTTCATCACGTAGGCCTGCGGCCGCTTGCCCAGCTGCAGCTGGTCGCAGCAGGCGACGAACTGCGCGTGCAGGTCGGGGAACTGCGCCTCCGACAGCGCAACCCCGTTGCCCTTGATGTGCGCGATCAGCGTCGAATGCGCGAACAGGTAGACCAGGTAGCCGAGCCCCAGCACGACCAGCGCGCCGCCGAAGGTGCCCACCACCAGCAGCAGCCAGACCAGCAGCCCGATGAGCAGGGTGAACACGCCGAGCACGCGCTCGCGCGGATAGACCAGGTCGTTCAAGGCACCCTCCCCTGTCGTCGAGCCGTGCGGCACGGCCGGTCGCCCGTGCGGCCGCGATCGTGCCACAGCGCCCGCTGCGCCAGCAGCTCCGGCAGAGGTCCCGCAACGGCCGAAGGACGCGGATCGTCGGCTGATCCCGCCCGCGATGCAGTTCGTCGCGGGCACGCTTGCCCCGGCCATTGCTTTCGACGACAGTGCGGCCCGTCGCGTCGCGGAGCCCGCACCCCATGCTGTCGATCGAGCATCTGACCCACATCTACCCCAACGGCACCCGCGCCCTCGACGACGTGACGCTCGACATTCCGCGCGGCATGTTCGGCCTGCTGGGACCCAACGGTGCCGGCAAGTCGTCGCTGATGCGCTGCCTGGCGACGCTGCAGATCCCGACCTCGGGGTCGATGCGCTTCGGCGACATCGACATCCTGGCGCAGCCCGCCGCATTGCGCGCGACGCTGGGCTACCTGCCGCAGGACTTCGGCGTCTACCCGCGTGTCTCGGCCGAGGACATGCTGTCGCACCTGGCGGTGCTGAAGGGCGTGGCCGGGCGCGGCGAGCGCCGCGACACCGTCGAGACGCTGC
>DATJYZ010000324.1:0-46875 GCA_035499355.1 Burkholderiaceae bacterium | reverse complement strand
TGGATGCCGAGGTGACGATCCGTGCCGCCGACGAGGGCGTGCCGATGCTCGGAGCCGTGCTGAGCTACGGCGCGTTGGTGGCGCCGTTGCAGCGCGCGTACCTCGAGCGCTGCAGCGCCGAGCCGGCTCGGCTGTCGCTGCGGCTGGGCACGCCGGTGGCGGCTCTGAAGGAGGCGCTCGACGAAGTGGAGGTCGACGCGGGCATCGCCGAGCGCTTCGACCTCGCGGTGGTGGCCGAAGGCGGCGTGTTCGCCGAGCAGTCGCGCAAGGCGCTGTCGTACGACTACCGCCAGGTCGCGTGGGTCGGACAGGTGTCGCTCGATGGCGGCACCGCGGGCCTGGCCATCGAGCGCTTCACGTCGAACGGCCCGCTGGCGTTGTTGCCGCTGCCGCTGCACGCTGGCGCCACCGACGCACCCGCGGCCACGCAGCGCGCCGCGCTGGTGTGGTGCGTGGCGGCCGACGACGACCCGGTGGCGCCGCTCGATGACGCGCAGCGCATCGCGCTGCTCAACGCGCGCCTGCCCGCCGCGGCAGGCCGCGTCGTGCACGTCAGTGCACTCAAACGCTTCGTACTCGGACTGAACGCCGAGCGCACGCTGGTCCGAGGCCGCACCGTACGCATCGGCAACGCCGCCCAGACGTTGCACCCGGTGGCCGGACAGGGGCTCAACCTCGGCCTGAGGGACGCCTACGCGCTCGTCGATGCATTGCGCAGCGCGCCGGACACTGGCACCGCGCTGCAGCGCATCGAATGGTCGCGCGCACCCGACCGCTGGACGATGATCGCCACCACCGACTTCCTGGCGCGCAGCTTCACCTGGCGCTGGCCAGGCTTGTCGTTGCTGCGCGGCGGCGCGCTGGCGTTGCTCGATGCGGCGAAGCCGGTGAAGTCGCTGCTGGCGCGGCAGATGATGTTCGGCCGGCGCTGAGTATTCAGCCGGCGTTCAGTTCGCGCGCGTCCGGCGGGTCTTCTGACTTGAGGGATCGCCGTGAAATGTGCGGAAAAGACACATACCAGCAATCCGAGGGTTGTCTCGAATCGTCCCAGCTATTCAGAATTAGCGCGAATGCTGGGACTGCGTGCATAGCGGCGCAGTGCGCTGGACGCTGGAGTCTGCGCAGTTCGGCGCGAGATGGTTCCGTCAGACCACTATTCTTCGTCGCTGGGTACCGGCACCTCCGCCAGTCGTGTCGGGCGCGTGGTCGTGTTCACGCTGCTGCTGCTCGTCGCCGTCGAAGTGGCCGTCGAGTGGCGGGCGTACTTGCGCTACGGCGTCACCGTGATGGACGCCTTTCGCGACCATCCGCTGTACGTGGTCGATCCCGATACCGGGCTGAAGCTACTGAGGCCTAGCGCCATCATCAGCGGTCGCCAGCAGACCATCAGGACCAACAGCCTCGGGCTTCGCAGTCCGGAGATCGCGCCGAACCATCCGCCGGAAGTGCTTCGCTTGGCGGTCATCGGTGCGTCCTCGGTGATGGGCGCGACCGAACGGGACAACGAGCACACCTTTCCGGCGCAACTGGAGGCACAGCTTCGCGAGGCCATCTCCGACCGGCGGGTCGAAGTCATCAATGCGGGCATCGCGGGCTACTCTTTGACCGACGAGCAGGCGATGCTCGAGCGCCGGATCGCCCCTTTGCATCCGGATCTGGTCCTGCTGTACCCGGGCTCGAACGACTTCACCGGCTATTGCCGCCCGCCGCTGCGCAACCTGCCGATGGCCAGCCGTCGTCACGTGCTGACGGTGCCTCGATGGTGGCTGTCGTACGAGCTGCTGAAGCAGAACACCGCTGGCCTGAGGGTGGTGCCATCCACCGCGCGGACAACGCGTGACGCGAGCAAGGTCGACTTGGCGGAGTACCGCGCCGACGCAGAGCATCTGATCACTGCCGCGCAACGCCTGGGGATCGCTGAAGTGCTCTTGACCAATGCACGCAGCTTTCGGCGCGAGCAGCCGTTGAGCGAACAAATGCGGCTTTCCACCATGAGCCGGTACTACGCGAACTGCTTCGACCTCGATGGCCTCCACATCCTTTGGGATCGCCACAACGACGTTCTGGCGAGCATTGCCCGCGAGCATCAAGTGCCTGTGCTGGCGCTGGACAAGCTCGTTCCCGGCGGCGACCTGTACTTTGCCGACGGCAACCATTTCTCGGAGGCGGGCGACCTCCTGGTCGCCCGGATGATCGCCAAGTACCTGATCGATCGTCACCTGCTACAGACCGAGGACCCGCGGTGAGTCTGCAGTCGCTGCAGTTCTTCGTCTTCATGGCGCTGGTCTTCGGGGTCACGCAGGCCCTCCGGTCGCGGCCCGTCTCCCGCAAGCGCTTCCTGCTCGTCGCCAGCTACGCGTTCTACTCCCTGTGGGACTGGCGCGTGGTTGGCGTGCTCTTGCTGATGACAGCGGTCAACTTCGTTGCTGCCAAGCGAATCGAGGCCTCGACGTCACCGCGCGAGCGGCGAGCCTGGCTCGCGGTCGCAGCGACCGTGTGCCTGGGCCTGCTGGCCCTGGCCAAGTACGCCAACTTCTTCCTCGCCAGCCTGTCCGCGCTGCTGGCGATGTTCGGGTTGCACGCCGACATTGCGCTGTTGAACGTGCTGCTGCCGATCGGCATTTCCTTCTTCACGTTCCAGAGCCTGTCATACGTTTTCGACGTCTTCCGACGCGTCCAGTCGCCGTGTCCCGAAGTCATCGACTTCGCGTTGTTCGTCGCCTTCTTCCCGACGTTGTTGGCCGGACCGGTCACCCGAGCACGCTGGCTGCTGCCGCAGATCGCGACGATGGCCCCCGCGAGCGCATCGCAGGCGGAGTCTGGTTTGGCCCTCCTGGCACGCGGCTTTGTCCGCAAGATCGCCTTCGCCGACGTGCTCGCAGCCCACTTGGTCGATCCCGCGTTCGCCGACCCGAGCGCATTCTCGCCGTGGTTCCTGGCGGTGGCGCTGTACGCCTACAGCTTTCAGATCTACATGGACGTCGCCGGGTACACGGACATCGCGCGGGGCATGGCCCGGTTGATCGGCTTCGAACTGCCGTTGAACTTCGATCGTCCCTACTTGTCGCGCTCGGTCTCGAACTTCTGGCAACGCTGGCACATCTCGGTCTCGAGCTTCTTCCGCGACTATCTGTTCTTCGGTCTCGGCGGCTCCCGGTCCGGCAACGTCTATCGCAATCTGATGCTGACGTTCCTGGCCATCGGTCTCTGGCACGGGGCGGGCTGGAACTTCATCGCCTACGGTGCGGCGCACGGCAGTGCGGTCTGTCTCGAACGCTGGTGGCGGAACCGCCATCCAGGGCCGGCGATGGCGAGCACCGCGGTGTCACAGGTGCCCTGGCTTGGCGTCGCTGCCACATTCCACTTCGTCGTCATCTCGCGCATCCTCTTTCGGGCGGGCGACCTCGATGCTGCGCGCGCGTACGCCACCGCGATGACGCGCTTCGGCGCCGGCACCATGCCGTTCGATGCGCTGGGGCTCTCGGTGCTTGCACTGGCGCTCGCTGCGCACCTTGTGCCCAGGCATTGGGCCGATCTTTCCCTAGAGCGATTTCAGCGCTTGCCCGCGCTGGCACAGGCGGCCGGGCTCACCGTGGCGATCTACGTGTTGGCCGCGCTGACGACGTCGCAGCCGAGCTTCGTGTACTTCCAGTTCTGATCGATACGCCAAGAGCAGGTGACGTCAACGCCGGTGCGACAGCGCCGGCAACTGCGTGCGGACCGCGGCGATGCGGTCCCGATCGACCTCGGCGACCACGAAGCCAGCGCCCTCGTCGCGCACCGCGACCACCTCGCCCCAGGGATCGACGACCATGCTGTGGCCCCAGGTACGGCGGCCGTTCTCGTGGACACCGCCCTGCGCGGGCGCGATCACGTAGCACTGGTTCTCGACCGCACGGGTGCGCAGCAGCAGCTCCCAGTGCGCTTGACCGGTGGTGTAGGTGAACGACGACGGCACGCACAGCAGGTCGCACGGTGGCCGGCCGAGCGCCCGATACAGCTCGGGGAAGCGCACGTCGTAGCAGACCGATAGCCCGATGCGCAGGCCGCCCGCCTCGAACGCCACCGGGTGGTCGCCGGCCTCGAGCACCCGGCCCTCGTCGTAGCGCTCGCGCCCGTTGTCGTAGGCGAACAGGTGGATCTTGTCGTAGCGTGCAACGCGCCGGCCATCGGGCGCATGGACGCAGCAGCTGTTGCGCACGCGTTGCGGATCGGCAGTGCGCATCGGCAGCGTGCCGCCCACCACCCACACCCCGGCGCGGCGCGCGCTGTCGGCGAGCATCTGCTGGATCGGCCCGCTGCCGTCGTCCTCGGCCACCGCCAGCTTGTCGGTGTCGCGTCGGCCCAGCAGGCAGAAATACTCGGGCAGTGCCACCAGTTCGGCACCCGCGCGCGCGGCTTCGTCGATCAGGCTGGCCGCGGCGTCGAGATTGCGCGCGACCTCGGTCGTCGAAACCATCTGCAGAGCGGCGATCTTCATGCGGTGCGGCGTCGGCGAGCGCTCGAGGTGCTCATTGTGTCTGGTTGGACTGCCCGGCCGAAGCGGCCTCCGGCGGTTTGCGCTCGACGCGCTCGATCTTCGGATCGTCCCAGCTGCCGGTGACGTGGAATTCGCGCGTGTTGGCGGCGATCAGCGGCCTGCGCAACAGCCATTGGGCGACGAACGTGCCGAGGCCGATTGCCGGGTTGATCGCGGCGTAAGCCAACGACGCGGTGCCCGCGTTGATCTCGGGCACGATGAACACGCGCAGGTCTTGCGTCTCGCGCTGCAGGTCGGTCTGCCCTTCCATCAGCACCGTGGCCTGCACCCCGCGCATGCGCAAGCTGTTGACTTGAGCGACGCCGTTGGTGAGCTTCAGTTCGCCGCTGATGCTGTCGAACGCGAAGCCCTCCTGGTAGAGGTCACGAAAGTCGAGCATCAGCCGCCGCGGCAACGATTGCAGGCTCAGCACGCCGAGCAAGCGGGCGGCGCCGGCGTCGACCTTGAGGAACTGGCCAGCCTCGATGGCCACCGACACCAACCCGTCGAGGCTCGGCACGTCGAGCGACAGCGGCGAGCCCGACCAGGCGAGCTGCCCCTGCAGCTTGCCCTTGCCGCCGCGCACCGTCTTGCCGTAGCCAAGACGCTCGAGCAGCGCACCGCTGTCGGACAGATCGAGCTGATACTCCAGGCTCATGCGCCGCTGCGCGCTCGGCGGCGCCGGACTCCACTGGCCGTGTGCCTCGAGCGTCGCCTCGGGCGTGCGCGCCTGCAGTCGCTGCAATTGCCATTCGCGCCCCGCAGCGCCACTGCCCGTGGTGCGGTTGACCGCCTGCAACTCGAGGTGACCGAGCTTGTGGCCACGCCATTGCAGATCGTCGATCACCACGTCCATCGCCGGCAGCGCCGATGGGTCGGTGAATGCCGACGATTCGGTGGCCCCCGGCGCCGGTGCGTCTGGCGCGGGAATCCACAGTCGCGACAGCCGGGCGTTGACTTGCCCGGTGCCCGGGCCTGCGGCCGCTCGGTATTCGACCGAACCCATCACCTGGTCGGACTGCAACGACGCGCGCCAGACGTCGTCGCCGTCGCGCGCGACGCGCTGCAATTCCACGCTGTTGCCGGTGAAGCGCCGACCTTCCACCGTGGCGTCGCGGGCGCGCATGGTGACCTGCCGCGGCAGGTAGCTCGCATCCGGTCCCGCGCCGGTACCGGGGCCGGTCAACGAGGCCAGCGTGCTGCGCCAGGCGTCGACCGAGACCGGGCCGTTGAATTCGGCGATCGCCACGCCCCCGGCCGCCGGGGCCGGCGCCGGGGTGTTGATGCCCACCGCGCTGCGCAGCGGGCGCGGGCCGTCCTTGCCGAGCTCCCGCACGAAGACGGCCTGCACGACGCTGCCGACCTCCACCCGCAGCTGATCGCGCGGTGGCCCGGCGCCGCCCAGCGAATCGGCCTGCAGGCTGGTCTGCACGCGCAGCGGCAACGACGCCTCGGCTGCCTTGGTCAGCGGCGCTGGCAGATTCAGCGCCAGGCCCGTGAGGTTGCTAGTCAGCAGCGCCTCGGTCTGGCCTTTGACGAACCCCAGTTGCAGGCGATATGCGGTCTGGCCCTGCAGCGCGGTGGCCAGCCTGGACGCGATGCCCAGTTCATTGGCCCGACGCAGCCCATCGGCACTCACCGTCCCCTGCGCGTTGAAACGCAAGCTGCCATCCGGCTGCGATCCGCCTTCGAACGTCATTTCACCGCCCAATGCGCGCGCCGTCGCCCCGACGACCTGCACGCCCCTGTGGGTGAAGTCGACGCGGCCGCGCGACTGCGCCAGCATCGGCACGTCGTTGCGCAGCCGGATGTCGTTGCCGGCGAGCTGGACGCTGCCCTTGATGGTGGAGCGTTCGAGATCGGCCAACGGCAGGCGCAGCGCCAGCCGCAGGTCGGCACTGCCGTTGCCCATCGTTTGCGCCAGCGCGCCACCGGTCAAGCCGCCGAGCGGCGAGCTGTTGACGTAGCGCAGCATGTCGGCCAGCGGCCCGCGCGCCTGGCCGTCGATCTCCAGCACGCCTTCCTGAGCGAAGTCGCGCACGGTGGCGTCGACGCCGCGCAGGTCGACCCCGAAGATGCGCCCCTGCGCCTGGCGGATGGTCATGCCGCCGTGCTCGAACACGAGCTCGCCCTCGGCTTGCGTGATCACCGGCCACGAGGAATCGGGCGGATCCTCCGCCCGCTCGGGCCCGTCGGGCACGTAGGCGAACACCACGTTCTTGGCACGCCCTGCGATGCGAAAGACGCTGTCGCGCCCCGCCTTGGGGTCGTGGAAGGGGAAGTCCCACAAGTCGCCCTTGACCTCGAAGTTGGCGCTGGTCACGGCGCCCCCGAGCACGGCGCGCTGTACGTAGTCGCGCGCCGCGTGCGGCAATCCGAGCGGCAGATAGCGCGCCACGCTGGCCGCACGACCGTCGGCCAACTTGCCGCGCAGCTCGAGCACGCCGGGCAAGCGGCCGCCGCGCCCGAGGCCGCTGCCGGCGCCGGTGTGCCAGTTCAGCGTCAGCTCGCCGTGGGCGTCGTCGTTCTCGAAGCGTGCATCCTTGACGCGCAGGTCGATCGAGCGCCCCTGCGGCTGCGGCGCACCGATGCGCCAGGCCAGTTGGGCATCGAAGCGTCGCAGCGGCACCAGCGCCTTCTCGAACACACCGGGAAACTCCATCGCCCCGTCGGCGATCGACAGCCGTGCGTCGCCACCCAGCTCGCTGGCCTGCACGTCGATGTCGGCGTTGAGCCAGCCGGGGCGGCCGACGCCTTCGGCCACCGGGCCGGCCGCCATCGACAGCCCCTTGACGCGGGCGTTCACCTGATACTGGCGCGGCGCGTCGAGCGGGCCATCCCAGCGCACGGCCAGGTCGCGCACCGTGCCGCGCGGGGCCAGTTCGGCCAGGCCTTTGCGCACCGCATCGCCCAGCGGCACCCGGGCCGCGATGCTCGCCATCGCGGCCAGATCGAGCCGGTCGGCGCTGAACTCGCCGGCGACCCATTCGGATTCGCCCGCCGCGTTGTCGGCGGTGCGCCAGCTGGCGCTGAAGCTGCTGTCGTCCCACACCACCCCGTCGAGGGTGGCGAAGCTGAGCCGCCGCGCCGCGATGCGCACGCGCTGCGCGCCCTGCTCGCCCTCGAGGCGGGCGCTCAGGTGCTCGAACTGCAGCGGTTGTACCTGACGCGACAGGCGCAATGCGACGTCCCTCAACGCCAGGTCGACGGTCGCGCCGCTGGGCTCGCCATCGGCCACGTCGACCCACGCCCGCAGCGCTCCGCGGCCCTCGTTCAACTCGAACGGCAGGTCGACGTAGTTGCGCAGCAGCGCCACGTCGACGCGCGGCAGCTCGGCGTGCAGCGTGCCGTCCCAGCGCCGCCAGTCGCCCGCTCGCTCGACCAGCGACTGGGTCATGCGCGCGCGCAGCGAGAAGCGATCGCCCCACGCCTGCTGGGGCGTGGCATCGACGCGCAGGTCGTGGTAGCGCAGGCCGTTGCGCACCACGACCAGGGTGTCGGTCAGCAGCAGCGGCGCGGCGCGCCGTTGCTCGTCGATCCAGGTCAGCGTGGCGCCCCTGATCACGAATTCGTGTTGCTTGAAGAACCAGTCTGCCGCCGGGTAGCCCTCGCCGTCGCCGCCGACCTGCCCGGCCATCTCGAGTCCGCCGACGCTGATGTGGCCCTTGGCATCGCGCCGCACCACGAGCTGGGCGTCATCGATCAACAGTTGCTCGAAGCGCAGTTGCAGCGCCAACAACGACGGCACCGACAGGGCCGCCACCACGCGCGGCAAGCGCAAGGCCTCGCGACCGCCGCTGTCGTACAGCACCACGTCGCGCAGTTCGGCGGCGGGTATCCAGCTGCTCGAGCGCACCTGGATCTCGCCGATGCGCACCGGTGCGCCCAGCGCGCGGCCGGCAAGCTGCTCGATGCGCGGTCGCCACTCGTCGACGTGGGGCAAAATCCCCCAGTACAGAGTCAGCCACGCGGCCAGCAGTAGGCTCCACAGCGCGAGCAGCAGACCGACCAGCAGGCGCAAGGCGCGGGTCGACCAATGCCACAGGTGGCCGCGAGGCGCGATGACGGTGGAGGCGGGGGACATCGAATGAAGCTATACCGGCTTGAAGCGCGCCGCGTCGCGCTGCGGTCAGTGGTCGGCTCGTGGGACCGCTCCCCCGCGACCGATCCAATCTAGCACACGCCCCTGAACGCATTGTGCAGACCGACGGCGCTGTGAATCCAGCTGCAGCATCGCACGGCGCGGCGGCGACAGCCGACCACAGTCGTTACGTGCAGCGGGCGCGCCGCCGCTTCGGCGACGACATCGCTCAGCTCGCTGCGGGTGTGCCCGATGCCGCGTCGATCGACCGACTGGTCGATCGTTTCCTGCAACGAGGAGATTCGCTCGCCGCCGCGCTGCGCATCGTGCGTCACGCGGTGGTCGAACGGCTGGTCGTGCTCGACGTCGAGCAGGCCGCGCCGCTGGAGGCGGTGACGTCGGCAATGACCGCGCTGGCGGAGGTGGCGCTGGAGCGCGCGCTGTCGCAGGCCCTGAGCGACGAGGACGCCGCGCACGGCCCGCCGTTGGACGCCACCGGCCGGCGCATCGACTTCTGGATCGTCGGCATGGGCAAGCTCGGCGCACGCGAGCTCAACGTGTCGTCGGACATCGACCTCGTGTACTTGTACGGCGACGAAGGGCATACCGCGTCGGGGTCGAGCGCGCACGAGACGTTCGCGCGCATCGCCAAACGGTTGCATGCGCTGATCGGCGAGGTCACCGAAGAGGGCTTCGTCTTTCGCATCGACCTCGCGTTGCGCCCCAACGGCAACTCGGGCCCCCCGGTGGCGAGCCTGGCGATGCTGGAGGAATACTTCCAGGTCCAGGGCCGCGAATGGGAGCGCTTCGCGTGGCTCAAGAGCCGCGTGATCGCCCCGCGTGCTGCCGTGCTGGATGGCCGTGCCCGCGTGCTCAGCGCGCTGGTGACGCCATTCGTCTACCGACGCTACCTCGACTACGGCGTGTTCGAAGGATTGCGCCAACTGCACCGGCGCATCCGCGAGGAGGCGCAGCGCCGTGCGGCCGGCCGCCCCGAGCGCGCCAACGACGTCAAGCTGTCGCGCGGCGGCATTCGCGAGATCGAGTTCATCGTGCAGCTGCTGCTGGTGGTGCGCGGCGGGCAGTTCCCGGAGATCCGCACCCGCTCGACCTTGCGTGGCCTGCAGCGCCTGGTGGCGCACGGCCTGATGCCGGCAGAGACCGCGTCACGTCTGGGTGACGCCTACACGCTGCTGCGGCGCATCGAGCACCGCATCCAGTACCTCGACGACCAGCAGACGCACGTGTTGCCCACCGTCGACGCCGACCTGATCTGGATCGCGCGGTCGATGGGCGACGGCGGCGAACGCGGCGCCTGCGGCCTGCTCGACCAGCTCGGCACGGCCCGCGAGTTCGTCGCCAACGAGTTCGACGCCCTGCTGCACGACGGCCAGGCACCGGTGCCGGTGAACCGCGGCTGCAAGTCGTGCGGCAATGCCGCGTTGCCGATCGACGCGGCGGGCCTGCAGGCACTGCTGCCGCCGGCGTTGGCGCAACGCGTCGGCGCGTGGTCGACCCAGGCGAGGGTGCAGAGCCTGCGCGACGAGACCAAGTTGCGACTGGGGCGGTTGGCGCTGCGCGCCGCCGCGTGCGTCGCCGACGGTAGCTGCACCGAGGAAGCCACGCTGCGCTTCATCGACTGGCTCGAGCCGTTGCTGCGTCGCGAGTCGTACATCGCCATGCTCGACGAACGGCCCGAAGTGCTGCAGCGCCTGCTGCGGTTGCTCGGGCTGGCGCGCTGGCCGATGCAATACCTGATGCAGCACCCGGGCGTCATCGATGAACTCGCAGACCCGCGACTGCTGCGCGAGCGCTTCCATCGCGACGAGCTGATCGCCGATCTCGACGAGCGCTACGCGGGCTGGCAACGCAGCGGCCAGGCCGACGAAAGCGCGCTGCTCGACACGCTGCGCCACGCGCACCACGCCGAGGTGTTTCGCACGCTGGTGCGCGACGTCGAAGGTCTGCTCACGGTCGAGCAGGTCGCCGACGACCTGTCGGCGCTGGCCGACGCGCTGATCGACACCACGTTGCGCTGGGCCTGGGGACGACTGAAGAACCGCCATCGCGAGGCGCCGCGACTGGCGGTGATCGCCTACGGCAAGCTCGGCGGCAAGGGGCTCGGCTACGGCAGCGACCTCGACGTCGTCTTCCTCTACGACGACAGCGACGAGCCCGACCCGGACCGCGCCCAGGAGGTCTACGGCACCTTCGTGCGCAAGTTGATCACCTGGCTGACGCTGCGCACCGCCGCCGGGCAGCTGTTCGACATCGACACCGCGCTGCGCCCCAACGGCAACTCGGGGCTGTTGTCGACGTCGATCGCGTCGTTCGAGCGCTATCAACAAGGCCGGGGCAGCAACACCGCGTGGACCTGGGAACACCAGGCGCTGACGCGCGCGCGCTTCTGCGCCGGCTGCGCCGACCTCGCGCCGCGCTTCGACGCCGTCCGCGCGCAGGTGCTCGGCACCGCGCGCGACGAGCGCGCGCTGGCCACGGAGGTGGCTGCGATGCGCGATCGTGTGCAGGCCGCACACCCGGTGCCCGCCGGCGTGTTCGACGTCAAGCACAGCCCGGGCGGCATGATGGATACCGAGTTCGCGGTGCAGTTTCTGGTGCTTGCGCATGCGCACCGTCACGCCGACCTGGTCGACAACGTCGGCAACATCGCGCTGCTGCTGCGCGCCGAGCGCCACGGCCTGGTGCCCGCGGGTGTCGGGCAGGCCGCAGCGCAGGCCTACCGGGAGCTGCGTCGCGCACAACACCGCGCGCGCCTCGATGAACAGCCGACGCAGTTCGCGCCGGCTCTGCTGGCTGGCGAGCGCGCCGCCGTGACCGCGTTGTGGCGCGCGGTCTTCGGTTGAGGGCCGCCGCACTGTCGCCATCGGACGACCCCTGGGCGCGCGCCGCGTCGGCGGACCGCGCGTCGCTCGCCTGGCTCTGGCTGGCCGCCCTGCTTGCCGCCTGCAGCCTGCTGACGGCGGCGCTCGACCCGCGACAACTCGATTGGCAACCGACCCTGGCCTGGACGCAACCCTGGCGCTGCTGGAGCGCAGCCTGGGTGCACTGGAGCGATGGCCATCGCTGGGCCAATGTCGGCGGCGCGCTGCTGGTGGCCGCTTTCGGCTGGCGGGCACGCTGCGATCGCCTCGACGCCATGGCTTGGTTCGCGGCCTGGCCGCTGACCCAGCTGGGCCTGCTGGTGCAGCCCGCGCTGGCGCACTACGGCGGCCTGTCCGGCGTGTTGCATGCCGGCGTCGTGGTGGCGGCCGTCTCGCTGTGCCAGCGCGAGCACGGCCCGCGGCGCGTGCTGGGCATGGTCGTCCTGCTGGGCGTGGCGCTCAAGGTGGTGCTGGAGCAGCCATGGCGGGGCCCGCTGCAGCGCATGCCGGGCTGGGATATCGCAATCGCGCCGGCCGCGCACGTGAGCGGCGCGGTGGTGGGTGCGGCGTGCGGCCTCGCCGCGGCGGCTTGGCGGGCACGCCAGCCGGCACCGCAAACCAACGACGGATCCCGCGAGGCATGACCGAGCGCAAACCCCGCCTGGATGGCCCTGCGATCGCCGCGATCGTCGCTTGCTGCGCGGTTTGGGGCCTCGGGCAAGTCGCCAGCAAGTCCACGTTGGCCGAGGTGCCGCCCATGCTGCAGGCGGCGGTGCGCTCGCTGGGCGCCGCCCTGCTGGTGGCGCTGTGGGCGCGCCGGCGCGGCATTCGGCTGCTTGCGCGCGACGGCACCTGGGCTGCCGGCCTGGGCGCCGGGCTGCTGTTCGCGATCGAGTTCGGCTGCATCTTCACCGGCCTGAAGTTCACCACCGCGTCGCGCATGGTGGTGTTCGTGTACCTGGCGCCGTTCGTGGTGGCGTTGGGAATGCCGCTGATCGCGCGTGGCGAGCGGCTGGACCTTGTGCAGGGCCTCGGCCTCGTGGCCGCGTTCGCCGCCGTGGCCTGGGCCTTTGCCGAGGGCTTTCAGCGGCCGTCAGCCGGCGAGTTGCAGTGGGTCGGCGACGCACAGGGCGTCGCCGGCGCGGTGTTCTGGGGCGCGACCACGCTGCTGATCCGGGCCACGAAACTCTCGCACGCGGCGCCCGAGAAGACCTTGTTCTACCAGCTGGCGGTCTCGGGCGTCGCGCTTGCGGCAGCGTCCTGGCTGGTCGGCGAGCCCTGGCCGCAACGGCTGAGCCCGGGGCCAGGAGCCTGGCTGGCCTTCCAGATCGTGGTGGTCAGCTTCGTGAGCTACCTGACGTGGTTCTGGCTCGTACGCCACTACCCGGCCACACAACTTTCTGCGTTCACGCTGCTGACTCCCGTGTTCGGGCTGCTGGCCGGGGTCGCCGTCATGGCCGATGCGTTGACGCTGCGTCTTGTCGTTGCGCTGATCGGCGTGTCGCTGGGCATCGGTCTGGTGCACCATGGCCGGGCCGCATCGCGCCCACGGAGCGCGGGGCTCAGCCCGCCAGCGGAAACGAACTGAAGGGCTGCGAATCCAGACGGCTGCCGGCGCGTATACATGCCGGCACGTGCGATTCGGTGACGAGTCGGGACCCTGAGGTTGGTCAGGTGTCGAGGGCCTCGGCCGGGATCGGGAAACACGCAGAGTCGACGGAACTCTGGGGTCAGCATCGAATCACACGTCGAGTTGCGCACCTGCCGTGGTGGCGAGTGCGCAGGTTCGCACCGGGTCCGCGAGTAGGGGCAGACGGTGTACCGACCGTGTTTATTGCTGTGCAGCCCGTCGGACGAGCCGGCGGAAATCCCGGAGCGCTTCTCCTCCTCCTCCCTCCCTCCCTCCTTCGCTCGGGGGCGCTGCACGGCAACTTTCTTCCTCGGCGTCCGCGGTCCCAGCGGACGTCGCCGCCGTGGCTAGCGTAGCCAGCCCTTGCGCCGGAAGTAGATGAACGGGGCCACCACCGAGGCCACCATCAGCGCCAGGGCCAGCGGGTAGCCCCAGCGCAGGTTCAGCTCCGGCATTTCCTTGAAGTTCATGCCGTAGATGCTGGCGATCAGGGTCGGCGGCAGCAGCGCCACGCTGGCCACCGAGAAGATCTTGATGATCTTGTTCTGGTTGATGTTGATGAAGCCGACCGTCGCATCCATCAGGAAGTTGATCTTGTCGAACAGGAACGCGGTGTGCGAATCCAGCGAGTCGATGTCGCGCAGGATCTGCCGCGCCTCCTCGAATTGCTCGGCATTCAGCATTCGGCTGCGCATCATGAAGCTGAGTGCGCGCCGGGTGTCCATCACGTTGCGGCGAATGCGCCCGTTCAGGTCTTCCTGGCGCGCGATCGCCGCCAGCGCGGCGGCCGCGGCCTTGTCGTCGACCTCCTGCTTGAGCACGCCGTTGCCCACTGCCTCGAGGGCGTCGTAGATGCCCTCCAGCGCGTCGGCGGAGTACTCGGCGTCGGCGTCGTAGAGCTTCAGCAGCACGTCCTTGGCGTCTTCGATCAGCGCCGGGATGCGGCGCGCGCGCATGCGCAGCAGGCGGAACACCGGCAGGTCCAGGGCGTGCACCGAGTGCAGCACCCCGTCCTTGAGGATGAACGCCACGCGCACGTTGCGCGACAGGTGCTCGTCGTCTTCGATCAGGAAGTCGGAGCGGATGTGCAGCTCGCCGTTGTCGCCCTCGTAGAAGCGGGCCGACTCTTCGAGGTCGTCGTCAACGATATCCTCCGGCAGCGCGAGGCCGAAGCGCTCTGCGATCCAGCGCTTCTCCAGCTCGGAGGGCGCCTCGAGGTCGACCCAGATTGGCTGCACGGCGCCGAGCGCCTGCGCGCTCTCGATCTCTTGCTGCACCAGCCGGCCGTTGACGAGCGTAAAGACGTTCAGCATGCGATGAAGTCCAACGCCCGGGCAACGGAGTCGGCGACTGGGACGGACGATTCGCGCGGACCGCGCTGCCGTCCACGCCGGTTTGCAAGGCGCGCGATTATGGCACCGCGTGCTGAACGGACGAGGCTTGCACCGCGGGTGCCCGAAGCCCTGCAAACCGAGGGATCGTACAACGCGAGGTGGCCTTGTGGGTGAATTTGAAGCGGCGCACACTGGTCCGCAACCGCGGTGTCTGGGGCACGAGCTTGGGCCCTTCGTCGAAGCGAGCCGACGCCGACGGCCTGATCGTTCGACTTGGGAAAGGACGTTCCGATGAATTTGACGATCAGCGGGCATCACCTCGAAGTGACGCCCGCGCTGCGCGAGTATGTGCTCACAAAACTGGATCGAGTGACGCGTCACTTCGATCAAGTGGTCGACATCAACGTGCTGCTGTCGATCGAGAAGCTACGAGAGAAGGAGCGGCGCCAGAAGGCTGAAGTGACGCTGCGCGTCAAGGGGCGCGACATCTTTGTCGAGCAATCGCACGAAGATCTCTACGCCGCGATCGACCAGCTGATGGACAAGCTCGATCGCCAAGTCTGCCGCTACAAGGACCGGGTGCAGGACCACCATCACGCCGCGACCAAGCGAATCGCCGCCTGACTCGACGCTGACAACGAAGCCCTCGCGAAACGGCCCTTGGGGGCCGTTTCCATTGGGACTGCTCTCTAGATTCGACCTCGGCGCAACACCCCGCAAGCGCGTGACTTGTCTACCGTGCGGTGCAGCATTGCGTTTCTATAATTCATTGTTCTGTCATGGGACGCCCGTCGTCACCGGCACCGGCCGGGCCGCAGGGTGTGGAACCGATGAATCGTCTCGCCGCCATCCTGCCCGCCAGCAACGTGCTGGTGAACCTGGAGGCCACCAGCAAGAAGCGCGCGTTCGAGCACGCCGGCTTGCTGTTCGAGAATCTGCACTCGATCGCCCGCGCGACGATCACCGACAACCTGTTTGCCCGCGAGCGGCTCGGGTCGACCGGTCTCGGCCACGGCGTCGCCATCCCGCACGGGCGCATCAAGGGGCTCAAGAGTCCGCTGGCCGCAGTGCTGCGGCTGCAGGCGCCGATTCCGTTCGACGCCCCGGACGACGAACCTGTCAACCTGCTGATCTTCCTGCTGGTGCCAGAGGCTGCGACCCAGCGCCATCTGGAGATCCTGTCGGAGATCGCCGAAATGCTGTCGGACCGGTCGCTGCGCGAGCACCTGCAGACCGAGCCCGACGCCGCCACCCTGCATCGCCTGATCCACGACTGGCACCCGGCCAACACGCTCGCCTGAGCGCGTTCGACCGCCGGCCGACGACGGCACCCGATGAAGCCCACTTCCGTCAGTGCCGAGGCGCTGTTCGAGGCGCAGCGGGAGACGCTCCATTGGGAGTGGGTGGCCGGACACGCGCACCCGGAACGCCGCTTCGACGACGCGGCCGTGCGCGACGCACAGTCGGCCGCCGACCTGGTGGGCTACCTGAACTACATCCACCCGTATCGGGTGCAGATCGTCGGCCATCGCGAGGTGGCGTATCTGTCGTCGGTGAACCCCGAGGACCAGGAACGCCGCATCTCGCGCATCGTGACCCTGGAGCCCCCGGTGCTGATCACCGCCGACGGTGTAGCGCCGCCGCCACGGCTGGTGGCAATGTGCGACCGTGCCGAGATCCCGCTGTTCGTCACCGGCGAATCGGCGGGCCAGGTGATCGACGTGGTGCGCAGCTACCTGGCCCAGCATTTCGCCGAACGCACCACGCGGCACGGCGTGTTCATGGACATCCTCGGCCTCGGCGTGCTGCTCACCGGCGAGTCGGGCCTGGGCAAGAGTGAACTCGGGCTCGAGCTGATCTCGCGCGGCCACGGCCTGGTGGCCGACGACGCGGTCGACCTCTACAAGGTGTCGCAGTCGTCGCTCGAGGGCCGCTGCCCCGAACTGCTGGCCAACCTGCTCGAAGTGCGCGGCATCGGCCTGCTCGACATCAAGGCGATCTTCGGCGAGACCGCGGTGCGCCGGAAGATGCGCCTCAAGCTGATGGTGCACCTGGTGCGCAAGGAAACCATGGAGCGCGAATTCGAGCGGCTGCCGTATGAGCCGCTGTACGAGGACATCCTCGGCATCGCGGTGCGCAAGGTGGTCATCGCGGTCGACGCCGGCCGCAACCTGGCGGTGCTGGTGGAGGCCGCGGTGCGCAACACGATCCTGCAGCTGCGCGGCATCGACACCTATCAGGAGTTCATCGCCCGCCACCAGAAGGCGATGGAGCAGAACCCCGGCTGACCCAGGGCCGCTACTTGCCCGGGCGGTGCGGGCAGTTCTTTTTCGTGCAGATGGCGTACAGCGACAGCTGGTGATCGCTCAGCTCGAAGCCACGCGCCTGCGCCACCGCGCGTTGGCGCTGCTCGATGTGCGCGTCGTAGAACTCCTCGACGCGGCCGCACGTGACGCACACCAGATGGTCGTGGTGCTGGCCCTCGTTGAGCTCGAACACCGACTTGCCCGATTCGAAGTGGCTGCGCTTGAGCAGGCCTGCCTGCTCGAACTGCATCAGCACGCGGTACACGGTGGCCAGGCCGATGTCGGCCCCGTCGGTCAGCAGCGCCTTGTAGACGTCCTCGGCGGTCATGTGACGCACCGCCGTCTTCTGAAAGATCTCGAGGATCTTCAGGCGCGGCAGCGTCGCCTTGAGGCCGCTGCTCTTGAGTTCGTCGAGCTGGTTCATGCGGGCGGGGCGGAAGAGGGCGGCGAGGCGGACCGATAGAATCGCCACATCATAGCCACGCGCGCCGCCGCAGGCGCCGCCGGCCCACTCCAGCCAGTCTCGTCATGCCAGGCCGCCTCGTCACCGTCGTCGTCCGTTTGCCGGCCCTGATTGTCCTGTCGGTGGGCAGTGCGTTGTGCGGCTGTTCGGCGGTCTCCAAGGATGGCAGCGTGCTCGGGTTCATCACCCCCTACCGCATCGACATCGTCCAGGGCAACGTCGTCACCAAGGAACAGCTGGCGCTGGTGCGCCCCGGCATGACGCGCGTTCAGGTGCGCGACCTGCTGGGGTCGCCGCTGCTGACCGACCCGTTCCACGCCGACCGCTGGGACTACGTGTTCACGATCGACCGCCCGGGCACGCAGCCGCAACGACGCAGCGTCATCGTGCTGTTCGAGGGCGATCGACTGCAGAAGATCGACGCCCCAGAGCTACCGTCGGAGCGGGAATTCGTCGCGCTGATCAGTCGCACCTCGGCCAGCGGCAAGAACGTCGTGCTGGAGCTGACCCCGGAGCAGGTGGCCGCGCTGCCGGCGCCGCCCAAGCTACCTGCACCGACCCCCGAACCCGAGATGGGTCCGGTGCGCACCTATCCGCCACTGGAGCCGAATTGACGAACGGCCCGTTGCTGGCGGTGGCCGTGGCCGGTGCGTCGGGCCGCATGGGTCGCACGCTGGTCGAGGCCATCTCGCATGCCGACGACTGTCGCCTGAGCGGGGCGCTCGAGGTGGCGGGCAGTCCGGCTCTGGGCCAGGACGCCGCCGCGTTCCTCGGCATCGACAGCGGCGTACGGGTGACGGGCGACCTGCGCCAGGGTCTCGCGGGCGCGCAGGTGTTGATCGACTTCACGCGCCCCGAAGGCACGATGGCGCACCTCGCGGTCTGCAGCGAGCTGGGCGTGGCTGCCGTGGTCGGTACCACCGGGCTGTCGGCGGCGCAGAAGGATGACGTCGCGCGCATCGCGCAGCAGATTCCGATCGTGATGGCGCCTAACATGAGCGCCGGCGTCAACGTCGTCTTCAAGCTGCTCGACATGGCAGCGCGCGCGCTCAGCGAGGGCTACGACATCGAGATCATCGAAGCGCACCACCGGCACAAGGTGGATGCGCCCAGCGGCACCGCCTTGCAGATGGGCGAGGTGGTGGCGCGGGCGCTCGGGCGCGACCTCGGGTCGTGCGCCGTGTATGGCCGCCAGGGTGTCACCGGTGAGCGCGACGGCGCGACGATCGGCTTCTCGGCGATCCGCGGCGGCGACATCGTCGGCGACCACACGGTGCTGTTCGCCGGCACCGGCGAGCGCATCGAGATCACGCACCGCGCCGCCAGCCGTGCCACCTATGCGCAGGGCAGCCTGCGGGCGGCTCGCTTCCTGATCGGCAAGCGCCACGGCCTGTTCGACATGCACGACGTGCTGGGGCTGCGATGAAGCCGCCAGGCTTGCGGACGCCCCGCCACTGAGATGCAGGGCCTGCAACAGTTCTGGCAGCAGACCGATGGCGTGGGGCGCGCAGTGGCGATGCTGCTGCTGGCGATGTCGATCAGCGGCTGGGTCGTGATCCTGTGGAAGGCCTGGGTGCTGCAGCGCGCCCGTCTCGACATCTCGCGCGCCGTGCCCGCGTTCTGGGCTGCCGTGACGATCGACAGCGCGCGCGGCCGGCTGCAGTCGCTCGACCGCGAGCAGGTGCTCGGGCCGCTGCTGGCGGCGGCCACCGCACGTCCGGCCCCGGGCACGCTGGAGACTTCCGGCGCGCTCGATTCCCAGCTGACGCGCCGCCTGCGCGACGCGTTGCACAGCGGACTGGCACACCTGCAATACGGCCAGACACTGCTGGCATCGATCGGCAGCACGGCGCCGTTCATCGGCCTGTTCGGCACCGTCTGGGGCATCTACCACGCGCTGGTCAGCATCTCGGCGGCAGGCTCGATCACGATCGAGAAGGTCGCCGGCCCGGTGGGCGAGGCGCTGATCATGACGGCGGCCGGCCTCGCGGTGGCAATCCCCGCGGTGCTGGCCTACAACCTGTACGGCAAGTGGGTCGCCGCCTGCGAGGCCGAGCTCGAGGGCTTCGCGCACGACCTGCGCGAGATGGCGCTGGGCAACGGCAAGCAGCCGCTCTGACATGGCCTTCGGCCGCCTGCAGCGCAGCGCATCGGCACAGCCGATGAGCGACATCAACATGACGCCGCTCATCGACGTGATGCTGGTGCTGCTGGTGATCTTCATGATCACCGCGCCGCTGATGACCTCGAGCCTGAAGCTCGACCTGCCGCGCACGGAAGGCGCCAAGCCGACCGACGCGGCGCAGTTCGTCACGCTGGCGATCGACCCGCAGGGGCGCTTCTTCTGGGGCGACGAGCTCGTGTCGATCGACGTGCTGCGCCTGCGCGTGCGCGAAGCTGCGGTGCGCAACCCGGCCACCGAAGTGCAGTTGCGCGCCGACAAGTCGGTCACCTACGGGCGCGTGGCCGAGTTGATCGGCATCGTGCAGGAAGGTGGCCTGTCGCGGGTGGGTTTCGTCACCGAGTCGAGCGCAGAGCCGCCTCGATAGCGAGCGGGCACCACGGCGTGCCCTCCTACAATCGGCGGCCATGAACGAGCGCTATGTGCCTGCCGAGGTCGAGGCCGCCGCGCGCGCGCACTGGGACGCGCGCGACGCCTACCGCGTGACCGAGGACCCCGGCAAGAAGAAGTTCTATGCCTGCTCGATGCTGCCGTACCCGAGCGGCCGGCTGCACATGGGGCATGTGCGCAACTACACCATCAACGACATGCTGGCGCGCTACAAGCGCATGCAAGGCTTCAACGTGCTGATGCCGATGGGCTGGGACGCCTTCGGCCTGCCCGCCGAGAACGCCGCGATGAAGAGCAAGGTCGCGCCCGCGGCGTGGACCTACGAGAACATCCGCATGATGAAGGCCCAGTGCAAGGCGCTGGGGCTGGCCATCGACTGGTCGCGCGAGCTGGCGACCTGCGATCCGGCGTACTACAAGTGGAACCAGTGGTTCTTCCTGAAGATGCTCGAGCGCGGCATCGCCTATCGCAAGACACAGGTCGTCAACTGGGATCCGGTCGACCAGACCGTGCTGGCCAACGAGCAGGTGATCGACGGCCACGGCTGGCGCTCCGGCGCGCCGGTCGAGAAGCGCGAGATCCCCGGCTACTACCTGAACATCACGCGCTACGCCGAGGAGTTGCTCGACTGCACGCTGCACAAGCTCCCCGGCTGGAGTGACCGCGTGCGGCTGATCCAGGAGAACTGGATCGGCAAGAGCTTCGGCGTCAACTTCGGCTTCCCGTATTCGATCGACGGCGAGTCGCGGTTGCTTCGCGTCTACACCACGCGCGCCGACACCATCATGGGTGTCAGCTTCGTGGCGATCGCGGCCGAGCACCCCCTGGCAAGCCGGCTGGCGCAGGACAAGCCGGCCCTGAAGCCCTTCGTCGAGAAGTGCAAACAGGGTTCGGTGATGGAAGCTGACATGGCGACGATGGACAAGGAGGGCATGCCCACCGGCTTCTTCGTCACGCATCCGCTGACCGGGGCGCAGGTCGAGGTGTGGATCGGCAACTACGTGCTGATGGGCTACGGTGAAGGCGCGGTGATGGGCGTGCCGGCGCACGACGAGCGCGACTTCGCGTTCGCCAAAAAGTACGGCCTGCCGATCCCGCAGGTGATCGCGGTGCCCGGCGAAACCTTCTCCGCGGCCGCCTGGGCGGACTGGTATGCCGACAAGCAGCGCGGCGTGTGCGTCAACTCGGGCCCGTACGACGGCTTGGCCTACGACGCCGCGGTCGACGCCATCGCCGCCGATCTCAAGGCCAAGGGCTTGGGCGACAAGCAGGTGCAATTCCGGCTGCGCGACTGGGGCATCAGCCGCCAGCGCTACTGGGGCACCCCGATCCCGATCATCCATTGCGATGGCACCGACGGGCCTGGGGGGCACACCCCGGGGTGCGGCGTGGTGCCGGTGCCGGAACAGGACCTGCCGGTCGTGCTGCCCGAGCACCTGGTGCCCGACGGCAGCGGCAACCCGCTGAACAAGTACGAGCCGTTCCTGAGATGCAAGTGTCCGAGCTGCGGCCGACCGGCGCGCCGCGAGACCGACACCATGGACACGTTCGTCGACAGCGCCTGGTACTACATGCGCTACTGCTCGCCCGACGCGTCGACCATGGTCGACGCGCGCAACGACTATTGGATGCCGATGGAGCAGTACATCGGCGGCATCGAGCACGCGGTGCTGCACCTGCTGTATGCGCGCTTCTGGACCAAGGTGATGCGCGACATGGGGATGCTCCAGTTCGACGAGCCGTTCCTGCGGCTGATGAACCAGGGCATCCTGCTCAACCACATCTTCTTCACGCGCAATGCCAAGGGCGGCAAGGACTACGTCCCGCCGACCGAGGTGAAGCCCACGTTCGACGAGCAGGGCCACATCGTCGGCGGCACCACCGCCGACGGCGCCGTGGTGGAATACGGCGGCGTCGGCAAGATGGGCAAGACCGAGCGCAACGGTGTCGATCCGCAGGACCTGATCGACCAGTACGGCGCCGATACCGCGCGGCTGTACGTGATGTTCGTCGGCGGCCCCGAGGACTCGTCGGTGTGGTCCGATACCGGGGTGGCCGGTTCGGCGCGCTTCCTGCAGCGCTTGTGGCAGTTCGCGGCCCGCCAGGGCGACCTGGTACGGCGTGCGCACGACGGTACGGCCGGCCTCGGCGCCGCCGCCAAGGCGCTGCGCCGAGAGGTGCACCTGCTGCTCAAGCAGGTCGTGTACGACTACGAGCGCATGCAATACAACACGGTCGCCTCGGGAGCGATGAAGCTGCTCAACGCGCTCGAAGACTTCAAGGCCGACCCCGCGTCTGCCGCCGACGCCGCCGTGCTACGCGAGGGTGTGTCGGTGCTGCTGCGCGTGCTGTACCCGGTCTGCCCGCACGTCGCCCAAGTGCTGTGGCAGCAGCTCGGCTTCGCACAGACGGCCGGCGAGCTGCTCGACGCGCCGATGCCTTCGGTCGACGAGTCGGCGCTGTTGCGCGACGAGATCGAGCTGGTGCTGCAGATCGCCGGCAAGACGCGCGGCAGCGTGCGGGTGGCCGCGCAGGCCGACAAGGCGGCGATCGAGGGCGCCGCGCTGGCAAGCCCCGAGTTCGCCAAGTTCGGCGAAGGCAAGGCGGCCAAGAAGGTGGTGATCGTGCCCGGCCGCCTGGTCAACGTGGTGGTCTGAGCGCGGGCGTCGATGCGGGGCTGGCGCGCACTGACGTCGACGCTGCTGGTCAGCCTCGGGCTGTCTGCGTGCGGCTTTCAGCTGCGCGGAGCCACCGAGCTGCCGTTTTCGCGCATCGCGCTGGAGGGCTTCGCGCCGCGCTCGCCGCTGGCCGACGAATTGCGCCGCACGCTCGCGCAGAGCGCCCAGGTGGTGGCGACGCCGGCGCAGGCCCAGGTGGTACTGACGGCGCTGAGCGACCGGCGTGAACGCAGCGTGGTTGCCTCCACCACGGCCGGCCAGGTGCGCGAACTGACCTTGCGTGTGCGCCTGGGCTTCAAGCTCACGACACCCGGCGGGCGCGAGCTGATTCCCCCGACCGAGTTGCTGTTGTCGCGCGACATGAGCTACCTGGAGACATACGCGCTCGGCAAGGAGTACGAGGAAGCCCAGCTCGTGAAGGCGATGCAGTCCGACATCGTCGACCAGCTGATGCGTCGGCTGGCCCACGTCAAGGGCATCACCGGCTGAGGCTGTCGACGATGCAACTGCGCCCGGAGCAATTGCCCGCCGCCTTGCAGCGCGGCCTGCGGCCGCTGTACACGGTGCACGGCGACGAACCGCTGCTCGCGCAGGAGGCTGGCGACCTGGTGCGCCAGGCCGCGCGCGACGCGGGCTACACGGAGCGCAAGGTGTTCAGCGTGTCCGGTGCGCATTTCGACTGGTCCGGCCTGCTCGGCGCGTCGATGGCGATGAGCCTGTTTGCCGAACGCCAGCTGATCGAGATCCGCATTCCCGGCGGCAAGCCGGGCAAGGACGGCTCCGAGGCGCTGCAGCGCTACTGCGAAACGCTGTCCGACGACGTCGTCACGCTGATCCACCTGCCCCGGCTCGATCGCCAACAGCTGGGCAGCGCCTGGTTCAGCGCGTTGGACGCCGCCGGCGCCACCGTACGCGTCGATACCGTCGAGCGCCAGGCGCTGCCGCAGTGGATCGCGCGCCGGCTGGCCGCGCAGGGCCAGCGGGTGCAAGACGGCGATGCCGGTGCGCAGACGCTGGCGTTCTTCGCCGATCGCGTCGAAGGCAACCTGCTGGCCGCACACCAGGAGCTGCAGAAGATCGCGCTGCTCTATCCGGCCGGCGTGCTGAGCTTCGAGCAGATCGAGTCCGCCGTGCTGAACGTGGCGCGCTACGACGTTTTCAAGTTCACCGAGGCGGTGCTGGCGGGCCAGACGGCGCGTGTCCTGCGCATGCTCGACGGCCTGCGCGCCGAAGGCGAGGCGCCGGTCCTGGTGCACTGGACGCTCGCCGAGGACATCCGCGCGCTCAAGCGGGCGAAGGATGCGCTCGACCAGGGCAAGCCGATGCCGGTGGCATTGCGCGAAGCGCGCGTCTGGGGTGCCAAGGAGCGCCTGTTCGAGCGCTTGGTGCCGCAGCTCGCCGACCACACGCTGGCGCACTGGCTCGAGGCCGCCAGCATCTGCGACGGCCTGATCAAGGGCCTGAAGCATCCGCACTGGCCGCTCGACGCGTGGGACGGCCTGAAGCGGCTCGCGCTGATGCTCACGCAGCACACCGCGGCGCCGAAGCCGGCCCAGCCACTGCGGCTCGCGCTGCAGGCGTCGTTCTGACGCGCAGCCAGACGGCTTCTTCGTCAATAGCCGCGCGAGCGGTCGATCAGATTGGCGATCGGCCGCCCATCCAGCAGCGCCTGGACGTTGTTGGCCACTAGTTGCGCGGCACTGCGCGGGTCGGTCAGCGCAGCCACGTGCGGCAACACGGTCACTCGCGGGTGCCGCCAGAACGGATGCTTCTCGTCGAGCGGCTCGCGTTCGAAGACGTCGAGCACCGCATGGCCGAGGCGGCCGGTGGACAGCGCGGCGCGCAAGTCCGCCTCGACCACGTGGGCCCCGCGCGCCAGGTTGATCAGCCCGGCGCCGCGCGGCATCGCCGCGAAGAAGCGGGCGTCGAGCAGGCCGCGCGTCGAAGGCGTCAACGGCAGCAGGTTGATGACGATCGAGCTGGCGCGCAGGCAGGGGAAGAGCGCGTCGTCGCCATGCACGTGCAATACGCCGGAGGGCAACTCGCGGGGTGCATCCGTGCGGGACCAGGCCGTGATGCGATAGCCGTGCGGCGCCAGCGCGCGCACGCAGGCGTGACCCATGGTGCCGAGGCCGAGCACGGTGATCGGCAGTTCGTCGGCGCGCAGCTGCGGCAGTTGCCGCCACTGCATCTGCCGCTGCTGGCGCGCGTAGGCGTAGAAGCCCCGGTGCAGCGACAGCACCGCCCACAGCGCGGTCTCGCCCATGGCCGTGGCCAGCGCCGCATCGACCATGCGCGAGATCGGCACCCCGGCCGGCACGGTCTCGTCGCCCAGCAGGCCCTCGACGCCGGCCCACAGCGACTGGATCAATCGCAGCCTCGGCAGGCCGCGCAAGCTGCCCGGCAGCGGATTGGCCACGATCGCCACTTCGATGCGCGTGCGGTCGAACAACTCGTCGGCCGCCACCAGGTGATGCTGCGGCATCGCCTGCGCGAGCGCGGCGTGCCAGCGATCGCGCTCGGCCGTCTCGAAGTCGCCCGCCAACAGCAGATTCATGGCGTCAACTGTGCCCGCAGCAGCAGGCCTTGCAGGGCGTGTCGCACGCTGCCGGCGCGCACTTCGGCACGGTTGCCGTCGAAGTGCCGGTGCTCGGCGTCGACGCGCAAGGTGCCACCGCGCTGGCGGACCGCGTAGCCGAACCACACGGTGCCCACCGGCTTGACGGCCGATCCGCCACTGGGCCCGGCGATGCCGGTGACCGACACCGCGAGGTCGACGCCACTGCTGCGGAGAATGCCCTCGACCATCGCGCGCGCGACGGCCTCGCTGACGGCGCCGTGGGCGTCGATCAGCGCCTGCGGCACCGCCAGCAGTGCCACCTTGGCCTGGTTGCTGTAGCTGACGACGCCGCGCTCGAACCAGTCGCTCGAGCCGGCCAGCTCGGTGCAGGCAGCGGCGATCAAGCCGCCGGTGCAGCTCTCGGCGCAGGCGAGTCGCCAGCCGAGCGTCCGCAGGCGCTCGGCCAGCTGCGCTGCGAGCGCCATCGAGTCGCTCATGAGAGCCGCCACAGCGCGACCACCAGCAGCGTGCACAGCGCCGCCAGCAGATCGTCGAACAAGATGCCGAATCCCTGCCTGGCACCGATCGCTTCCCCGGCGCTTGCCTTGAACAGACCGTCGGCCCAGGCCACCGGACCCGGCTTGGCGATGTCGAACAGACGAAACAGCGCCACGGCGGCCACCTGCCCGAGCCAATCGGTGGGCATCACCAGCCACAGCACGACCCAGACGCCGAGCACCTCGTCCCACACGATGGCGCCCGGGTCGCATTGGCGAAGCGCCTGCGCGGTGCGCGTGCAGGCCCACCAGCCGACCGCGAACGACAACAGCAGCCACAGTGCCCACTGCCACTCGCTGAACCACGCGTCCAGCAGCATGAATGCCGCCCAGCCGAACAACGTGCCCGCGGTTCCGGGGCCCTTCGGAAACAGGCCGCTGCCGAAGCCCAGCGCGATGGGGTGTGCCGGATGTTCGAACAGGAAGCGCCAATCGGCGCGCCGCGGTGCGAAGCCGGCCGTCGGCGGCATCGGCCAGACCGTCATCACGGCTCGCCCGCGAAGTGGTCGAAGCCGCGTGCCGCCCACGGCGACACGGTGCCGTCCGCCCAGCGCACACGCAGACCCGCCTCGCCGTGCACCTCGCCAATCCGGCTGACCGCCGCGTCTGCGGCGTCCGCCGCCCGCTGCACCGCGGCGCGCGCCGATGGCGGCGCGCTGAACAGCAGCTCGTAGTCGTCGCCACCGCAGAGCAGGCATTGCTGCTGCACGGTCAGCGGCAATTGCGAGAGCGCGGCCGAACGCGGCAATGCCGACCAATCGAGCAGCGCGCCGACGTGCGACTGCGCCAGCACGTGGCCGAGATCGCCCGCCAAGCCGTCACTGAGGTCGATCGCGGCGTGCGCCACCCCGCGCAAAGCCACCCCCAGGGCCACCCGCGGCTGTGGCCACTCCATCGCGCGACGCACCGAGGCGAACGCGGCTGCGGGCAACTGCACCTCGCCGCGGAACACTTCGAGTGCCAACCGCGCGTCGCCGAGGCCGCCGTTGCGCGCATGGCTGACCCACAGATCGTCGCCCGCGCGCGCGCCGTTGCGTCGCAGCGCCGCCCCGGGGGGCAGCTCGCCGAGCACGGTGATGCCGACCGTGAGCGGCCCCGCGGTGGTGTCGCCGCCCACCAGGTCGATGCCGTGGGCGTCGGCAAGCGCGAACAGGCCCTCCGCGAAGCCCTTCAGGAAGGTCTCATCGACCCGCGGCAACGCCAGCATCAGCGTGAAGGCCAACGGCGACGCGCCACAGGCCGCCAGATCGCTCAGGTTGACCGCCAGCGCCTTGTGCCCGAGGGCCGCGGGCGGCACGGTCGACAGGAAATGGCGCCCTTCGACGAGAAGATCGCTCGACACGGCCAACTGCATGCCGGGAGTCGGCGTCAGCAGCGCGCAATCGTCACCGATGCCCAGCGCGGCCCGCCGGGCCGGGCGGCTGAAGTAGCGCGCGATCAGTTCGAACTCGCCGAGCGGCATCGGCCGATTGTGGCGCACGCATGCGGGCGCCTAGGGGCCGCACCGCATCCCGCCCACCGGGCGCACACTCCTACAATCTCCGACCCCAACCCAGCGAGCGAAGCTATGTCCTCCAGCTACGAAGCCAAGCGCGCGGAGTTGCGCCGCGCGGCGCTCGAATACCACGAGTTTCCGACGCCGGGCAAGGTGGCAATCGCGGCGACCAAGCAGTTGCTGAACCAGCGTGATCTCGCTCTGGCCTACTCGCCGGGCGTCGCCGCCGCCTGCGAGGAGATCGCAGCCGACCCGGTGAACGCGTACCGCTTCACCGCCCGCGGCAACCTGGTGGCCGTCGTCACCAACGGCACCGCGGTGCTGGGCCTCGGCGACATCGGCCCGCTGGCGGCCAAGCCGGTGATGGAAGGCAAGGGCGTGCTCTTCAAGAAGTTCGCCGGCATCGACGTGTTCGACATCGAGGTCAACGAGAAGAACCTCGACAAGCTGGTCGATTGCATCGCGGCGCTGGAGCCGACCTTCGGCGGCATCAACCTCGAGGACATCAAGGCGCCGGATTGCTTCTACGTCGAGCGCAAGCTGCGCGAGCGCATGAAGATCCCGGTCTTCCATGACGACCAGCACGGCACCGCCATCGTCGTGGGCGCCGCACTGCTCAATGGCCTGAAGGTCGTCGGCAAGAGCATCCGCGAGATCAAGGTCGTCGCTTCGGGCGCCGGCGCTGCCGCGCTGGCCTGCCTGAACCTGCTGATGAAGCTGGGGCTGCCGCGCGAGAACGTCTGGGTCACCGACCTGGCCGGTGTGGTGTGGAAAGGCCGCACCGAGCTGATGGATCCCGACAAGCAGGAGTTCGCGCAGGAGACCAAGCTGCGCACGCTGGCCGAGGTCATGGCCAAGGCCGATGTCTTCCTCGGCCTGTCGGCTGGCGGTGTGCTCAAGCCGGCGATGGTGCAGGCGATGGCCGCCAAGCCGCTGATCTTCGCGCTGGCCAACCCAACCCCGGAGATCATGCCCGAGGAGGCCCACGCGGTCCGCCCGGACGTCGTGATGGCGACCGGGCGCACGGACTACCCGAACCAGGTCAACAACGTCCTGTGCTTCCCGTACATCTTCCGTGGCGCGCTCGATTGCGGTGCCACCACGATCAACGACCCGATGGAGGTGGCGGCGGTGCACGCGCTGGCCGAGCTGGCGCAGGCCGAGCAGAGCGACGTCGTCGCCGCCGCGTATGCCGGCACGTCGCTCAGCTTCGGGCCCGAGTATCTGATTCCGAAGCCGTTCGATCCGCGCCTGATGATGCGGATCGCCCCCGCGGTGGCCAAGGCAGCCCACGAATCCGGCGTCGCGCTGCGCCCGATCGCCGACCTCGAGGCCTATCGCGAGAAGTTGCAGACCTTCGTCTACGCCTCGGGCACGACGATGAAGCCGATCTTCACGCTGGCCAAGCGAGCCACGCGCAAGCGGGTCGCCTTCTGCGAGGGCGAGGAGGAGCGCGTGCTGCGCGCGGTGCAGGTCGTCGTCGACGAGAGCCTCGCACGGCCCACGCTGATCGGGCGCCCGAGCGTGATCGCACAGCGTTGCGAGAAGTTCGGCCTGCGGCTGCAGGCCGAGCGCGACTACGACGTGGTCGACACCGAGCACGACCATCGCTTTCGCGACTACTGGCAAACGTACCATCGGCTCACCGAGCGCAAGGGCGTGACGGCGCAGCTGGCCAAGATCGAGATGCGGCGCCGCCTCACGCTGATCGGCGCCATGCTGCTGCACAAGGGCGAGGTCGACGGCATGATCTGCGGCACCTGGGGCACGACGGCCACCCACCTCGTGTTCATCGACCAGGTCATCGGCCGCCGGGCGGGGGTGAAGACCTACGCCTGCATGAACGGGTTGATCCTGCCCGGGCGCCAGCTGTTCCTGGTGGACACCCATGTCAACGCCGATCCGACCAGCGAAGAGATCGCCGAGATCACGGTGATGGCCGCCGAGGAGATGCGGCGGTTCGGGCTGCAGCCCAAGGCGGCGTTGCTGTCGCATTCGAACTTCGGCTCAAGCAACCTTCCTTCGGCGCAGAAGATGCGCCATGCGCTGCCGCTGATCCACGAGGCGGCGCCCTGGCTAGAGGTGGACGGCGAGATGCACGGCGATGCGGCGCTCGACGCCGCGTATCGCGCCGAGCTGATGCCACGCTCGACGCTGAGCGGCGAAGCCAACCTGCTGGTGCTGCCCGACATCGACAGTGCCAACATCGCCTACAACCTGTTGAAGCAGGCGGCCGGCGGCGGTATCGCCATCGGGCCCGTGTTGCTCGGCGCAGCCAAGCCGGTGCACATCCTGACGCCATCGGCCACGGTGCGGCGAATCGTCAACATGACAGCGGTGACGGTGGCGGACGCCAACGCGTTTCGCTCTTAGGCGCCAGACCCGATCATCGGCTGGGCTTTCCGGCCGGTTTCTCGCGCGGCTCGCACGTCGCGTTCGGCTTGGCATACCAGAGTGTGTGCGCTTGCTCAATCAAGCCTCGCCATGCCCAAATTTGAGGCACCGCGCTTGAGGTTTTCGACCCGTTCCAGTACCATATTGCATTCAAAGTTCAGGGTTTTCCCGTGGATTGGACCGTTCGGTCGCTGCTGTCGGGCCCGATACTCAAGTTAGCGCTTGCTACAGCAGTTTCCGTCACGTCGGCCTTGGCCGGCGCGGTTCAGGCCAAGGGGCCGGTCACGGCGAGTGACTCGGTGGCACTGGCGGAGTTGCCCCACGAGGCGCAACAGACCGAAAAGCTCATCCGGGCCGGAGGTCCGTTTCCCTACGCCAAGGACGGTGCGGCGTTCGGCAATCGCGAACGTCAACTTCCGCGGCGTGAACGTGGGTACTACCGCGAATACACCGTACCCACGCCCGGGACCGCCAATCGGGGCGCCCGCCGCATCGTCTGCGGTGGCGTCCCGGCCAGGAAGCCTGAGGTTTGTTATTACACAGACGACCATTACGCGAGCTTTCGCCGGATCGTGCAGTGAGTCGACTGAGAGATTGAGAACCTGATCGCCAAAGGACAGAGGCCATGCTGCTCCAGACAGTCCGTCCCAACATCGTGCAATCCATTCGCGCCTATCGCGTCGAAGACCTGATGCAGGCCGCCGAAGGCGCCGGCCAGCACTTCCTGTACGCCGACCTGTCGAGCGCGCAGTCGAAACAGGAGGTGCTGGACAAGATCGCCGAGTCTTTCCTGTTCCCGAATCACTTCGGCAAGAACCTGGACGCGCTCTACGACTGCATGACCGACCTGGTGCACAAGGCCGGAACCCAGCCGGGCTTCGTGGTGGTCCTGGAGCAGTTGCCCGACAATCCACGCTTCGATCGTGAAGCTCGCGAGCAGTTGCTCGACGTGTTTCGCGATGCCGCCGACTTCTGGGCCGAGCGCCGCGTCGCGTTCCGCTGCTTCTACTCGTTTGCCGTGCCGCGTGGTTCCGATGCGCACGCCTGGGAGCGCGGGCATGAGGGCGCCGCCGGTGCGGAGAAGCCTGCACCGAAGAACGTGTCGAAGAACGGCGCCAACCCGAATTTCGGCATGAACATGCCGCTGATGAGCAGCGCCTTCGACACGGCGATGTGGCTCAACGCGGCCTAGGCGCCGTCTCCCTGCAGTTGCGCCGGCCGGCGCTGCGGCCGGACTTTCTCAGCCCGTCCGCTCGCCCACCCGCTGGGCCAGCGCGACGTACTCTGGCACCGCCACCTCCTCCGCGCGGCGCTGCAGATCGAACGGCGAACCCCCAACGCCAGCATCCTCGAGCCAGCGGCCGAGCGTATGGCGCAACAGCTTGCGTCGCTGCGAGAACGCGACCGTCACGACCTGCGACAGCAACGCGGGATCCACATCCGGTGGCTCGGCGCGGGGCGTCATGCGCAACACGCCCGAGGTGACCCGTGGTGGCGGCTCGAACGCGGTTGCAGGCACGTCGAACAGGCGCTCGATCTCGTAGCGCCACTGCAGCATCACGCTCAGGCGCCCGTAGTCGCGGCCGCCCGGCTCCGCCGCGATGCGGTCGACGACCTCCTTCTGCAGCATCACGTGCTGGTCGATCACGAACCGCGCCGAGTCCAGCAGATGAAACAGGATGGGTGTCGAGATGTTGTACGGCAGATTGCCCACCACGCGCAGCGGCCGCCCGGCTGCCAACGGGGCGAAATCGACGCGCAGCACGTCGGCCTGCACCACCGCGAGCCCCGGCACCGCGCGCCAGTGCGCCGCCAGGTCCCGGTCGAGCTCGATCAGCGTCAGGCGTGCGCCGCTGGCGCGCAGCGGCTCGGTGAGCGCTCCGCGACCGGGGCCGATCTCGACGATGTGATCGTCGGCGTGCGGACCGATCGCGCGGACGATCGCATCGATGACACCGCCGTCGACGAGAAAATGCTGGCCGAAACGCTTGCGCGGCGGTCGGCTCAGCATCGCGTCGCCGATCGGTGCCGTCCGATCATTGCTGCGGCGGATCGCGCATCTCGATGTAAGCGCGCCCGCGCAGCTCCTTGATCCACTCCTGGTACGCGCTGTCGAACTTCTGCTCCCGCAACGCGGCCTGGGCCTGATCGCGCACCTCCTTCGCGCTGAGCTCGATTTCCCGGCGCTCGATCACCTGGATCAGGTGCACCCCGAAGCGCGACACCACCGGCGACGAGATGGCACCCGGCTCCAGCAGGTTCATTGCGTCCTCGAACTCGGGCACGAAGCCCCCGGGCGATGCCCACCCGAGGTCGCCGCCGGCCGATGCACTGCTGTCTTCCGACACCTCGCGTGCCACGTCCTCGAAGCGGCGCTGCCCGGCCTCGATCTGGCGCTTCAGGTCCTGCAATCGGCGCGCGGCGTCCTGCACGCTCGCCTGGGCCGAGCTGCGCAACAGGATGTGCCGGGCGCGCGTCTGCTGCACGCGCACCGCCTGTCCCTCGCGGCGCTCGATCACCTTGAGCACGTGAAAGCCGCCGCTGCTGCGAAACGGCACCGCACTGACCTCGCCGGCCTTGAGGTCACGCGATTGCTCGACGAACAGGTCGGGCAGTCGCGACGCCGGCCGCAATCCGATCACGCCACCGTTGGCACGGTTGCCGTCCTCGGACACTTCGCGTGCGACGGTGCCGAAGTCGGCGCCGGCGCGCACGCGCGCCAGCGCGGCGTCGATGCGCGCCTTGCGCTCGGCGACCACGGCGTCGCTCGCGCCCTCCGGCACCGTCACCAGAATCTGCGCGAGGTTCAGCTCGATCGCCGCGGCGGCGGTGCTCTTCTTCTGCTCGAGGTAGCGGTCGATCTCCGAATCGGTGACCCGGATGCGCTGGTGCACTTCGCGCTCGCGGACCCGCTCGACCATGATCTGGTCGCGCAGGTTGCTGCGAAAGCGTGCGAACTCCAGGCCATCGGCAGCCAGCCGCTTGCGCAACTCGGCCAAGGTCATCCGGTTGTTCGCGGCCACGCTGTTGACTGCGCGGTCGAGTTCGGCCTCGTCCACCTTGACGCCGCTGTCGCGCGCGTAGGTCACCAGCACGCGGTCGTCGATCAGCCCATCGACCACTTGCGTGCGCAACTCGTCGTTCGGCGGTTCGCGCGCACTGCTGCGTCGGAGCTCCTCGCGGGAGCGCGCGACCCGCTGCTCGACCTCGTAGGCCGTGACCAGCTCGCTGTTGACGACCGCCACGATGTAGTCGCCCACCCTCAGCGTGCGATCGGCCTGGCCGAATGCGGCGACCACCCACGCGCACAACCCCAACGCGAACGCCAACAGGCGCCCGGCGCCGACACCGGCGCGGCCCTTGCATTGCTCAGTCATCGATCGTCGGTTCGTAGGGGCCTTTGCGCTCCTCGCGCAACAGGCGGTAGCCCGGGATATTGTCCTTCAACACCTGCAGCGGGTTGGACCCGATGCGCGACAGGCCCACCAGCTCCAGCTGGAACAGCAGTCGCGAAGTCGCCTCCGTCCGGCCAACCGACAGGCGCTCGGCCACGATGCGGCCGATCCAGCAGCCGGCGTCGTATTCGAACCCGGCAATCGAGTCGGTGAACCGGGCGTCGCGGGTGCTGTAGTTCAGACGCCCGACCGCGTAGAGCGTGCCGCCGCACTTGCCGCTGCCGCCACCGGGCTTGTTGTTGTCGCCGCGGTAGACCGGCCATTGCCAGCCGAGTTCCACCTGCTCCGAAAGGCCGCGCGTGAAGCGATAGGTCGCGCTCAGCGCATGGAACGGCTCGGGCAGGTAGCGCACGCTGACGAGCGAACGCACCGGCCGGCTGAGCTCCGAGCTGTACTGCAGCGACATATCGAACTGCCAACTCGGCACCAGTGAGGTGGAGCCGTCGAACAGCAGGTCCGACAGACGCTGCGTCTGCGGCACGCCATCGGGCGTAATGCGCAGGTCGCGAAACAGATAGCGCTGCGCAACGCCCAGCCGCAGCGATTCGGCGCCCGTCGCCGTGTCGAGCCAGCGTGTGGTCGCGCCGGCGGTGATCTGATGCCCGTCGGACACGCGATCGACGCCGGAAAACGCGTTCTCGGTGAACACCGAGACGGTGTTGAAGTCGATCGGCGCCGAGTCGAAGTTCGGCAGCGTCAACTGCTCGCGAAACGGCGTGTTGGAGTAGAACAGCCTGGGCTCCAGCGTCTGGCGCTGCGCCTTGCCGAACCAGGTGCTTTCGCGCTCGAACACCGCACCGCTGTCGATGCTGAAGGTCGGTATCAGCCGCGCGGCCTGGGTCCGGCCGTCGATCATCGGCTGGTCGACGTCGTAACTGGCGGCGTTGAGCATGAACTTGGGCCGCAACCATGTGCCGGGCGTTTCCCAAGGCCGCGTCAGGCTGGCCAGACCGTGCCAACGCCAGCCGTTGGGTCTGAGCGTGCTCGCCGGCCCTTCGGCCAGCGTGAAGCGATTGATCTCCGACTCGGCGTCCAGGCGCATGCCCAGCGGCAACGCGCCATCGACGTGGGCCCCGAGCTGCATGCTGCGGTCGTACGGCGGCACGATCTCCGTCGTCGGGTCTCCCGAGCTCAACACCTGCCAGCGCTCGGTGCCGAAGTACCAGCGCGAATCGAATCCATAGCGCGCGGTGCTCTGCACCAGCCCGGCCGCGACCGGCAGCAGCCGGGGTGTCAACGAGCGGATCTGGCGTTGAAAGTCCTTCCAGTAGTCGTCATCCGAGACGCGGACCGCGTTGACCTCGTAGTGCAGGCCGATGTCGTCGCGGGTGCCGTTGTGCGCGAAATCGGCCAGCCAGCGGTCGCGCCCGGCCACCCGATCGTTCGGCAGGCCGTCGATCTCGACGCGGCCCTGGTCGCCCGGCTCGAGGTAACGGAGCTCGAGCTGCCCGCCGGCACCGCGGCGCGTGAGCACGGCCGGCGTGATCGTTGCGTCGCGGTTCGGCGCGATGTTCCAGTAGTAGGGCACCGCGAGCTCCAGGCCGCTCTTGGAGTCGAGGTTGATCGTCGGCGGCAGCCAGCCCGACTTGCGATCGTCGGTGAGCGGGAATGTCATCACCGGCGCGGCGAGGATCGGCACCCCCAGGAAACGCAACACCGCGCCTTCGGCAACGCCTTCGTTGGCTTCGAGATCGATGCGCACCCGATCGGTCTTGAGCAACCAGTCGGGGTCTCCCGAACCGTCGCGCGGACAGCTGGTGTAGACGGAGTTGATCGCCACCGCGCGCGACGCGTCGATGAACTCGAAGCGCTCCGCGGTGCCGCCGGCCCCGGTGCGGCCGAGCATGAAGTGCGGCTCGAGGAAGTAGCCCTCGAAGCGCTGCACGTGCAGCTGCAGCTCGGGGCCCCAGTAGTGGTTGCCGTCCTTGCTGACACGCACGTTGCCCTTCGCGTTGGCGCGATCGTCGGCGCTGTCGTACGTGACACGATCGGCGCGGATGACCGTGCCGGCGCGGCGGAATTCGACGTTGCCTTCGGCCAACGTGTCGAGCTCGGGCCGCGCCTCGATGCGATCGGCGCGGATCACCACCGAGCGGGTGCGCGCTGCGTCGCCGCGCGGCGGCGGTGCGAGCTCGCGGCTCGGGTTCAGCCGCAGCGGTGCGTCGATCGGCTCGCTGGCTGCCGCTGCCGCAGGCACCGCGGCCTCGGCCTGCGCCAGCACCGCGGCCGGACACCATGCCGCGGCCGCCAGCATCGCCTGCATCGTGCGGCAATGCAAGGCAACGCGGCGGGAGCGAGTCGGCACGACGGTTGTTGTTCAGACGCTTGGGGTGCGCTGGATTTGGCGGACGACTGCTGCACGAGGAACCGAGCCCGCGCCGCAACGGAGCGCGTTCGTACAATGCGCGCGATTATCCATCGCGCCGCGACAGCCAGATGCCGCCCACGCCCACCACACGCGCCGACGGCGGCGTCGTTTGGGCCGATCCCGAACGTCGACACCATTTCGAGCGTTGGCTGGCGCCGTTGGCCGACGCATACGCACTCGACACCGCAAGCCTTGCGCCGGCATCGGCCGACGCCAGTTTCCGGCGCTACCTTCGGATCCATTCGCCGACACAGAGCTTCATCGTGATGGACGCGCCGCCGCCGCAGGAGGACGTGCGTCCGTTCGTCGACATCGCGCGACGCATCGAGGCGGCGGGCTTGCACGCGCCGCACGTCCTGGCGGCCGACGCGGCGCAGGGCTTCCTGCTGCTCACCGACCTCGGGCGCACGTTGTATCTCGAGACGCTGCGCGACGCGTCGCCGTCGGAGGCAGACCGCCTGATGCGCGAGGCCATCGCCGCGCTGGCGCAATGGCAGCAACGCGTCGAACCCGCAGGCCTGCCGCTCTACGACGATGCACTGTTGCGCCGCGAGCTGGCGCTGTTCCCCGATTGGTGCGTGCAGCGCGAGTTCGGCGTGCGGTGGTCCGATGCCGAGCAAGACGCCTGGCAGCAGGTGTGCGACCTGCTCGTCGCCAGCGCGCTGGCGCAACCGCGGGTGGTGGTGCATCGCGATTGGATGCCGCGCAACCTGATGCTCAGCCATCCCAATCCCGGCATCCTCGACTTCCAGGATGCCGTGGTCGGCCCGGCCACCTACGACATGGTCTGCCTGCTGCGCGATGCCTTCATCTCATGGGACGAGGAGCGCGAGCTCGATTGGGCGGTGCGTTGGTGGCAGGCGGTGCGCGGCACGCCGGTGCTGGCCGGACATGCGTTCGCCGATGATTTCGGCGAATGCTGGCGGGCGCTCGAATGGATGGGGCTGCAGCGCCACCTCAAGGTGCTGGGCATCTTCTGTCGGCTGAAGCATCGCGACCACAAGCCGCGCTACAGCACCGACCTGCCCCGCTTCTTCGCCTACGCCACGCGGGTGGCGCTGCGCTACGCACCGTTGAAGCCGCTGCTGCCGCTGCTGGAGCCACTGTCGGGCCAGTCGGTGCGCGCGGGCTACACGTTCTAGAGGTCCGTCAGCCCCCAACGCTCCCTGCGTCGCTGCTCCTCAAGAGGGCTGGCCCGGCCTGGGAGCGCGCCGACGCCGTGGCATGCCTAAGGGCAGGCGGCGATCGCCTGCGACACCGCAGCGGTCAACCGCTTGGCGTACGGCACGTGCAGGAACTCGTTGGGCCCGTGCGCATTGCTCTTCGGCCCCAGCACGCCGCACACCATCATCTGCGCGCTCGGAAAGCCCCGCGCGAGCATGTTCATCAGCGGGATCGTGCCGCCTTGGCCGATGAAGCCCAGCGGCGCGCCGTACTGCGCGAGCGACGCATCGTTCAGCGCCTTCTCGAGCCAACCCGACAGCGACGGCGCATTCCAGCCGGTGGCGCCGAGCGCGCCGGCGCGGCCATCGGGGTGGAACGTCACACGCGCGTTGTAAGGCGCGTTGTCCTCGAGCAGTTCCTTCAGTTTCATCGACGCCTCGTGGCCGTCGACCAGCGGTGGCAGGCGCAGGCTGAGCTTGAAAGCCGTGTACGGCCGCAACACGTTGCCGGCATTGCCGAGCTCGGGCATGCCGTCGACGCCGGTGACCGACAGCGTCGGCCGCCAGGTGCGGTTGAGCAGCGCCTGCACCGGGTCGGTCGTGGTCGGCAGCGACGCGCCGCCGTCGGCGCCGCAGGCCCACGGGAAGCGCCGCCACACCTCCTGCCCCAGAGTCGCTGCGGCGGCGCGCGCCTGCTCGACGCGTTCGACCGGCGGTTCGCAATGAAAGACCTCCGGCAGCAGGCGGCCGGTGCGCGAGTCCTCGAGGCGATCAAGCAGCTGGCGCAGGATGCGAAAGCTCGACGGCACCAGCCCGCTGGCGTCGCCGGAGTGAACACCCTCGCTCAGGACCTCCACCTTCAGCACGCCCGACACCATGCCGCGCAACGACGTGGTCAACCACAGTTGGTCGTAGTTGCCGGCGCCGGAGTCGAGGCAGACGACGAGCGACACGTCGCCCAGCCGAGACTTGAGCACATCGAGATACGCCGGCAGGTCGAACGAGCCGCTCTCCTCGCAGCTCTCGATCAGGCCCACCACGCGCGGCCGCGGGATGTTCTGCGCGTCGAGGGCCTCGATCGCGCTGATGGCGGCGAACACCGCGTAGCCATCGTCGGCCCCGCCGCGGCCGTAGAGCAGGCCGTCGTCAAGTTTCGGCGTCCAGGGCCCGAGGTCGTTGCGCCAGCCGTTGAACTCGGGCTGTTTGTCGAGGTGCCCGTACATCACCACCGTGCCGGTGCTGCCGGCCTTGGTCGCCGGCACCTCGAACACGATGACCGGCGTGCGCCCTTCGAGCCGCACGACCTCGAGCGCGAGCCCGGGAACCTTGCGCGATTCGACCCAGCTCGCTGCCGCGCGCACCACGTGGTCGAGGTAGCCATGGCTCTGCCATTGGGCATCGAACATCGGGCTCTTCGCAGGCACCTCGATGTAGCGCTTGAGCTCCGGCACGATGCGCTGGTCCCACGCCTGCGCGGCGAAGTCGCCGAGCTGCTTCGTCTGGGTCGGCGACAGCGGCGGTGGTGCGGCGGCATCGGCATCGCGTGCGTTCATCTCGTTCGCTCCTGGTGGCCCGTCGCCGCGCCAGCCTCGCCGCGCAGCGGCAGCGCAGCGAGCCAACGCGTCAATTCTGTCAACGGCAATTCGCGCTCGGGCTCGTTGAAGATCTCGTGCGCCATCTGGGGATAGCAAGTGTGCGTCAAGACGCCCGGCGGCGCCGCGGCAGCGAATGCGGCGCTGCCGGCCGGGGCCACGCAGCGGTCGGCGCCCGCCCACATCAGCAGCGTCGGCACCATCCAACGGGGCGCGCGTGCCAGCACCAGCGTCCCGGCGTCGACGATGAAGCGCACCAGCATCGGCGTGACCCGGTCGTGCACCAGCGGGTCCTCGATGTAGGCGCGAACCACTGCGGGGTCGCGCGAGATCCACACCGGCTTCAACCCGTTGCTCACTGCCAGCTGCGGCGCCAGTGGACCGAGCACCTTCAGCAGCGTCCGCTGCGCGCGGTTCATGCCGGGGTCGAGCGCCGGCGACGACAGCACCAGGCCGTCGACCGGCCGCCACCACGCAGCGCGCGGCGTGACCAGACCCTCGGCGACGAAACGCGCGGCGATCAGGCCGCCCAGGCTGTGACCGAGCAGCACCAATGGGCGCTGCACTTCGTGGCGCAGCGCGTCGATGACGACACCCAGGTCGTCGAGCAGGCTGTGTGGTTGCGTGATCGCCCCGCGCCGGCCGCCCGACGCGCCATGGCCACGGTGGTCGTAGCCGGCGACGTCCCATCCCGCTTCGTTGAGGCGCGCGGCCACCGCGGCATAGCGACCGATGTGTTCGCCCAGGCCGTGCACAAGCAGCACCAGGCCGCGCGGGTTCTTCACGGTCCACTGGCGCACGTGGAGCGGCACCTCGTCGCGCGTGTGCAGGGCATGCATAGGCGGCAGTGTAGGCAACCGGGGCGGCGGCGCCGGCCGGTGACTCAGGCCGCGTCACCCCGTTCGAACTTGAACACCGCAACGCTGGCGCGCAGGTTCGGCCAGCGACGCACGACGGCACCGTCGTGCAGACCGAAAGCGTCGAGGATGCGCAGCCCGTTGCGCCGCGCCAGCAGCTCGAAATCGGCCAGGGTGCCGACACGGATGTTCGGCGTGTCGTACCACTGGTACGGCAGCGTCTTGGTCACCGGCATGCGTCCGCGCGCCACCGACAACCGGTTGGGCCAGTGCGCGAAGTTGGGGAAGCTGACGATGCCGATGCGGCCGACCCGCGCGGTCTCCTGCAGCATGCGCTCGGTGTTGCGCAGGTGCTGCAGCGTGTCGAGCTGCAGCACGACGTCGAAGCTGCGGTCGCCGAACAGCGCCAGGCCGTCCTCGAGGTTGAGCTGGATCACCTGCACGCCGCGCTGTACGCAGCGTGGGATGTTGGCATCGGCGATCTCGACGCCGTAGCCCGAGCAAGCGCGGTGCGCCGCCAGGTGCGCCAGCAACTCGCCGTCGCCGCAGCCGAGGTCGAGCACGCGCGATCCCGCCGGCACCAGCTCGGCGATGACCTCGAGGTCGCGGCGCTCGCTCACCTTGCCCCCTTGGCGCTCGCGGCGCCTCCCCCCCGAGAGGGAGCGAGGCGGCCTGGGACGGCCCGGCGCCGGCTCATCGGCCCGCCTCCGCCGCGACGCGCTCGAAGTACGCGCGCAGCAGGTCGTGGTAGCGCGCGTCGTCGAGCAGGAAGGCGTCGTGCCCGTGCGGCGCATCGATCTCGGCGTAGCTGACCGCGCTGCGGTTGTCGACCAACGCCTTGACGATCTCGCGCGAGCGCGCCGGCGCGAAGCGCCAGTCGGTGGTGAAGCTGACGATCAGGAACCGGTTGTTCCTCGCCGGCGCGAACGCGGCGGACAGGTCGCCGCCGTGCGCCGACGCCGGATCGAAGTAGTCGAGCGCGCGAGTGATGAGCAGGTAGGTGTTGGCGTCGAAGTACTCGCTGAACTTGTCGCCTTGGTGGCGCAGGTAGCTCTCGATCTGGAACTCGATGTCCTGCGTGGTGTAGCCAAGGCCGCCGTTGCGCAACTCGCGGCCGAACTTGGCCTCCATCGAGTCGTCGGAGAGGTACGTGATGTGGCCGATCATGCGTGCCACCCGCAGGCCGCGCGCGGGCACCACGCCGTGGTCGTAGTAGTGGCCACCGTGGAAGTCGGGGTCGGTGGTGATGGCGCGGCGGGCCACCTCGTTGAACGCGATGTTCTGCGCCGACAGGTTCGGTGCCGAGGCCACGGCGATGCAGTGCCCCACGCGCTGGGCGTGTCGCAGCGTCCACGCCAGCGCCTGCATGCCGCCCAGGCTGCCGCCGATCACCGCGGCCAGCCGCCGGATGCCGAGCGCGTCGATCAGCCGCGCCTGCGCGTCGACCCAGTCCTCCACCGTCACCACCGGAAAGTCGGCGCCGTAGGTCCGGCCGGTGACCGGGTTGGTGTGCATCGGCCCGGTCGAGCCGAAGCACGAGCCGAGGTTGTTGACGCCGATGACGAAGAAGCGGTCGGTGTCCAGCGGCTTGCCCGGCCCCACCAGGTTGTCCCACCAGCCTTCGCTGCGCTGCGCGTTGTCGTGCACGCCGGCCACATGGTGGCTGGCGTTGAGCGCGTGGCACACCAGCACGGCGTTGCTGGCATCGGCATTGAGCGTGCCGTAGGTCTCGTAGACCAGCGTGTAGTCGGCAATGCTGGCGCCGCTGCGCAGCGACAGCGGCTGCGCGAAGCGCAGGCTCTGGGGATGTACGACGCCGATCGAATGCATGGCCCGACCAAAAGACAAAACCGGCGCCGCCGCGGATGCGGACGCCGGTGGACGGGCGCCCCTCTTTAGCGGCATTTTTAGAGCGCCCGCAAGCCGGAACAAATCGGCGCTGTGGCGGGCAGTATAGCGTGGCAAATTGCGCACAGCGGCCGACGACGGCGGTCGCTTCGAGCGTGCGGGCGGCGCTCATGCGGGCCCGCGACCGAGTGGTTGGGGTCGTGCCGCCGGCAATGGTTGCGGTTGTTCACGCCTGTGCCGCGGCCGCTCGCTCATACTGGTTCTCCCGTGTGCCCGCCGCCGTTCCAATGAGCCCTCTGGCCCTGCTCAAGCGCTTCTACGCCGCGTTCGCGACGCTCGACGCGCGCACGATGCAAAGCTGCTACGTGCCGCATGCGCAGTTCGAGGATCCGCTGTTCGTGCTCGAGGGTTCCGAACAGATCGGCGCGATGTGGCAGATGGTGTGCCAGACCATCCGCAACGGCGGCCAGGCGGTGTGGCGCCTGGAGGCCGGCGAGCTCGAAGCGGCCGACGGCGAGCGTGGCAGCGCGCGCTGGGAGGCGCGCTACCGCTCCGGCGCCGCCGGGCGCATCGTGCACAACATCGTCAGTGCGAAGTTCACCTTCGAGGACGGCCTGATCGCCACCCACAGCGAGAACTACGACTTCTGGCGGTGGTCGCGCCAGGCGCTCGGTTCGTCCGGCCTGGTGATGGGCTGGTCGCCGATGCTGCGCAACCAGGTGCGCCGACAGGCCCAGGGCAAGCTCGAGCGCTTCCTGGCGCATCGTGCGGCAGCCCTCGCGCAGCAACAGCCCCAGCCCCAGTAACCCGTCGGCAGCGCCGCCGCGAACTGGGCGCCTCCATCCACGCAATTCGGCGCGGCGACCCGTCGGGCCTGACCTACCATCCGCACCGTTGCTCGGATGGAGGGGCCGATGCCCGCCTGGCTGCACGCTCTGGACCGCTACTTCCCGATCCGCTACCTGGTGTGGCTCGTCTGCGGCATCGGCTTCCTGCTGGGCTTGTTCGTCTGGGTCGCGTTCGGGCAATGGCGATTGCTGGCGTTGTCGTTCGGTGCGCTGGTGCTCGTGGGCGTGCGCGATTCGCTGCAGCGCCGCCATGCCGTGCTGCGCAACTACCCGGTGATCGGACACCTGCGTTTCCTGCTCGAGTACATCCGCCCCGAGATCCGCCAATACTTCATCGAGAGCGACAACGAGCAGCACCCGTTCTCGCGCCAGCAGCGCTCGCTGGTCTATCAGCGCGCCAAGGGCGAGTCCGACAAGCGGCCGTTCGGCACCCAACTCGACGTGCACGCGCAGGGCTACGAGTGGATCAACCATTCTCTGCAGCCGACCCGAATCGCCTCGCACGACTTCCGCGTGCTGGTCGGCGAAGGCCGGGCGCAGCCGTATTCGGCCAGCGTGTTCAACATCTCGGCGATGAGCTTCGGCGCCCTGAGCGCCAACGCCATCCTGGCGCTCAACGGCGGCGCCAAGCGCGGCAACTTCGCGCACGACACCGGCGAGGGATCGATCTCGGTGCACCACCGCGTCCACGGCGGCGACCTCATCTGGGAGGTCGGCTCGGGCTACTTCGGCTGCCGCAACGACGACGGCAGCTTCTGCGCCGAGCGCTTCGAGGCCGGTGCACGCGACCCGCAGGTGAAGCTGATCGAGCTCAAGCTGAGCCAGGGCGCCAAGCCCGGCCACGGCGGCGTGTTGCCGGGGCCGAAGGTCACCGCCGAGATCGCCGCGGCCCGCGGCGTGCCGATCCATGTCGACTGCATCTCACCGGCCTGCCACGGCGCCTTCACGACCCCGATCGAGATGATGCAGTTCATCGCGCGCTTGCGCGACCTCTCCGGCGGCAAGCCCACCGGCTTCAAGCTCTGCATCGGCCACCCGTGGGAGTGGCTGGCGATCTGCAAGGCGATGCTCGAGACCGGCATCACGCCCGATTTCATCGTCGTCGACGGCGCAGAGGGCGGTACCGGCGCCGCGCCGCTGGAGTTCACCGATCACGTCGGCACGCCGCTGCAGGAAGGCCTGCTGCTCGTGCACAACACGCTGACCGGTCTGAACCTGCGCTCGCGCATCCGCCTCGGCGCCGCCGGCAAGGTGGTGAGCGCATTCGACATCGCACGCATGATGGCGATCGGCGCAGACTGGTGCAACGCGGCACGCGGCTTCATGTTCGCGCTCGGCTGCATCCAGGCGCAGCACTGCCACACCGGCGCCTGCCCCACCGGCGTGACGACGCAAGACCCGCTGCGCCAGCGCGCGCTGGTGGTGCCCGACAAGATCGAGCGCGTCTACCGCTTCCACCAGAACACGCTCGAAGCGCTGAAGGAGCTGGTGCAGGCCGCCGCGCTGGAGCACCCGAACCAGATCCGCGCCACCCACATCGTGCGCCGCGGTGAGGACCGGCAGGTGCGGCTGCTGGCCAACTTGTTGACTTTCGTGCAGCCGGGCGAATTGCTGGCCGCGGCGCGCGACGAGGTGCCGTGGCCGCACGCGGTGTACGAGCTGTACTGGCCGCGCGCGCAGGCGCACAGCTTCGCGCCCGCCGGCTGAGCGCCACGCGCGTCGCGGTCGGCCCGGCAACCCCGGTTCGCGGGGCGACACTCGTTGTGGAGGGGTGCAGCGCGCGAGTGCCGGCGCAACAATTCGTCACCCGTCGCTCCGCTGCACGGGCTTCACCATGAGTCGCATCGTTCTCGTCGTTCGCGAACCCGCGCAGGCCCTGGCGTGGCGCGACGTGTTGGCCGCCGGCTGTCACGAGGTGGTCGCCGTGACCAACGCGGCGCGCTCGGCGCGGGGCCTGCTGGCGCAACACCAACCACACCTGGTGCTGTGCGAGTTGCGGCTGATCGACGGCACCGCGTTGGCGATGATCCAGTGGCTGGCCGCGCTGCCGCAGCGGCCGCTGGTGGTGGCGATCGCGCAGGACGGCAAGGACCCGCTGATGGTCGAGGCGCTGCGCGCCGGCGCCGACAACCTGTGCGAGCGCAACGTGCACGCCGACACGCTGCTCACGGTGATCGAGCAGACGCTGCGCGGCGAGACCGCGCTCAGCACGCCGCTGGCACATGCGCTGCTCGATCACTTCGAGCGTTCGCGCCTGCCGCGACACGCGCTGTCGATCGGCGACGAACAGAGCCCGCTGCAGCTCGAGGCGGCGCAACGCGACCTGCTGATGCGCCTGGCTGCCGGCTATGGGCTCGACCAGGTGGCCGCTGCGTGCCGGCTGTCGGCCGGCGAAGTCGGGCGGCGGCTGCGCGCGATCGTGCGCAAGCTGCAGTGGGACGTGCGCGCCGGGGCGCTGACGCTCAAGCTCGCCTGATTTGCGGCAGTGAGCCGCCGCGCCGTCAGGGCGCGGGCACCGTGTCGATGAAGCTCTTGCGCGCCGCCAGCTTCTCGCCGAGGCGGGAGAGATTCGGATACTCGCCGCGCCACTCGATGTGCGGGAAGCGGAAGTCGAGGTAGAACAGCGCGCAGCCGACCGCGATGTCGGCCAGGCTCATGTGCAGGCCGGCGCACCACGGCTTCTCGCCGAGTCCGCGGCTCATCGCCTTGAGCGATGCGTTGACCCGGCTCATGTTGCGATCGATCCAGGCCTGCGAGCGCGCCTCGGCGCGCGGCGCCCAGTTGGCTTCGAGGCGCGCCGCGATCGCGGCGTCGAGCACACCGTCGGCCAATGCCTCCCAGGTGCGCACCTCGACGCGCTCGCGGCCGCTGGCCGGGATCAGGCGGCTCAGCGGCGACAGCGTGTCCACATACTCGACGATCACGCGCGAATCGAAGATCGCCTCGACGCCCTCGACCACCAGGCAGGGCACCTTGCCCAGCGGATTGGACTTCAGCATGTTGTCGTTGGCCCAGACGTCCTCGACCGTGTACTGATAGTCCAGCTTCTTCTCCGCCATCACGATGCGCACCTTGCGCACGTAGGGGCTGGTGTTCGATCCGATCAGCTTCATTGCGGGTGTGCGGCGGTCCCTCGGGCGAACCATTCTAGCGAGGCGGGCGCTGCCGCGCGCCCACCTCGTCAGAGGGTGAAATCCACCTCAGGGGGACGTCCGGGCAATTCGAGCGCAGCGCTGGCGCTGGCCGTGCGCGCCACCACCCGGCCCGCGCGCACCACCGCCAGGCGCTGCGCGCGCAGGCGGATCGCCTCGGTCGGCGAGCGCGCCTGCAGCAGCACGCAGTCGGCCTTGCACCCCGGCTCGAGACCGTAACCGGGCAGCCCGAGGATGCGTGCCGGCACCGTGGTCACGGCGTCGAAGCAGCTGCGCATCTGGGCCGCCGACGTCAGCTGCGCCACGTGCAGGCCCATGGCGGCGACCTCGAGCATGTCGGCGCTGCCGAGCGCGTACCAGGGGTCCATCACGCAATCGTGGCCGAACGCCACCGGCACGCCCGCCGCCTGCAGCTCGGGCACCCGCGTCATGCCGCGCCGCTTCGGGTAGGTGTCGTAGCGCCCTTGCAGCGTGATGTTGATCAGCGGGTTGGCCACCACGCTGAGGCCGGCGTCGGCCATCAGCGCGATCAGCTTGCTCGCGTAGGCGTTGTCCATCGAGTGCATCGAGGTCAGATGCGAACCGGTGACGCGGCCATGCAGCTTGAGCCGCTGCGCCTCGAAGGCCAGCGTCTCGACGTGGCGCGAGGACGGGTCGTCGGTCTCGTCGCAGTGCATGTCGACGCGCAGGCCGCGCTCGGCGGCCAGCTCGCACAGCAGCCTCACGCTCGCCGCGCCCTCGGCCGCGGTGCGCTCGAAGTGCGGAATGCCGCCGACCACCTCGACGCCGAGGTCGAGCGCGCGCTTCAGGTTGTCGAGCGCACCGGATGCTCGCAGCACGCCGTCCTGCGGAAATGCCACCAGCTGCAGGTCGAGGTACGGCTTGACGCGCTCGCGCACCTGCAGCAGCGCGCGCACCGCCAACAGGCGCGCATCGCAGACGTCGACGTGCGAGCGGATCGCGAGCAGCCCTCTGGCCACCGCCCAATCGCAGTAGCGCAGCGCGCGCTCGACCAGTGCTTCTTCGGTCAGCAGCGGCTTGAGCTCACCCCACAACGCGATGCCTTCGAGCAGCGTGCCGCTCTGGTTGACGCGCGGCAGGCCGTGGCTGAGCACCGAATCCATGTGGAAGTGCGCGTCGACGAAAGGCGGACTGACCAACCAGCCCTGGGCATCGAGCATCTCGGCGCCCTCGGGCACAGGCAGATGAGGACCGACCTCGACGAAGCGACCGCCGCGCGCCAGCAAATCGATGCCCTTGCGCCCATCGGTGAGGGTGGCATTGCGAATCAACAGCATCGTCATGCGCACACCAACCCAGCGCAGCAATCACCCAAGCAAACACCGCGGATCCGGCTGCGCCGGTCCGCTGGTGTTGCCCCCTTGGGGGGAGGCGGCCGCCAGGCCGCTTCGGGGGGGACTCATTTCGTCCCGAAGATGCGGTCGCCGGCGTCACCGAGACCCGGCACGATGTAGCCGTGGTCGTTGAGGCGTTCGTCGACCGCTGCGGTGTAGATCGGCACGTCCGGATGATGGGTGTGGAAGTTCTGCACGCCTTCGGGCGCGGCCAGCAGGCAGACGAAGCGGATCGAGCGCGGCCTGGTCTCCTTCAGCCGATCGACGGCGGCCACCGCCGAGTTGCCGGTGGCCAGCATCGGGTCGAGCACGATCGCGTCGCGCTCGTGCATGCCGTGCGGCATCTTGAAGTAATACTCCACCGCCACCAATGTCTTGGGGTCGCGATACAGCCCGACGTGGCCGACGCGCGCGCCGGGGATCACCTCGAGCATGCCGTCGAGAAAGCCGGTGCCGGCACGCAGGATCGCGACGAACACCGTCTTGCGGCCTTCGATCACCGGGCTGCGCATCTTGGCCAGCGGCGTCTCGATCTCGATCAGCTGCGTCGGCATCTCGCGCGTGACCTCGTAGGCCATCAGCATGCCGATCTCGCCGAGCAGACGGCGGAAGCTGCTGGTCGAGCGGTCCTTCTGCCGCATCAGCGTCAGCTTGTGCTGCACCAGCGGGTGCGAGATCACGTGCACTTCGGGCTTGGGCGTCGTCAACGCAGGCTCCTTGGAACGTCGGGTCGCCGCTCAGAATAACGTGCCATCGCTGACCACCG
>DATJYZ010000323.1:0-13849 GCA_035499355.1 Burkholderiaceae bacterium | reverse complement strand
AGCGGGTTCGAGATCGACCTGCCGCCGCGCGCCGACCTGATCGTGCCGTTCTTCAAGCACGTCGCCTATCCGATGGGCGTGCTCGGCTTCGTCGCGCTGTCGTTCTTCGTCATCGTCGGCTCCAGCAACGCGGTCAACCTGACCGACGGGCTCGACGGGCTGGCGATCATGCCGATCGTGATGGTCGGCTCGGCGCTGGGCATCTTCGCCTACATCGTCGGCCGCGCCGACTACTCGCGTTATCTGCTGTTCCCGCACATCCCGGGCTCGGGCGAGCTGCTCGTGTTCTGCGCCGCGATGGCCGGCGCCGGGCTCGCCTTCCTGTGGTTCAACGCGAATCCGGCGCAGGTGTTCATGGGCGACGTCGGTGCGCTTGCGCTCGGTGGTGCGCTCGGCACGATCGCGGTGATCACGCGGCAGGAGATCGTGCTCGCGATCATGGGTGGCATCTTCGTCGTCGAGGCGCTGTCGGTGATGATCCAGGTCGGCTGGTTCAAGTACACCAAGCGCAAGTACGGGCAGGGCCGGCGCATCCTGCTGATGGCGCCGCTGCACCATCACTTCGAGAAGAGCGGCTGGACCGAAACCCAGGTGGTGATCCGCTTCTGGATCATCACCATGCTGCTGTGCCTGGTCGGCCTGGCCAGCCTGAAGCTGCGGTGAACATGGCCCACCCCCGAAGCGGCCCGGCGGCGTTCGCTCGCGGCCAACAGTCCCCCGGACTGTTGGCGTCCCGCTCAGCCCCCTCGAGGGGGCAACACCAGCGGACCGGCAAAGCCGGATCCGCGTTGTTCGCTTGGCTTGTCAGTGGGGCGGCGCAATGATCTCCGAGTTGCGCGGTCAACAGGTTCTGGTGTTGGGGCTCGGCGAGTCGGGCCTGGCGATGGCGCGGTGGTGCGCGCGCGCCGGCGCGCACGTGTCGGTGTGGGACTCGCGCGAGACGCCGCCGCAGCTCGCGGCGCTGCGCGAGCACGTGCCGGCGGCCGAGGTGCGCTGCGGCGCGCTCGACACCGACGCGCTGCGCGGCGTGCAGCGGGTGCTCAAGAGCCCGGGACTGGGGCCGCACGATCCGCGCATCGCGCCGGCGCTGAAGGCCGCGCGCGCGGCCGGCATTGCGGTGGCCGGCGAACTCGACCTCTTCATCCAGGCGCTGGCCGCGCTGCGCGCCGAGCGCGACTACGCGCCGCAGATCCTGGCCATCACCGGCACCAACGGCAAGACGACGACCACCGCGCTGACCGCGCTACTGGTCGAGCGCGCCGGCCGCAGCGTGGTGGCTGCCGGCAACATCGGGCCGACGATGCTCGACATGCTCGCGCGCGTGCTCGACGGCGGCGCCGCACTGCCGCAGGCGTGGGTGCTCGAGCTGTCGAGCTTCCAGCTCGATGGCGTCCGCGGCTTCGAACCGGACGCGGCCACGGTACTCAACCTGACGCAGGATCATCTCGACTGGCATGGCGACATGGCCGCGTATGCGGCGGCCAAGGCGCGCGTCTTCGGCGAGCGCACGATCGCGGTGATCAACCGCGACGACCCGCAGGTCGAGGCGATGCTCGCCGCGCCAGCGCCGAGCGTGCCGGCCAAGGGCAGGGCCAAGGCGACCAGACCCATCAAGCGCATCGTCGTGCGCTTCGGTCTGCACGCGCCGACCGCGCCGGGCGACTACGGCCTGGTGACCGAAGGCGGCATCGCCTGGCTGGTGCGCGCGCTGCCGGACGAGACCGCGGCGCGGCGCCGCAAGGACGACGAGCCGCCGCCGGAGATCCACCTGCAGCGGCTGATGCCGGCCGACGCGCTGCGCCTGCGAGGCCGCCACAACGCCGCCAACGCGCTGGCCGCGCTGGCGCTGGCCACCGCGATCGGCTGCCCGCTGGCACCGATGCTGCACGGCCTGCGCGAGTACGGCGGCGAGGCGCATCGCGTGCAGCCGGTCGGCCGCGTCGGCGACGTCGAGGCGTTCGATGACAGCAAGGGCACCAACGTCGGCGCCACGGTGGCGGCGCTGGTCGGCCTGGGCGACGACAGGGCACCGGCCAAGCTGGCGGTGATCCTCGGCGGCGACGGCAAAGGGCAGGACTTCGCACCGCTGGCCGAACCGGTGGCGCGCCATGCGCGCGCGGTGGCGTTGATCGGCCGCGATGCGCCAGCCATCGAGCGGGCGCTGGCGGCCACCGGCGTGCCGATGGAACATCACGGCGAGTTGCCTGCCGCGGTGCGCTGGTGCTTCGAGCAGGCGCGCGCCGGCGACGCCGTGCTGCTGAGCCCGGCGTGCGCGAGCCTCGACATGTTCCGCAACTACGGCCACCGCGCCGAGGTGTTCGTGCAGGCGGTGCACGAGCTGGCGGCCGAGCATGGGGAGATCTCGTCGTGAGGGCCGAGCTGCAGCGCTTCGGCCTGCGCGAGATGCTCGCGCGTTGGCGTGCCACGCCCAAGCAGCGCGCGTTGCCGGTGAGGAGCGGCCTCGAGCGCGTGACGCCGTCGCCGACGCGCATCGCCGGCTTCGACCAGACGCTCGCGCTGCTGGTGGTGTCGCTGCTCGCGTTCGGCCTGGTGATGGTCTATTCGGCCAGCGTCGCGCTGCCCGATGGACCCAAGGGCGCGCGGCTGAGCGAGCTGCACTTCCTGGTGCGACAGGCGTTGGCGATCGCCATCGGCATCGTCGCCGCGCTGCTGGCACTGCAGGTGCCGATCGCGGTGTGGGAGAAGTGGGCGCCCTGGCTGTTCGTCGGCGCGTTGCTGCTGCTGGCGCTGGTGCTGGTGCCGCACGTCGGCGTGATGAAGAACGGCGCGCGCCGCTGGATCCCGCTCGGCCTCCTGAACTTCCAGCCGAGCGAGCTCGCCAAGCTGGTGATGACGATGTACGCAGCCAGCTACATGGTGCGCAAGATGGACGTCAAGGAGCACTTCTTCAAGGCAGTGTGGCCGATGGCGGTGGCACTGGCCGTGATCGGGCTGCTGCTGCTGGCCGAGCCCGACATGGGCGCGTTCGTCGTCATCGCGGTGATCGCCGTCGGCATCCTGTTCCTCGGCGGCGTCAACGGCCGCATGTTCGTGCTGATCTGCGCGGTGCTGACCGCGGCGTTCGTGGCGATGATCGCGTTCAGCGACTGGCGCGCCGAGCGCATCTGGGCCTGGCTCGATCCGTGGAATGACAAGTACGCGCGCGGCAAGGCCTACCAGCTGACGCACTCGCTGATCGCCTTCGGGCGCGGCGGCATCTTCGGCGAGGGCCTGGGCGGCAGCGTCGAGAAGCTCAACTACCTGCCCGAAGCGCACACCGACTTCCTGCTCGCGGTGGTCGGCGAGGAGCTCGGCTTCGTCGCGGTGGCCACCGTGATCGTCGCCTTCTTCTGGATCACGCGGCGCATCTTCGTCATCGGCCGCCAGGCGATCGCGCTCGACCGCGTGTTCGCCGGCCTGATGTGCCAGGGCATCGGCATCTGGATCGGCGGCCAGGCGTTCATCAGCATCGGCGTCAACCTCGGCGCGCTGCCCACCAAGGGGCTGACGACGCCGCTGCTGAGCTTCGGCGGCTCGGCGCTGCTGATGAACCTGATCGCACTGGCGATCGTCGTCCGTGTCGACAGCGAAAACAGGCAGCTCATGCGCGGAGGCCGCGCATGAGCCGCACGGTCATGCGCAGCGAGAGCGTGCGGGCGCGCGCAGCGCGCGAGATGCCTGTTTCGGTGGAGGCTCACCTGGCTCGGCCATGTGAAGGCCGCGCAGCGGCCGTCCGGAACCAGAATCGCCAACTCACACACGGGGCGCGGTCATGAAGCCGCGCCACCTCGTCGTGATGGCCGCCGGCACCGGCGGCCACGTGTTCCCGGGTCTCGCCGTGGCGCGCGAGGTGCAGCGCCGTGGCTGGAGCGTGAGCTGGCTCGGCACCAAGAGCGGCATGGAGAACCGCCTGGTGCCGCCGAGCGGCATCGCGCTCGACGCGATCGGCTTCGCCGGGTTGCGCGGCAAGGGCGTGCTCGGCGCGATGACCGGCGGGCTGCGCATGCTGAAGGCCTTCTGGGATTGCCTGCGCATCCTGCGCGCGCGCGGCGCCAGCGCGGTGCTCGGCATGGGCGGCTACGTCTGCTTCCCAGGCGGCCTGATGGCTTCGTTGCTCGGCAAGCCGCTGGTGCTGGTGAATGCCGACGCCTCGCTGCTGCTGTCGACGCGCTCGCTGCTGCCGGTGGCCGACGCGGTGGCGTTCGGCTTCGATGGCCCGGCCGCCGAGAAGACCCGGCACGCGCTCGTCACCGGCAATCCGGTGCGCGCCGAGATCGAAGGCCTGCCGGCGCCGGCCGAGCGCTTCGAGGGGCGCAGCGGTCCGCTGAAGGTGCTGGTGGTCGGCGGCAGCCTCGGTGCGCGCGTGCTCAACGAAACCATGCCGGCCGCGCTGGCGCGCCTCGATCCGGCACAGCGGCCGCAGGTGGTGCACCAGAGCGGCATCGCGCATGTCGACGTTGTGCGCGCCACCTACGCGACGCTGCGCGTGCAGGCCGAGGTCGTCCCGTTCATCGACGACATGCCGGCGCGCCTGGCGGCGTGCGACCTGATCGTGTGCCGTGCCGGTGCCGTCACCGTGAGCGAGCTGTGCGCGGCCGGCGTGGCGAGCGTGCTGGTGCCACTGATCGTCAGCACCACCTCGCACCAGCAGGACAACGCAGCGTGGATGGCGCAGCGCGGCGCGGCGCGGCACCTGCCGCAGGACGAGCTGACGCCCGAGTCGCTGGCCACGCTGTTGTCGAGCCTGGATCGCCCGCAGTTGCGCGCCATGGCAGAACAGGCTCGCTTGCTCGCGCGTCCGCAGGCCGCGGCGCGGGTGGCCGATGCCATCGAGAAGCTGGTGCCCGGAGATCGCGCATGAAACACGCGGTCAAGCACATCGCCCACTTCATCGCGCATCGACGAATGCCGATGAAATGGCTCGCTGTCGGCGGAGACCGCGCATGAAACACGCGGTCAAGCACATCCACTTCATCGGCGTGGGCGGCGCCGGCATGAGCGGCATCGCCGAGATCCTGCACAACCTCGGCTACACGGTCTCGGGCTCGGACCAATCGGCCAGCGCGACCACCGATCGTCTGCGCGACCTCGGCGTGCGCGTGTTCGTCGGCCACGCCGCGCCGCAGATCGCCGGTGCCGAGGCGGTGGTCACCTCCACCGCGGTGAAGGACGACAACCCCGAGGTGGTGGCCGCGCGCGCTGCGCGCATCCCGGTGGTGCCGCGCGCCGTGATGCTGGCCGAGCTGATGCGGCTGAAGCAGGGCATCGCGATCGCCGGCACGCACGGCAAGACCACCACCACGTCGCTGGTGACCAGCGTGCTGGCCGAGGCCGGTGTCGACCCGACCTTCGTGATCGGCGGCAAGCTCAACAGCGCCGGCGCGCACTCGCGGCTCGGCGTCGGCGACTACATCGTGGTCGAGGCCGACGAGAGCGACGCCTCGTTCCTCAACCTCAACCCGATCCTGAGCGTGGTCACCAACATCGATGCCGACCACATGGAGACCTACGGCCACGACGTCGGCCGGCTGCGCCAGGCGTTCGTCGACTTCCTGCACCGCATGCCGTTCTACGGCGCGGCCATCGTCTGCGGCGACGACCCCGGGATCCAGGCCATCACCGACGCGATTTCGCGCCCGGTCATCCGCTACGGGCTCGGTGCCGACATGCACGTGCGAGCCACCGAGGTGATCGCGCTGCCCGGCGGGCGCATGCACTTCCGCTGCGAGCGGCGCAACGGCGCGCCGATGCCGACGCTCGACATCCGGCTCAACCTGGCCGGCGTGCACAACGTGCGCAATGCGCTGGCGGCGATCGCCGTGGCCACCGAACTCGAGCTGCCCGACGCGCCGGTGGTGAAGGCGCTGGCGCAGTTTTCCGGCGTCGGGCGGCGCTTCCAGCGTTGGGGCGACCTGCCGGCGCGCGACGGCGGGCGCTTCACGCTGATCGACGACTACGGCCACCACCCGGTCGAGATGGCCGCGGTGCTCGACGCGGCGCGCGGCGCGTTCCCCGGCCAGCGCATCGTGCTGGCGTTCCAGCCGCACCGCTACACGCGCACGCGCGACTGCTTCGAAGACTTCGTCAAGGTGCTCGGCCGTGCCGACGCGGTGCTGCTGACCGAGGTCTACCCGGCCGGCGAGGCCTCGATCGTCGCTGCCGACGGTCGCTCGCTGGCGCGCGCGCTGCGCGTGGCCGGGCACGTCGATCCGGTGTTCGTCGACGACGTCAACCAGTTGCCGCAAGCCGTGATCGAGCAGGCGCGCGACGGCGACGTCGTGATCGCGATGGGCGCCGGCTCGATCGGCAACGTGCCGGCGCAATTGGTCGAGCGCCTGGGAGCCAGCGCATGACGCGCCGCCCGTCTGCCTCGAAGGACGCGATGGCACCGATCGATGCCAGGGCCCTTGGCAAGACCGCGGTGCTGATGGGTGGCACGTCGGCGGAGCGCGAGATCTCGCTGCTGTCGGGCAACGGCGTGCTGGCCGCATTGCGCTCCGGCGGCGTCGACGCGCATGCGTTCGATCCGCGCGAGCGCGACCTCGTCGAGCTCAAGCGCGAGGGCTTCGCGCGCTGCTTCATCGCGCTGCACGGTCGCCATGGCGAAGACGGCACCGTGCAGGGCGCGCTCGAGTTGCTCGGCGTTCCGTACACCGGCTCCGGCGTGATGGCCTCGGCGATCGCGCTCGACAAGGTGATGACCAAGCGCGTCTGGCTGGCCGAAGGGCTGCCGACGCCGCGCTGGCAGCGCCTGCAACCCGAGCAGCAGGCGCCGAAGCACGTGCGCACCGTGCCCGACGAACTCGGCCTGCCGCTGATCGTCAAGCCACCGCGCGAAGGCTCGTCGATCGGCGTCACCAAGGTGCTCGGCTACTCGCAGATGCGCGACGCGGTGAAGCTGGCCGCGCGCTACGACCCCGACGTGCTGTGCGAGGAGTTCATCGACGGCATCGAGGTCACCTGTCCGGTGCTCGGCGAGGGCGCGGGCGCGCGCGCGCTGCCGGTGGTGCGCATCGCCGCGCCCGAGGGCAGGTACGACTACCAGAACAAGTACTTCACCGACGAAGTGCACTACCACGTGCCGAGCGGGCTGCCGGCGGCCGAGGAGGCCGAGGTCCAGCGCATCGTGATCGCGGCCTACCGAGCACTCGAGTGCCGCGGCTGGGGCCGTGCCGACCTGATGATCCGCGCCGCCGACCGCAAGCCGTTCCTGCTCGAGATGAACACGTCGCCCGGCATGACCGGGCACTCGCTGGTGCCGATGTCGGCCAAGGCCGCGGGCATCTCGTACGAGCGGCTGTGCCTGATGCTGCTGGCCGCGGCGCGGCTCGACGCGCCGCTCCCGGCCTCGCGGCCCGATGCGCCCGCCACCGCGGGCAGCGGAGCCTGACGCGATGGCACGCACCGTGTCTCCCGCGATGCCGGCACTGCCGTTCGACGTGCGCCTCGCCCAGGTCGGGGCCAACGCGCTGCTCACGCTGCTGGCGCTGGCGCTGCTGGCCGGCGCGACGTGGTGGCTGGCGCGGCTGCCAGCGTTCACGCTGCGCGGCATCGGCGTCGATGGCGACCTCGCGCACAACTCGCCGTTGACGATGCGTGCGATCGTGATGCCCAGGCTCGCCGGCAGCTTCCTGTCGCTGGACCTCGCGCGCGCACGCGACGCGTTCGAGTCGGTGCCGTGGGTGCGGCGCGCCACCGTGCGGCGCGTGTGGCCCGACCGTCTGGCCGTGACGCTGGAGGAGCACCGCGTGGCCGCTCTGTGGAACCCGGACACCGGCGACGAAGGGCTGGTCAACACCTTCGGCGAGGTGTTCGAGGCCAACCTGGGCGACGTCGAGGACGACGGCCTGCCGAACCTCGCGGGGCCGGCGGGCAGCGCGGCGCGCGTGCTGGCCATGTACCGGACGCTGGCGCCGGTGATGCAGCCGCTCGGCAGTCCGATCGAGACGCTGCTGCTCACCGGCCACGGGTCGTGGCGGGCGACGCTGGGCAACGGCGTCGTGATCGAGCTCGGGCGTGGCGAGCTCGACGCGGTGGCGGCGCGCGCGGCGCGCTTCGTGCGCACGGTGCCGCAGGTGACGGCGACCTACCAGCGGCCGCTGCTGGCGGCCGACCTGCGCCACGCCGACGGCTACGCGGTAAGGCTCAAGGGCGTCACCACCACCGCCAGCACCTCGACGACGGCGGCCAACGGGTCGCGCCACTAGCCGCAGCGAGAAAAGAGAACGAGCCCAAGGACACCTCAGATGGCCAAGGAATACAAGGACCTGATCGTCGGCCTCGACATCGGTACCGCCAAGGTGATGTGCGTCGTGGCCGAGATGCTGCCCGAGGGCGAGATGCGCCTGGCCGGGCTCGGCGTGTCGGCGTCGCACGGCCTGAAGCGCGGCGTGGTGGTCAACATCGACGCCACCGTGCAGAGCATCCAGCACGCGCTGAAGGAGGCCGAGATGATGGCCGCCTGCAAGATCGAACGCGTGCTGACCGGCATCACCGGCAGCCACATCCGCGGGCAGAACAGCTCCGGCATGGTGATCGTGCGCGACAACCGCGAGGTCACGGCGCTGGACGTCTCGCGCGTGGTCGAGACCGCCAAGGCGATCAACATTCCCAACGACCAGCGCCTGCTGCTGGTGGAGCCGCAGGAGTTCGTGATCGACGGCCACGAGGTCAAGGAGCCGATCGGCATGAGCGGCAACCGGCTCGAGGTCAAGGTGCACATCGTCACCGGCGCGCAGAGTGCCGCCGAGAACATCCTCAAGTGCGTGCGGCGCTGCGGGCTCGAGGTCGAGCAGTTGGTGCTCAACCCGAGCGCGTCGTCGCTCGCGGTGCTGTCGGCCGACGAGAAGGACCTCGGCGTCGCGCTGGTCGACATCGGCGCCGGCACCACCGACGTCGCCATCTTCACCGACGGCTCGATCCGCCACACCGCGGTGATCCCGATCGCCGGCGACCTCATCACCAGCGACATCGCGATGGCGCTGCGCACGCCGACCAAGGACGCCGAGGAGATCAAGGTCGAGCACGGCGTGGCCAAGCAGCTGCTGGCCGACCCGGCGGCGCAGCTCGAGGTGCCCGGCCTGGGCGACCGCGCGCCGCGCATGCTGAGCCGGCAGGCGCTGTCGGGCGTGATCGAGCCGCGCGTCGAGGAGATCTATTCGTTGGTGCACCAGGTGATCCGCGAGTCGGGCTACGAGGAGCTGCTGTCCTCGGGCATCGTGATCACCGGCGGCACCGCGGTGATGCCGGGCATGGTCGAGCTCGGCGAAGACATCTTCCTGAAGCCCGTGCGCAAGGGCGTGCCCACCTATGCGGGCCCGCTCTACGACATGGTGGCCAACCCGCGGTCGGCCACCGCGATGGGCTTGCTCGAGGAGGCGCGTCTGGCCCGTGCACGCGGGCACAAGACGTCGTCGCAGACCGGTTCCGTGAAGTCGATGTTCGGTCGCGCCAGGGACTGGATCGTCGGCAATTTCTGATGACTGATCGATTGAAGGGGTTCGCGCGAGACCTCGGTACCAGGAGATGCGAAGCCGCTGGCCCAGGCTTCCTTGGAAGGCAACTGCAAACGACAGGAGTGACCACACATGCCCATCGAAATGATTGAAGAATTCGCGCAAGGCACCTTGATCAAGGTGGTCGGCGTCGGCGGCGGCGGCGGCAACGCGGTCGAGCACATGATCCGCAGCGGCGTGCAGAACGTCGAGTTCATCTGCGCCAACACCGACGCCCAGGCGCTCAACCGCTCGGCCGCGCGCTCGCTGATCCAGCTCGGCGACACGGGCTTGGGCGCCGGCGGCAAGCCCGAGCGCGGCAAGGCCGCGGCCGAAGAGGCCGAAGGCCGCGTGCGCGAGATGCTCGACGGCGCGCACATGGTGTTCATCACCGCCGGCATGGGTGGCGGCACCGGCACCGGCGCGGCGCCGGTGGTGGCGCGCATCGCCAAGAGCATGGGCATCCTCACCGTCGGCGTGGTGACCAAGCCGTTCGAGTTCGAAGGGCCGCGCCGCGCGCGCCAGGCCGACGCCGGTGCGCAGGAGCTGGAGGCCAACGTCGACAGCCTGATCGTGATCCTCAACGAGAAGCTGCTCGAGGTGCTCGGCGACGACGTCACGCAGACCGCGGCGTTCGCGCATGCCAACGACGTGCTGCGCAACGCCGTCGGCGGCATCAGCGACATCATCCACATGGATGCGCTGGTCAACGTCGACTTCGAGGACGTCAAGACGGTGATGAGCGAACCGGGCAAGGCGATGATGGGCACCGGCGTCGCCGGCGGCCCCGACCGCGCGATCAAGGCCGCCGAGGCCGCGGTGGCGTGCCCACTGCTCGAAGGCATCGATCTCTCCGGTGCGCGCGGCGTGCTGGTGCTGATCGCGGCCAGCGAGGCGACGTTCAAGCTCAACGAGAGCAAGAACGCGATGAACTGCATCCGCCGTTACGCGGCCGACGACGCCTACATCATCTACGGCGCCGCGTTCGACGAGTCGCTGGGCGACCAGCTGCGCGTGACCGTGATCGCCACCGGGCTGTCGCAGGCCAAGCGCGCGCAGACGCCGCTGTCGGTGGTGCAGTCGGCGCCGGCGCAGCGCACCGGCACCGACAACGCACCGCTGGCCCAGCACGTCAACAACGTGCAGCCGGTGGTGGCCAGCGGCAGCGGCGCGCCGGACTATGGCCAGTACGCGACGCCGAGCGTGTGGCGCAGCAACCGCGCGCAGGCGGCCGCCAAGGTGGAGGCACTCAGCTCCAACGGCATGGACGAGATCGAGATCCCGGCCTTCCTGAGGAAGCAGGCGGATTGATGGCCCACCCCCGAGGCGGGCTGGCGCCCGGGCCCCCGGCCCCGGGTCGAGCCAGGGGGCTCGGCCGTTCGGCAGGCGCAGCGGGTCCACTGGACCCTCTGCGTCCGGCCTCACCCCCTCGAGGGGGCGACACCAGCGGACCGACAGGGCCGGATCCGCGGTGCCCGCCTGGGGATGCGACGCCGGAGCGTCGCAAGCTCATGCCACCCATCGCCGCTCTCGGCGGGTCCCTGCCTCTGCGGCGACTTTGATGAGCACTAGTTTGCTCAAACAGCCATGATGGGGCTGCACCTGCGCCATCGGCGGCCCGACGCATCCGGGGAGGCGTCCCAGCCTTCCTACAATGTCGCCATGCTGGCGCAACGCACCCTGAAGTCGCTTGCCCGCGCGGTGGGCGTGGGCATGCACAGCGGGCAGAAGGTCGAGCTGACGCTGCGGCCTGCGCCGCCGGACACCGGCATCGTGTTCCGCCGCGTCGACCTGCCGCGGCCGGTGGACATTCCGGTCAGGCCCGATTCGGTGTGCGACACCCGCATGGCGTCGACCATCTCGCCGGGCGGCGACCCGGGCGCGCCGAAGGTGCAGACCATCGAGCACCTGATGTCGGCGTGCAGTGGACTCGGGCTGGACAACCTGCGCGTCGACATCGACGCCGACGAGGTGCCGATCCTCGACGGCTCGGCGTCGAGCTTCGTCTTTCTGCTGCAGAACGCCGGCATCGCGCTGCAGGACGCGCCGAAGAAGTTCCACCGCGTGACGCGCACGGTCGAGGTGCGCGAAGGCGAGGGCGACCGCCTGATGTGGGCGCGCCTGGAGCCGCACCACGGCTTCACGCTCAGCTTCGAGATCGACTTCAAGCATCCGGCGGTCGACGCCACCGGCCAGCAGGTGAGCTTCGACATGGGCAGCGGCCGCTACAAGCGCGACATCGCGCGCGCACGCACGTTCGGCTTCAGCAAGGACGTGGCGGCGATGCGCTCGCGCGGGCTCACGCTCGGCGGCGCGATGGACAACGCGATCGTGGTCGACGACTCGCGCGTGCTCAACGCCGAGGGGCTGCGCTACGACGACGAGTTCGTCAAGCACAAGCTGCTCGACGCCATCGGCGATCTCTACATCGCCGGTCACCCGATGCTGGCGCGCTACACGGCGTTCCGCAGCGGGCACGCGTTGAACAACAAGCTGCTGCGCAAGTTGTTCGCCGAAGACGGCGCGGTCGAGACCGTCAGCTTCGCCGATGCGACGCAGGCGCCGCCGGGCTTTGCCGAACTGGCGCCCGCGTGGTGACGACCACCGGAATGGCGCGACTCGACGATGGTGCTGTTTCGTCTGGTGTTCGGTTTGCTGCTGTTGGCCAGCCTGCTGTGCTTTGCGATGTACGTCGCCACCAGGGCGCCGGTGTGGCGCCTGCGCGGCGTGGTGGTGCTGAAGTGGACGCTGATCGCGGCCGTCGGCTTCTTCGGAGTATTGGTCCTCGAGCGGCTGCCCTTGTTCCTGTGAGGGGGGCAAGACGATGACCTTCGTCTTCATCATCAGCGCGGTGCTGACCGTATTGACGCTGGCTGCGTCGGCGCTCTACTGGTCGGTCTACGCGGGCACCGGCGAGAACGTGGCACGGCTGCGTGCCGTGGGCTTCTTCCGCTGGGCGATGGTGGTCCTGCTGGCCACCTTCAACATCTGGATCTTCACGCGCGTCGTCGGCGCGATCAAGGACATCTGGTGGCCCGAGGCGCCCCCGCCCCCACCGGCGCTGATCGATGGCCAGCTGCCGGGACGACCGCCGCCCGAAGACCCCGCCAAGCCGCAGAACTAGAACAGCGCGCTCAGGAACTGCAGGCTGCGCCCGCGTGCCAGCGCGGCGCTCGGCGCGTGGTACGAGCCGCGGGCCCAGCAGTTGAAGCCATGCATCGCGCCGGGGTAGACGTGCACCTCGGCCGACTTGCCATGCATCGCGGTGCGCACCTTGTCCACGGCGGCCGGCGGAATGTGGTCGTCGCGCTCGGCATAGTGGAACAGCACCGGGCACTTGATCGCCGGCGCCTTGTCGAGCTGGTCCTGGATGCCGCCGCCGTAGTAGCACACCGCGGCGTCCACGCCCGCCGTGGCCGCGGCCAGGAACGCGAGGCGTCCGCCCATGCAGTAGCCGATCGCGCCGACCTTGCCGCCGTTGACCTCGGGGCGCGCACGCAGCGCCGCGACCGTGGCCACGATGTCGAGCCCCACCTCGGCGCCCTTGAGGCCCATCGCGAACTCGATGCCGCGCTGGCGCTGCTCGCCCTCGTAGCCGAGCTCCACCTTGCGCTGCTGGCGCCAGAACACGTCGGGTGCCAGCACGACGAAGCCGTCGAGCGCGTACTGCTCGGCGACCGTGCGGATGTGCTCGTTAACGCCGAAGATCTCCTGGAACAGCACCAGGCCGGGGCCGCTGCCCGCGGGCGGGCGCGCGAGATAGGCGTCGAAGAACGCGCCGCCGGACACGGCCACCGAGATCCATTCGGTCTTCACGGGTGAGGTCATTCGCAAGACTCCTTCGCTCGATCGGGTCAGTACGTCCTGCCGCGTTTGTACTGCGCATGCGCCTTTCGCGCCAGCGGCGACGCGCGGGCCATCGCGGCGAACGCGCCGGCCGCGTGGGCGTGCGTGATCGCGAGGCCGAGCGCGTCGGCCGCGTCCTTGCCCGGCTCGCGCGGCAGCGCCAGCAGACGAGCCACCATCGCCTGGATCTGCGCCTTGGTGGCCAGGCCGTGGCCGACCACCGCCTTCTTCATCTGCAGCGCGGTGTACTCGGCCACCGGCAGGCCGCCGGCGACCAGCGCCGCCAGCGCCGCACCGCGCGCCTGCCCCAGCAACAGCGTGCTCTGCGGATTGACGTTGACGAACACGATCTCCACCGACGCCGCATCGGGCCGATAGCGCTGCACCACCTCGCCGACGCCGTCGAAGATGAGCTTCAACCGCAGCGGCAGCTCGCCGCGCGGCGCTTCGAGCGTGCTGATGGTGCCGCTGGCCACGTAGCACAGCCGCGCGCCGCTGTGTTCGACCAC
>DATJYZ010000322.1:0-12714 GCA_035499355.1 Burkholderiaceae bacterium | reverse complement strand
CGGCGTCACGCAGGAGGGCACCTCGGTGCGCTCGTTCATCGGCGCCCAGTACAAGAGCGGCGGCAAGACCGGCACCGCGCAGGCGGTGTCGATCAAGGCCAACGAGAAGTACAACGCCGCCAAGCTCGAGGAGCACCAGCGCGACCATTCGTTGTACATCGCGTTCGCGCCGCTGGAAGCACCGACGATCGCGCTGGCCGTCGTGATCGAGAACGCCGGCTTCGGCTCGGACTCGGCGGCGCCAATCGCGCGGCGGGTGTTCGACTACGTGTTGCTGAAGCAGGTGCCGAGCCTCGAGGACCTGGCGCTGACGCGCGAGGGCAAGGCCACCACGCCGGTGGGCAAACCGCGCCCGGCCGACGACTACCTGCTGCCGGGCGTGGCGACCAGCGCGCCGGTCGATCCGCGCGTGGCCCAGGCCAAGGGGGCGCCGCCATGAGCGCGGTCTTCGATCAACCGACGCTGTGGCAGCGCGTGCGGCCGATGTTCGGCGGCTTCGACGCCACGCTGGGGGTGGTGGCGCTGTTGCTGGCCGTGGCCGGGCTGATCACGATGTACTCGGCCGGCTACGACAACGGCACGCGCTTCCCGGACCACGCCCGCAACATGCTGTTGGCGTTGGCGATCATGTTCGTCGTCGCGCAGATCCCGCCCCAGAAGCTGATGGGCCTGGCGGTGCCGCTGTACGTGCTGGGCGTGGCGCTGCTGGTGGCGACGGCGCTGTTCGGCATCACGAAGAAAGGCGCCACGCGCTGGCTCAACGTCGGCGTGGTGATCCAGCCGAGCGAGATCCTGAAGATCGCGATGCCGATGATGCTGGCCTGGTGGTTCCAGAAGCGCGAGGGCCGGCTGCACGCGCCCGACTTCGCGATTGCCGCCCTCCTGCTGCTGGTGCCGCTGGGTCTGGTGGTCAAGCAGCCCGACCTCGGGACCGCGATCCTGATCCTGTCGGCCGGGCTGTACGTGATCTTCTTCGCCGGGCTGTCGTGGAAGCTGATCATCCCGGTGCTGGTGCTTTGTGCCGCCGGCGTCATCGCGGTACTGGTCAGCCAGGACCGGCTGTGCGACCCCGACTTCACGTGGCCGATGCTGCGCGAATATCAGAAGCACCGCATCTGCACCCTGCTCGATCCGACCACCGACCCGTTGGGCAAGGGCTTTCACATCATCCAGGGCATGATCGCCATCGGCTCCGGCGGTGTCACCGGCAAGGGCTTCATGAACGGCACGCAGACGCACCTGGAGTTCATTCCCGAGCGCACGACGGACTTCGTGTTCGCTGCCTTCGGCGAGGAGTTCGGCCTCCTCGGCGCGATCGGCCTGCTGGTTGGCTTCACGCTGCTGATCCTGCGCGGCCTGATGATCGCGGCCGAGGCGCCCACCGTGTTTGCGCGGCTGCTGGCCGGCGCCATCACGCTGAGCTTCTTCACGTATGCGTTCGTCAACATGGGCATGGTCAGCGGCGTGCTGCCGGTGGTGGGCATTCCGTTGCCGTTCATCAGCTACGGCGGCACCGCGATGGTCACGCTCGGCCTGGGCCTCGGGCTCCTGATGTCGATCGCGCGCAGTCGCCCGCTGATGCGAAGCTGATGGCCTCGCCAGAGACTGGCAGCGCACCGATCGGCTTGGTCGGTGTCGGCAACATGGGGTCGGCGATGGCGTTGCGGCTGCTCGAGTGCGGCCACCGGGTCGTGGTGCGCGATCTCCGGCCGCAGGCGGAAGCCGTTGCGATGGCACGCGGCGCGTCGCACGCGCCCGACTGCGCGACGCTGGCCCGACGCTGCGGCCTGCTGATCGTCGCGGTGGTGGATGCGACTCAGTGTGACAGCGTGCTGTTCGGGGCGCATGGTGCTCGCGAGGGCTTGCACGCCGAGTCGACCGTGATGGTGTGCTCGACGATCGCGCCACGCGACGTCGAATCTCTCGCCGCGCGCCTGCACCAGGAACGGGTGGCGTGCATCGACGCGCCGATGTCGGGCGGGCCCGCGCGTGCCCGCGACGGCACCATGAGCCTGATGGTCGCCTGCGACGACGCGGTGTTCGCGGCGCACGAAGGCGTGCTGCGTGCACTGTCGTCGCGCCTGGTGCGGCTGGGGCCGCGCATCGGCGATGGGGCGCGCACGAAGCTGGTCAACAACCTGCTGGCCGGCGTCAACCTGGCTGCGGCCGCCGAGGCGATGGCACTGGCCGAGCGCCTGGGGCTCGATGCGCGTCGCACGCTGCAGGTGTTCGAGCAATCGAGCGCGCAGAGCTGGATCGGCAGCGATCGCCTGGCCCGGGCGCTGGCGGGCGACTTCGAGCCGCGCGCGCACACCAGCCTGCTGGCCAAGGACACCGCGTTGGCCGTCGCGATGGCGGGCGCAGCCGGCCTGCGGCCCACGCTGGGTGCCGCTGCCCAGCAACTGTTCGCGCAGGCCTGCGACCAGGGGCTGGCGTCGCTCGACGACGCGAGCCTGCTGACGTTGATGCGCCGGCGCTTCGCGGCTGACCGCTAGCCGATCAGCCGGCCGCGCCGGCCAACGCGAAGCGCAGCGTGAACAGCGCACCAGGGCCCTGGCCGGCCGCGGTCGTACGGGGCCGGGCGTCGCCCACGGTGACCGTGGTGTCGTGGCGGGTCGCGATCTCGCGCACGATGGCCAACCCGAGCCCGCTGCCCTCGGTGTTGTCGAGCGCACGGTAGAACGGGCGGAACACCAGTTCGCGTTCGGCTTCGTTGATGCCCGGGCCGGAGTCTTCAACCTGCAGCACGACCACCTGGCCGAACGGGTCGGAGGTCACGCGCACGGTGACCACGCCACCGCCGGGCGTGTAGCGCAGCGCGTTGTCCACCAGGTTGCGGATCAGCTCGCGGATCAGCAACGGCTGGCCGAGCATGCGGGTGGCGCTGTCGTCGCCGTCGGGGCCTTCGTAGCCGAGGTCGATGCGCTTGTCCATCGCCCGCGGCACGAAGTCGCGCACCACTTCGCGCGCCAGCCGCGCCAATCGCACCTCCTGCAGCCGTGAGGCCGACTCCTTGTCCTCCGCGCGCGCCATTGCGAGCAACTGATTGACCATGTGCGCGGCGCGCTGACTCGAGTGAGCGATCTGCTGCAACGAGCGCTTCAGCGCGCGCGCGTCCTGTTGGCCGGCGTCGATCTCGCGTTGCGCGAGCTCGGCCTGCGTGCGCAGGCCGGCCAGCGGCGTCTTCAATTGATGCGCGGCGTCGGCCAGGAAGTGCTTCTGCGCCCCGATCGACTGGTCGAGCCTCGCCAGCAGGTCGTTGATCGCGCGCACCAGCGGCGCCACCTCCTCCGGTGCATCGCGCTCGTCGATCGGGCTCAGATCCTCGCTGCGACGGCGGCGGATGCGCTGTTGCAGTTCGTTCAGCGGACGGATGCCGCGGGCCAGCGCCAGCCATACCAGCACCACGGCCAGCGGCAGGATCACGAACTGCGGGAAGATCACGCCCTTGACGATCTCGGCCGCGAGGTGCGAGCGTTTGCCGAGCGTCTCGGCCACCAGCACGAGCGCGGGAGCGTCGCCCCGCGGGTCGGCCCCGGCCACCCACAGATAGGCGGTGCGCACCGGTTCGCCATGGATCTCGTCGTCGCGGAAGCGGACCTCCTGCGGTTCCGGCTGCTCGTCGGGCGGCGCGAGTTCGTTGTCGCCGGCCACGTGCTCGCCGCCGGGGCCGAGCACGCGAAAGTAGACGTGGTCGGTGTCGTCGGCGCGCAGCATGTCGGCCGCCGCCTCGGGCTGCCGCAGGCGGGCCAGGCTCGGACCGTCGGCGCCTGCGCGATCGAAGACGATCTGACGCCCGATCGTGCGCGCCATCTCGCCGAGCTCGCGGTCGTACGGCTGATTGGCAATGTTCTCCGCCGCCGCGTACGTGAGCACCAGGCTCATCGGCCACAGCAGCAGCAGCGGCACCAACATCCAATCGAGAATCTCGCCGAACAGCGACCGCGGCTCGGACGGGGACGACTGCGGCATCACGCGGCCTGCCGTGACAGAACCCGGTGCGCCTCAGGGCGCGATCTTCTCGAGGCAGTAGCCGAGGCCGCGCACGGTGGCGATATGGATCGGCCCCTGCTCGATCTTCTTGCGCAGCCGGTGGACGTACACCTCGATCGCGTTGCTGCTGACCTCATCGCCCCATTCGCACAGCCGCTCCACCAGCTGATCCTTGCTGACCAGGCGACCAGCGCGCTGCAGCAGCACCTCGAGCAGCGAGAGCTCGCGCGCCGACAGCTCGACCAGCTGGTCATGGATGTAGGCGACGCGGCCGCCGGCGTCGAACGTCAGCGGGCCGTGGCGGATCACGCTGGAGGCCGAACCCAGTCCGCGCCGTGTCAGGGCGCGCACGCGCGCCTCCAGCTCCTGCAGCGAGAACGGCTTGGCCATGTAGTCGTCGGCGCCGAGGTCGAGCCCCTTGACGCGCTGCTCGATGCTGTCGGCCGCGGTGAGGATCAGCACTGGCAGCGCCGATCCGCGCGCGCGCAGCTTGCGCAGCACCTCGAAGCCATGCAGCCTGGGCAGGCCCAGATCGAGAATCAGGAGGTCGAACTCGTGGGCCGCCAGCGCCGCGTCGGCCTCGGTGCCGGAGCCGACCTGATCCACCGCATAGCCGGACGCACGCAGCGCGCGCAACAGGCCGTCGGCCAGCACCTGGTCGTCTTCGGCAATCAGGATGCGCATGGCACTCCTCGGTCGGACCCGCCGCCCTCGATGCGCGACCAAGGGATTCTAGGCAGCAAGCCCCGAACCGCTCCCCCAGGCGGCCCTCGAAAGCGGTGCCGAGGGCAAATCCCAAGTGTGGTACTGTACAAACATCCAGCTTGCCTGCCATAATCGGCCGCAACCCTCAGGAGGTCTCGATGGACGCACCCGTCAAAGCGCTCAACACCGAAAAGGCCAAGGCCCTGCAGGCCGCGCTGGCGCAGATCGAAAAGCAGTTCGGCAAGGGCTCGATCATGCGCCTGGGCGACGGCGAGATCGGCGAGCCGATCGAGGTGGTGTCCACCGGTTCACTGGGCCTCGACATCGCGTTGGGCGTCGGTGGCCTGCCGCGCGGCCGCGTGATCGAGATCTACGGCCCCGAATCGTCGGGCAAGACCACTTTGACGCTGCAGGTGGTGGCGCAGATGCAGAAGCTCGGCGGTACCTGCGCCTTCATCGACGCCGAGCATGCGCTCGACGTGCAGTACGCGCAGAAGCTCGGCGTCAACCTGCACGAGCTGCTGATCAGCCAGCCCGATACCGGCGAGCAGGCGCTCGAGATCGTCGATTCGCTGGTGCGCTCCGGCTCGATCGATCTGGTGATCATCGACTCGGTGGCCGCGCTGACGCCGAAGGCCGAGCTCGAAGGCGAGATGGGCGACTCGCTGCCCGGTCTGCAGGCGCGCCTGATGAGCCAGGCGCTGCGCAAGCTCACCGCCACCATCAAGAAGACCAACACCATGGTCATCTTCATCAACCAGATCCGCATGAAGATCGGCGTCATGTTCGGCAACCCCGAAACCACGACCGGCGGCAACGCGTTGAAGTTCTATTCGTCGGTGCGGCTGGACATCCGCCGCACCGGCAGCATCAAGAAGGCCGAAGAGGTGATCGGCAGCGAGACCAAGGTCAAGGTGGTCAAGAACAAGGTGGCGCCTCCGTTCAAGAGTGCCGAGTTCGACATCCTCTATGGCGAGGGCATCAGCCGCGAGGGCGAGATCGTCGACATGGGCGCCACCGCCGGTGTGCTGGAGAAGTCCGGCTCCTGGTACGCCTACAACGGCGAGAAGATCGGCCAGGGCAAGGACAACGCGCGCGAGTTCCTGCGCGAGAACCCCGACGTCGCGCACGAGATCGAGAACAAGATCCGCGAGGCGATGGGCGTGCCGCTGCTGCCCGAGCGCGCGGCGGAGTAGAGCGGGCGGCCCATCAGGCCGCGGGCGCGATGGAGCGGCAGAAAGCGTCGGCGCCGGGCCCGTCGCTGCGGGCGCGCGCATTGCGCTGGCTGTCGCAACGCGAACACAGCCGGCACGAGCTGCGCGACAAGTTGCTGCGGGCGGGTGGGGAGGAAGCCGATGCCAGCGTGGTCGAGGCGCTGCTCGATCAACTGGCGGCGCAGGGCCACCTCAGCGACGATCGCTTCGTCGAATCGCGCGTGCATGCGCGCCGCGCGCGCTTCGGCAATCGACGCATCGAGCTCGAGCTGCGCAGGCACGGGGTGACGCCCAGCGCGGACCTGCAGGCGCAGTTGCGCGCCAGCGAGCTGACGCGTGCGCGCGAGGTCTGGCGCAAGAAGTTCGGCAGCCGGGCCGCCACCAACGTTGCCGAGCGGGCGCGTCAGGCGCGCTTTCTCATCGGGCGCGGCTTCTCGACCGATGTGGTGCGCAAGGTGGTTGCGGACAGCCCGGAGGACGATTCGGCCTGAACCCGGCGCCCCATGGTGGCTCGCGCGCAACCGGGTGCTTCGGCCGCGGCGCACGAGCCCGCGTGCTAAATTGCGGCCGCCTTGCGGCCGTTGCGTCGCGCTTCCGTCATCCGCGCCGCGTCACGGCGCCACCACCAGCCGACCTCAGCATGAAGATCCACGAATACCAAGGCAAGGAGTTGCTGCGCAACTTCGATGTGCCGGTGCCGCGCGGCTACCCCGCATTCACGCAGCAGGAAGCCATCGAGGCGGCACAGCGGCTGGGCGGCAAGGTGTGGGTCGTCAAGGCACAGATCCACGCCGGCGGGCGCGGCAAGGGTGGCGGTGTCAAGCTGGCGCGCTCGCTCGACGAGCTGAAGACGCTGGCCGCGCAGATCCTCGGCATGCAGCTCGTCACCCACCAGACCGGACCCCAGGGCCAGAAGGTGCGGCGCCTGCTGATCGAGGAAGGCGCCGACATCAAGAAGGAGTACTACGTCGCGGTACTGACCGATCGCGCGACGCAGAAGGTCGTGCTGATGGGCAGCTCCGAAGGCGGCATGGACATCGAGCAGGTGGCGCACGACACGCCCGAGAAGATCGTCAAGGTCTTCATCGATCCGCTGACCGGCCTGAGCGATTCGCAAGCCGGCGAGCTGGCGCGCGGCATCGGCATCCCCGGGGCTTCTCAGGCTCAGGCGGTGACGCTGTTCAAGAGCCTCTACCGCTGCTACATGGAGACGGACGCCACGCTGACCGAGATCAACCCGTTGATCCTCGAGGGCAGCGGCAAGCTCAAGGCGCTCGACGCCAAGTTCAACTTCGACTCCAACGCGCTGTTCCGCCACCCGGAGATCGTCGCCTACCGCGATCTCGACGAGGAGGATCCGGCCGAGGTCGAGGCGAGCAAGTTCGACCTCAGCTACATCAGCCTCGACGGCAACATCGGTTGCCTGGTCAACGGCGCCGGCCTCGCGATGGCGACGATGGACACCATCAAGCTGTTCGGCGGCGAGCCGGCCAACTTCCTCGACGTCGGCGGCGGTGCCACCGCGGAGAAGGTGACCGAAGCCTTCAAGATCATGCTGCGCAACCGCAACGTGAAGGGCATCCTGGTCAATATCTTCGGCGGCATCATGCGCTGTGACACCATCGCCGAAGGCGTGATCGCTGCATGCAAGGCGGTCAACCTCACGGTACCGCTGGTGGTGCGGATGAAGGGCACCAACGAGGACCTCGGCAAGCAGCTGCTCGCCGCCTCGGGTCTGCCGATCATCAGCGCAGACACGATGGCCGAGGCAGCGACCAAGATCGTCGCGGCCGTGCGCTGACCGCGGGGACACCCATGAGCATCCTGATCGACAAGAACACCCGCGTCATCACCCAGGGCATCACCGGCAAGACCGGTCAATTCCACACCCGCGGTTGCCGCGACTATGCCAACGGCAAGGCCTGCTTCGTCGCAGGGGTCAATCCCAAGCGCGCCGGCGAGGACTTCGAGGGCATTCCGATCTTCGCCAGCGTGGCCGACGCGAAGGCCAGGACCGGCGCCACCGTCAGCGTCATCTACGTGCCACCGGCGGGCGCGGCAGACGCGATCTGGGAGGCGGTACAGGCCGAACTCGACCTCGTCGTGTGCATCACCGAAGGCATTCCGGTGCGCGACATGCTGATGGTGCGCAACCGCATGAAGGTCCGGGAAGCCGCCGGCGGCAGGAAGACTTTGCTGCTCGGCCCCAACTGCCCGGGCCTGATCACGCCCGAGCAGATCAAGATCGGCATCATGCCCGGCCATATCCATCGCAAGGGTCGCATCGGCGTGGTATCGCGCTCGGGCACGCTCACCTACGAGGCGGTGGCGCAGCTCACCGAGCTCGGGCTGGGTCAGTCGAGCGCAGTCGGCATCGGCGGCGACCCGATCAATGGCCTCAAGCACATCGACGTGATGAGGTTGTTCAACGACGATCCCGACACCGACGCGGTGATCATGATCGGCGAGATCGGCGGCCCCGACGAGGCCGACGCCGCGCGCTGGTGCAAGGCCAACATGAGGAAGCCCATCGTCGGTTTCATCGCCGGCGTCACCGCGCCCCCCGGCAAGCGCATGGGCCATGCCGGTGCCTTGATTTCCGGCGGTGCCGACACCGCCGACGCCAAGCTGGCGATCATGGAGGAGTGCGGCTTCAAGGTGACGCGCAACCCCAGCGAGATGGCTCGCCTGCTCAAGTCCCTGCTTTGAGCAGGTCAACGGCCGAGACTCGTGACCGCGCAGCGGACGTCAAGCGTAGAGCCGCCTGCCCGAACCAAGACGCCGCGCTGAGCCCGCGTTCGTAGTTGTCCGCAGCGGCGGCGCCGGTACCGGCCCGTACACTGCCGCGGCGCCCGGCTGCCCCGGCGCCTGCCGCACGCACGACGACACGGAGACTGCATGGAGTTCACCTCGGCTGCATTCTGGGCGGCGCTGGGTTCGATCGTCTGGGTGAACATCATCCTGTCGGGCGACAACGCGGTGGTGATCGCGCTGGCCGCGCGGTCCCTGCCGCCGCATCAGCAGAAGAAGGCCATCTTCTGGGGCAGTGCGGCGGCCATCGTGATGCGCGTGGTGCTGACCATCATCGCGGTCGAGATGCTGAAGTGGCCGTGGCTGAAGATCGTCGGTGCGCTGCTCTTGGTGTACATCGGCATCACGCTGATGCTCGAGGACGACGACGAGGAAGGCGAGGCCAGCGACAAGGCCGGCGGCCTGCTGGTCGCGATCCGCACCATCCTGATCGCCGATCTGGTGATGAGCCTGGACAACGTGCTGGCGGTCGCCGCCGCCGCCAAGGGCGACATCCCGCTGCTGGTGATCGGCCTGGCCCTGAGCATCCCGTTGATCATCTTCGGCAGCACGCTGCTGCTGAAGGTGATGGAGCGCTTCCCGATCATCATCACCGCAGGCGCCGGGCTCTTGGGCTTTCTCGCCGGCGAGATGTTCCTCACCGACCCCGCACTGGTGGCCCGCATCGGCGAGCTGCCGCACTGGCAGGTCGACGCCGGCGGTGCGATCGGCGCCGCGCTGGTGGTGGTGGTCGGCTGGACGCTGCAGCGCCGCCGCGAGCGCCGCGCGATCGCCTGACGCATCGCCGCTGGCGCCGGCCCCGGGCAGTTCGATGTGGCGCTGGCTGAACAAGCGCAGGTCACCGGCCGCCGGCGCACTCTCGTCGAGCAGCGCCGCGGCCACGTCGGGCCTGGCGAACTACCGCATCGAACGGCTGCTGGGCCAGGGCGCCGCGTCGCAGGTGTACCTGGCGCAGGACCGGCGCAGCGGCCGCTGGGTGGCGCTCAAGGTGCTGGACCTGGGCAGCAGTTCCGCGTCCCCGGAGTGGCACGACGCGCTCGAGCGCTTTCGCCGCGAGGCCACGGTGCTGCACGAGTTGCGGCACCCGGGCATCGTGTCCGTGCTCGACGCCGGTCCCAGCGCGCGCGGCGCCTGGATGGCCATGGAGGCCGTGGCGGGCTGTGATCTCACGCGCTATGCGCGCCCAGCGCGGTTGCTGCCGCCGGCGCTCGTGGCACGCATCGGCGCGCGCGTGGCCGAGGCCCTGGCCCACGCGCATCGGCGCGGCGTGGTGCACCGCGACGTCAAACCCGCCAACGTGCTGGTCGATTGGACTCATGACGTGGTGAAGCTGAGCGACTTCGGCCTGGCGCGCAGCAGCGAGCACACCCAGACGCGCTCGGGCGTGACCCTCGGGTCACCCGACTACATGGCGCCCGAACAGCTGGCCGGAAGCCCGGTCGGGCCGGCTGCCGACGTCTACGGGCTCGGCGCCACCTTGTACGAGCTGTTGGCCGGGCGCAGGCCGCACCAGGCCGACAGCCTCGGCGCGCTGCTGCGCGCCGTGGCCAGCGAGCCAGCCCTGCCACTGACCGGGCTGAGCCCCGGACTCGACCCGACCCTGTGCGACACGGTGATGGCTCTGCTGATCAAGGACCCCGCACAACGCCCTCGCGACGCGGCCGCAGTCGCACTGCAGCTGTGGAACGTGGCGAACCGCACGGCCGACAGGCCGCTCACCCCGTGATCCGGCACCGACGGCCGCGGCCTGGCCCGCAGGATCCGAGGCACAATCGTCAGCCGAACGCCACTCGCGACGCAGCCCGCGTTTGTCTCCCACCGCCATGACCTTCGAGTACTTCCACATGGTGGACCCCGGGCGGGCGCGCTCGAACAACGAAGACTCGGTCGAGGTCGACGCCGAAAACGCGCTGGCGGTGCTGGCCGACGGCATGGGTGGCTACAACGCCGGCGAGGTGGCCAGCACGATGGCGACCTCGTTCATCAAGACCGAGCTCGGCCGCTGGCTGCACGAGGCGATGGGCCATGCCACCGACACCGAGATCCGGCGCGCGATGGACATCTGCGTCGACAACGCCAACCGCGCCATCTTCAACGCGGCCAACTCCAATCCGCAGTACGCCGGCATGGGCACGACGCTGGTGGTGGCGGTGTTTCGCGAGGCCCGGTTGCTGCTCGGCCACGTGGGCGATTCGCGGGCCTATCGCTGGCGCGGCGGGCGCCTATCGCAGATCACGCGGGACCATTCGCTGCTGCAGGAGCAGATCGATGCCGGGCTGATCACGGCCGAGCAGGCGGCGTTCTCGGCCAACAAGAACCTGGTCACGCGCGCCGTCGGCGTCGAGGACACGGTGTTGCTGGAAACCCACCTGCACGAGGTGCAATTGGGCGACGTGTACATGATGTGCTCCGACGGCCTGTCCGACATGATCGACGACGCTGCCATCGCACAGTTGCTGCAGACCCACGAGTCGATCGAATCCGCCGGGCCAGCACTGGTGGAAGCGGCCAACGAGGCTGGCGGAAAGGATAATATCTCGCTCATTCTGGTCCGCGCGGCCGGAGGATCAGGGGGCACGGGGCGTTCGTGGTGGCCGTTCAAGCGCTGAGCGGTGCCCGGCGGGGCGGGGGTTGAGCGGCGCCAGCCGCGCGACCAATCACTAGAGGATGAGCATGGGCAAGTTGGTGGTGTCGCTCGATGGTGTGGTCATCAAAGAGGTCCAGATCATCAAGGACAAGACCACGCTGGGTCGCCGGCCTTACAACGACATCGTGATCGACAACCTCGCCGTCAGCGGCGAGCACGCCGTGCTGCAGATGGTGGGCCAGGACGTCTTCATCGAAGACCTCAACAGCACGAACGGCACCTACATCAACGGCAAGGCCGTCAAGAAGCAGCTGCTGGCGCACAACGACACGGTCGAGATCGGCAAGTACAAGATCAAGTACCTGGTCGAAGAAGGCGGCGACTACGAGAAGACGATGATCATGCGCCAGGGTGCCGGCGCCGCTGCTGGCGCCGCCGGGGCGCAGCCGGGTTTCTCGCAAACCTCGGGGTTGGGCGCCAACTCCGGGTTCGGCACGCTTGGGGCCAACAGCAACCCGGCATCGATCAAGGTGCTCAACGGCGCGGCGGCGGGGCGTGAAGTGTCGCTGACCAAGGTGGTGACCACCGTCGGCAAGCCCGGGGTACAAGTGGCGTCGATCACCAAGCGGCCGGGCGGCTACGTGATCGCCCACGTCGAGGGCACGCACCGGCCGGCGATCAACGGCACGCCGCTGACCGGCGACTCGGTGCATCTGAAGAACGGCGACGTCATCGAGTTGGCCGGCACCCAGATGCAGTTCATCCAGGGCTAGGCCGTTCGCCAGCGATGGCGTCGTGACGGTTGTCACGGCTGCACATGGACCCAATCTGCGCCCACTGGTGCTGCAGCAGCGAACGCCAATTCCATGCCTTGCACGGGCAGACATCGCGAAGCACCATGCGGATGACGGTGTCGGGCTCGACCGTACGCGCAAACTTGCGCGCGATCGATAGGGCTTGCCGCGACCGCGGCATCGCGTGCACGATGCCCGCGTCGCAATGAATCCTGGTCCATGCAAATTCGCGTCCTCGGCTGTTCTGGCTCCATCGGTGGCGATAGCCGCACGACGTCGTTCCTGCTCGACCACGATGTCCTGATCGACGCCGGCACCGGGGTGGGCGACCTCTCGCTCAACGAGCTCAACGCGATCGACCACATCCTGATCAGCCACTCGCACCTGGACCACATCCTGGCCATCGGCTTGATGGCCGACAGCGTGATGCGGCGCCGCGTCGGACGCGAGCCGATCCAGGTGCACGCGTTGCCGGCCACCATCGATGCGTTGCGCACGCACATCTTCAACGGCGTGATCTGGCCCGACTTCACCCGCTTGCCGACGGCCGAGGCGCCGATGCTGAAGCTGGTGCCGTTCGAGGTCGGCCAGGTCATCACGCTCGGCGAGC
>DATJYZ010000321.1:0-24619 GCA_035499355.1 Burkholderiaceae bacterium | reverse complement strand
AAGTTCCTGCTGATGCGGCTCAAGCGCATGGAAGGGACCAAATCGTGAGGGCGCTGCAGTTCGACGCCGGCAAGCTGGCGCAGCACCGCAGCCGCCGCCGCACCAATGCGATTGCGCTGACGCTGTCGCTGGGCGCCATGGCCTTCGGCCTGTTCTGGCTGATCTGGATCCTGTGGGAGACGCTGCGCCTGGGGGTCGGCGGCCTGAGTCTGGCCGTATTCACGCAGATGACGCCCCCGCCGCAAAGCGAAGGGGGGCTGGCCAACGCGATCTATGGCTCGGCGTTGATGGTGGGCCTGGGTACGCTGGTGGGCACGCCGATCGGCCTGTTCGCCGGCATCTACCTGGCCGAGTATGGCCAGCGCAACGTGCTCGGCCGCATCACGCAGTTCATCAACGACATCCTGCTGTCGGCGCCATCGATCGTGATCGGCCTGTTCATCTACTCGGTGGTGGTGGCGCGCATGAAGACGTTCTCCGGCTGGGCCGGGGTGCTGGCGCTGGCTCTGATCGTGATTCCGGTGGTGGTGCGCACCACCGAGAACATGCTGAACCTGATTCCCAACGCGTTGCGCGAGGCGGCCTACGCGCTGGGCACGCCGAAGTGGCGCGTGATCCTGTCGATCACGCTCAAGGCGGCGCGCGCGGGCGTGGTCACCGGCGTGCTGCTCGCGGTGGCGCGCATCTCCGGCGAGACAGCGCCGCTGCTGTTCACCGCGCTGTCGAACCAGTTCTGGACCAGCAACCTGGCCGACCCGATGGCCAGCGTGCCGGTGACGATCTTCAAGTTCGCGATGAGCCCATACGACAACTGGCAATCGCTCGCCTGGGTGGGCGTGTTCCTGATCACGCTGGGTGTGCTCGCATTGAACATCCTCGCCCGCGTGATGTTCCGCAACAAGAATTGAGGCACCGATGGAAGCCGTCGCCGAGGCCCCTGTGACGCAGCGGACCAAGATCGCGGTCCACGACCTGAACTTCTACTACGGCGCCTTTCACGCGCTGAAGCACATCAACCTCGAGGTGCCCGAGCGCAAGGTCACCGCCTTCATCGGCCCGTCGGGGTGCGGCAAGTCGACGCTGCTGCGCACCTTCAACCGGATGTTCGAGCTCTATCCGGAGCAGCGCGCCAGCGGCGAGATCCTGCTCGATGGCGACAACATCCTCGACCGCCGCATCGACGTCAGCCTGATCCGCGCCAAGGTCGGCATGGTGTTCCAGAAGCCGACGCCGTTCCCGATGTCGATCTACGACAACATCGCCTTCGGCGTACGCCTGTTCGAGACGTTGCCGCGCGTCGAGATGGACGACCGGGTCGAATGGGCGCTCAAGAAGGCGGCGCTCTGGAACGAGGTGAAGGACAAGCTGAACCAGAGCGGCGCCGGCCTGTCCGGCGGCCAGCAGCAGCGCCTGTGCATCGCGCGCGGCATCGCGATCAAGCCCGAGGTGCTGTTGCTCGACGAGCCGTGCTCGGCGCTGGACCCGATCTCCACCGGCAAGATCGAGGAGCTGATCCACGAGCTGAAGACCGACTACACCGTCCTCATCGTGACCCACAACATGCAGCAGGCGGCGCGCTGCTCGGACTTCACCGCCTACATGTACCTGGGCGATCTGGTCGAGTTCGGCCCGACGGCCGACGTCTTCATGAAGCCTGCGAAGAAGGACACCGAGGACTACATTACCGGGAGATTCGGATGACATTCGTGTTGGCGAAGCGGCGAGGCAGGCCATGACCGACAAGCACCTGTCGACGCAATTCGACGCCGAGTTGTCGTCGATCTCGGCCCGCGTGCTGGAGATGGGCGGCCTGGTCGAGTCACAGGTGGCGCAGGCGGTGCACGCGCTGTCGACCTTCAGCGGCGATATCGCCACGCTGGTGCTCGAGCAGGAGCAGCGCGTCAACGCGATGGAGGTCGAGATCGACCGCGACCTGTCGACGATCATCGCGCGCCGGCAACCGACCGCGCGCGACCTGCGGCTGCTGATCGCGGTGTCCAAGACGATCGGCAACCTGGAGCGCATCGGCGACGAGGCCGCCCGCATCGCGCGCACCGTGCAGCGCCTGATCAACACCGGCGTCTCCAGCCGCATGCGCCTGCCGGTGTCGGACCTGTCGTTCGAGGCTGAATTGGCGACGCATCAGCTGCGCAAGGTGCTCGACGCCTTCGCGCGCCTGGACACCGAGGCTGCGCTCGACGTGCTCAAGCACGACGACCAGATCGACCGCGAGTTCGATGGCTTCCTGCGCAAGCTGATCACCTACATGATGGAAGATCCGCGCACGATCTCGGCCAGCATCGATCTGGTGTTCGTCGCCAAGGCGATCGAGCGCGTCGGCGACCACGCCAAGAACCTCGCCGAGGTCATCATCTACATCGTCAAGGGTGCCGACGTGCGGCACATCTCGCCGGAGTCGGTGGAGTCGCTGGCACGATGAGCCGTATCCTGGTGGTCGAGGACGAAGCGGCGATCGCGGAGTTGCTGGCGCTCAACCTGCGCCATTCCGGCCACGAGGTGGTGCTGGCCGCCGACGCGGCGCAGGCGCAACTCGAGGTCGACGCGGTGCTGCCCGACCTGGTGGTGCTCGACTGGATGCTGCCCGACCAGTCCGGCCTGACGCTGGCGCGGCGCTGGCGCAACGACGCGCGCACGCGGGGCCTGCCGATCATCATGCTGACGGCGCGCACCGAAGAGACCGACAAGATCGCCGGGCTCGACTCGGGGGCCGACGACTACCTCACCAAGCCGTTCTCGACCAGCGAGCTGCATGCGCGCATCCGTGCCGTGCTGAGACGTCGGGCGCCCGAGGCGCTGGAGCAAGCCGTGCGCGCCGGCGACCTGCTGGTCGACCCGGCGACGCACCGCGTGTCGGTCGCCGGCCGCGACGTGCACATGGGTCCCACCGAGTTCCGCCTGCTGCACTTCCTGATGACCCACCCGGATCGCGTGCACAGCCGCCGGCAGTTGCTCGACCGCGTCTGGGGCGACCACGTTTTCATCGAGGAGCGCACCGTCGACGTCCACGTCAAGCGGCTGCGCGATGCCCTCAGCCCGGTGCAGTGCGCGGCCATGATCGAGACCGTGCGCGGGGTCGGCTACCGCTTCGCGCGCCAGGCCAGCTCGGTCGTGGCGTAAGGTCGGCCACGCGGTAGGCTTGGCGGCGCGCACGACGAGCGCCTGCATCGATGATCTGGTTGTTGCCCCGCCTGTTGACCGCCCTGGCCGTGGCCGCCGTGGCCGCGCTGATCGGCCATCTGGCCGCCGCGATGCTGCGGCTGCCGACCACCGGCTGGGCGATCGCCGGGGCCCTGCTGGGCCTGGTGCTGGTGGCCACGCGCGATGCGCTGCGCGCCGGACATCTGATGGCGTGGCTGCGTGGCTCGCAGGCCGCCGATGCGCCGCGCGATACCGGTTTCTGGGGCGAGCTCGGCTACCGGATGGAGCGTGCACTGCGCTCGCGCGAACAGGCGTTGCAGCGCGAGCGCCAGCGCACGGCGCAGTTCCTGTCGGCGATCGAAGCCTCACCCAACGGCGTGATGCTGCTCGATGCCGGCGACCGCATCGAATGGTGCAACTCCACGGCGGCGGACCACCTGGGCGTCGACCCTCAGCGCGACATCGGCCAGCCGCTGACCAACCTGGTTCGGGTGCCGACCTTCGTCGCGCACCTGCAGGCGCGCAAGTCCGACGAGCCGCTGACTTTCTCGATCCCGGCACGCCGTGGCGCGCTGGCCGTGTGGGTGCGACCGTATGGCGACGGTCAGGTGCTGCTGATCACGCAGGACATCACCGAGCGCCTGCGCACCGACGAGATGCGCCGCGACTTCGTCGCCAACGCGTCGCACGAGATCCGCACGCCGCTCACCGTGTTGGCCGGCTTCGTCGACACGATGAACCAGATCGAGCTGACACCCGCGGAGCAACACCGGGTGCTCGGCCTGATGAAGGAGCAGACCGACCGCATGCGGGTGCTGCTCGACGACCTGCTGACGCTGGCGCAGCTCGAAGGCGGCCCGCGGCCGCCGGTGGATCACTGGATCGACGTCGACGCGTTGCTGCGGCGCGTGCAGGCGGACGCGCAGTCGTTGTCCGTCGGACGACACGAGATCGTGTTCGAAGGCAGCGGCGGCGCGGTGGCTGGCAACGAGGCCGAGTTGTACGGCGCACTGCTCAACCTGGTGAGCAACGCGGTGCGCTACACGCCCGCGGGTGGCCGCATCACGGTGTCGTGGCAACGCCGCGCCCAGGGTGCCGGCGTGTTCGAGGTGCGCGACACCGGCATCGGCATCGCGCGCGAGCATCTGCCCCGGCTCGGCGAGCGGTTCTACCGCGTGGACGATGGCCGCTCGCGCAGCACCGGCGGCACCGGGCTCGGGTTGGCCATCGCCAAACATGCCGTGCAGCGACACGGCGGTGAGCTGAGCGTCGACAGCGAGCCCGGCAAGGGCTCGACCTTCCGGCTGATGCTGCCGGCGTCGCGTGTGCGCTGATGCACTCTAGGGCGTTGCAGCGCCGCCGGCGCGGCGATAGACGCCGGTGACCTCGTCCCTGTCGGTGGGCCGGCGCTCGATCGCGATCGCCTGCCAGCCCGGAGGCGTCTGCGGAGGGTGCGCGATGGTGCCCGCCTTGACCCAGATCGGGCAGTCGCTGCTGGATGCGGCTTCGGGGCGTGCATCGACCTGCCAGCGGCCGTGGTACTCGAGCGCCGCGGTCAGCGCCCGCGGCAGGCCCGGCGCGACGATGCACACGCCCGGCGGGATGTGCTTCGACAGCAGCGCCACGTGCGCGCGGTAGCTGCGCGCATAGTCCAGCGGCTGCAGCCACAGCGTCATCGCCAGTGTCCAGGAGAGCACCATGCCACCGGCCGGCAGCACCAGACTGCGCCAGATCGCCGCGCGGTGCCGTGCCGTCCGCCAGCGCACCAGCCACAGCCAGGCGACGGTGGCGACCGCGGCGATCAGCAGCGGCAGCCAGGAGAACTGGGCCTTGAAGCCAGGCGCCAGCTTGGCCACGTTGGCCGCCGGCTTGGCCGGTACGCCGGTCTGGATCGCGATGTAGATGAACCACACCGCGATCGCCAACAGCGTGAAGAAGAACACCGAGAACCAATCGATCGCCGAGCTGGTGCTGCGGTTCAGCGTCGGCAGCGCGAAGGCGGCCAATACGGCGACGCCCGGCAGGCCGAGCATCAGCGCGCGATCCGATCCACCCATCGCCAGGTTGGCGACCAGCGCCGTGGCGAGCACCGACAGCGGAACCGCCACATGCCGCCGCGACAGAAAGCGACGCCAGCGCCACAGCGCCCACAGCGCCAGCAGCCACGAGGGCCACAGGAACCAAATCCACTGACGGGCGACATGGGCCACCTGCAGCGGCGAGTCCGGTGGCGTGACGCGCCACGCCCACTGGCCGAGCAGCCAGGCCGCGAAGCTGGCGACCAGCGTGGAACCGGCCACCCACCAGCCGAATCGATGCACACCTTCGTAGGTGGAGCGCGCGCAGATCGCAGTGCCGGCCACGCCGAGCAGCGCGGCCATCGTGGGCGCGCCACTGCTGGCCAGGATCGGCAACGCCAGCACGATGCCCAGCCGGGCGCGCCTGGGGTGATAGGGCGCCAGCGCCAGCGCCCACTGCACCACCGCCGCGGCGGCCAGCTGTGCCAGTTCGGGCGTGGTCTCGTGGCCGAGTTGCAGCAGGCCGAGCGTGGCCACCAGCGCCAGGATCGATGCATCGGCGATCGCGCGCGCGTAGTCGACGCTCTGGGCCTCGCCGCCGAAGGCGAACGCCAGCGGCTGCGCGGCCTCGGTGCGGGCCAGCGCAAAGCTGGCATACCACAGAGCCGCCATCGTCAACGCCAACAGCAGTGCGAACGGGATGCGCACCGCCAGTGACGGGTCGAGCCACGGCGAGGTGGCCATGATGAATGCCGCACCCAGCCAGTTGGGCAGCGGCGACGAATCGGTGGGCACGCCGCCGAGCGCCGGTAGCAGCCACGACGTGCGGCCCTCGGCCATCGCCAGCATCTGCCCGAACGCCGTGATGTCGGCGTTCTTCCAGGGGTCGCGTCCGAACACGCCGGGCAGCACGTAGGCGGCGCACAGCAGCAGCAGTGCCGCACGCGGCAGCTGACGCGCCGCGTCGCTGGTGACCAGAGCCGGGATCGGAGCCGAGTTGGAGCTCACGGGCCGATCATGCCGCAGGGGTCGACGGGTCTTGCCCGCCACCGAGCGGACAAACAAAAAGGCAGCCGAAGCTGCCTTTTGTCGCGGCGCGCGGCGTGGCTCACTTCTTGAGGCCGACCCGGGCGAACTTGTTGCGGAACTTCTCGCCGCGGCCACCGAGGTTGTCGACGCTCTTCTGCGTGCCGGTGTAGAAGGGATGCGACTCGCTGGTGGTCTCGAGCTTGACCAACGGCAGCTCACGGCCGTCGTCCATCGTGATCGTCTCCCGCGTCTGCAGGCACGAACGGGTGACGAACTTGAAGCCGTTGGAGAGATCCTGGAAGCAGACCTCGCGGTATTCGGGGTGGATGCCTTGTTTCATCGTTTGCTCACTGGGTGCGGGAGCCACATGCCGCCCGCGGGCGCATGCACTTTCCGGTTTTGGATAAGTATCAATTGTAGCCGCGGCGGGGTTCAGCCCCCTCTGCGCATCATGTCGAAGAAGTCGAGGTTGTTCTTGCTCGACTTCATCTTGTCGAGGATGAACTCCATCGCCTCGATCTCGTCCATCGGATAGAGCAGTTTGCGCAGGATCCAGGTCTTCTGCAGGATCTCGGGCTTGAGCAGCAGCTCTTCGCGCCGCGTGCCGCTCTTGTTGAGCAGGATCGACGGGTAGACGCGCTTCTCGGACATGCGGCGATCGAGGTGGATCTCGCAGTTGCCGGTGCCCTTGAACTCCTCGTAGATCACCTCGTCCATCTTGGAGCCGGTGTCGATCAACGCGGTGCCGATGATGGTCAGCGAGCCGCCTTCCTCGACGTTGCGCGCGGCGCCGAAGAAGCGCTTGGGTCGCTGCAGCGCGTTGGCGTCGACACCGCCGGTGAGCACCTTGCCGGAGGAGGGCAGGACGTTGTTGTAGGCGCGTGCCAGGCGGGTGATCGAGTCGAGCAGGATCACGACGTCCTTCTTCAGCTCGACCAGGCGCTTGGCGCGCTCGATCACCATCTCGGCCACCTGCACGTGGCGCGCCGCCGGTTCGTCGAAGGTGGAGCTGATGACCTCGCCGCGCACGGTGCGGATCATCTCGGTCACTTCCTCGGGCCGCTCGTCCACGAGCAGCACGATCAGGTGCACGTCGGGGTAGTTGGCGACGATCGCGTGCGCCAGGTGCTGCATCATGATCGTCTTGCCGCTCTTGGGCTGCGACACCAGCAGCGCACGCTGGCCTTTGCCGATCGGCGCGATCAGGTCGATGATGCGGCAGGTGATGTTCTCTTCGCTGGCCTTGATGTCGCGCTCGAGCCTGAACTGCTCCTTCGGGAACAGCGGCGTCAGGTTCTCGAACATGATCTTGTGCTTGCTCTCCTCGGGCGTCAGGCCGTTGACCTTGTCGACCTTCACCAGCGCGAAGTAGCGCTCGCCGTCCTTGGGCACGCGCACCTCGCCCTCGACCATGTCGCCGGTGTGCAGGTTGAAGCGGCGGATCTGGCTGGGCGACAGGTAGATGTCGTCCGTGCTCGCCATGTAGCTGGTGTCGATCGAGCGCAGGAAGCCGAAGCCGTCGGGCAGCACCTCGAGCACGCCGTCGCCGAACACCTGCTCGCCGCCCTTGGCGCGCTTTTTCATGATCGCGAACATCAGCTCCTGCTTGCGCATGCGAGCGACGTTCTCGATCTCCAATTCCTCGCCCATCTTGATGAGCGCGGAGACGTGTTGCGCCTTCAGTTCGGACAGATGCATCGTGTGACGACTGGCTGGAAGGGTCGGACCCGCTGCCGGATGGGCGCGACCGGGAAAGTCCGGCCGTGTTCCGCAGCTTCGCCACCCCGCACGGCGGGGCAACGATCAGAGCATTGGGAGGGGCCGGAACCGCGCCTGGAAAGGCTGCGCGGCGGCAATCTTGGGCGGTGTCCGCCGGGGCTGTTGTCCCCACGGACACCGCGATGGAAGGGGATTATAGATGACCGTCGAGGAACGCGGTCAATTGCGATTTCGAGAGGGCGCCCACCTTGGTGGCAGCGAGCTGGCCGTCCTTGAACAGCATCAGCGTCGGGATGCCGCGGATGCCGTACTTGGCCGGCACGCCCTGGTTCTCGTCGACGTTCATCTTGGCGATCTGCAACCGGCCGCCGTAGTCCTTGGCGGCTTCATCGAGGATCGGCGCGATCATCTTGCACGGACCGCACCACTCGGCCCAATAGTCCACCAGCACCGGCTTGTCGGACTTCAGAACGTCGCTGTCGAACGACGCATCGGACACATGCTTGATCAGTTCGCTGCTCATCGGGCCTCCTCGGCGGGCGCGTCCATCGTGCGAGAGACGGCGCGGGAATTCTGACACATCGTCGTTGGCCCTACCGGCCAGCGCAAAATCGGTCGAGCTATGGCCACGATAGAGACGCTCCACTTGACCGCGGCGGCACCTCCGGCCGCGCTGTGGCGTTCGGCGGCCGAGGCCATCCAGGCCTGGCTAGCGCGTCGGCATGTGGTGGCTGCCGACGCGGTGGTGCTGCTGCCGTTCGCCGACCTGATCGCGCCGGCGCGCCACGCGCTGGCCGCGTGTGGCGGCTGGCTGCCGCGCGTGCACACCACGCGCACCCTGACCGTGGCGCTGGGGCCGCCGCGTCGGCCTGCCCCGGGCGAGGTCACGGGTGACGTGGCGGTCGACCGCGCCACGGCACGTGAGTTGCTGCGCGACCATGCCTGGGCGTCGGCGTGGCTGCGGCGCGACCCGCGGGCATTCGACGCCGCACTCGAGCGCCTGGTGCGCACTGCGCATGCGTTGCGCGCGCAGGCAGCGGCGTTGGCACCGATGGAGAGAGACGGCTGGTGGCAGCGGGCACGCGATCAAGTCGCGGGCGGCACCGGGGTCGGCGCCACACACCGTCTGCTGCTGCGCGCGGCCATCGAGTGGGCCGCACTGTCGGACGGCGCGGACAGCGATCGCCTGTTCGCCCATCGGCCTGCGGGCTGGGTGGTCGTGACCTTGGGCGGCGAAGACGCGCTGGCCTTGAACCTGCAGCAGCACGCGCACGCGCACGGCGTGCCGGGGCTGCATCTGCGGGCCGATCCGCCGGCTGACGATCCCTTCGATGCCTGGCCCGAACAGTGTGCGTTCGAGGTCGAGTTGGCGGCCGATGCCGAGGACGAGGCCCTGGCTGCCGCGTGGCAGGTCGCGCAGCGGGTGCGCAGCGGCACGAGCCCGGTGGCGCTGGTGGCGCAGGATCGCGCGCTGGTGCGGCGCGTGCGAGCGCTGCTGGAGCGCCAGCAGATCGAAGTGGTCGACGAAACCGGCTGGTCGCTGGCCACCACGCGCGCGGGCGCCCACGCGAGCGCCGCATTGCGCGCGGCGCGCATGTCGAGCCGTCCGGACGACGTTCTCGACTGGCTGAAGGCCGATCTCGACCCGTCGATGGCCGACGCGCTGGTGGCGCTGGAAAAGGTGTGGCGCGGCGTGCGCGCGCTCGATGCCTCGCTGCGGGCGCGCGCCGACGCCCTGTGGCGACGCGAGCAGGCCCGCCTCGACGCCTTTGCGCGACCCTTGTCGCGGCCGCTCGGCGAGTGGTTGCGTGCGTTCGATGCATTGCTGTTCGGGGCAGCGCACTCGGGGCCCTGGCGCGACGACGACGCTGCGGTGCAACTGCGCCGCGCCTTGCGCTTGCGCGAGCAGGATCGGGCAAGTATTGCGGTGGCCGCCCAGTCGGTGCCGCAGTGGCGTCTGGACGAATTCGCGGCCTGGGTAGAGGCGACGCTGGAGGACGCGGTGTTCGTGCCTCCAGCGAGCGCGGTTACCGCTGCGGTGGTGATCACGCCGCTGTCGCGGGCGATCGGACGGCCTTTCGCGGCGGCCGTGCTCCCGGGGGCGGACTCGCGGCGCCTCGGACCGCTGCCTCCCGAATCGGGTCTGCTCGACGAGAGCCTGCGCCGCGCGCTGGGCCTGCCCGAGCGTGGGGCCCGACAGCGGCGCGCCGCGGTGTCGTTCGTGCAGCTGCTGCGCGTGCCGCAGGTGGTGGCCTTGCGCCGTCACGCCGACGCCGACGAGTTGCTGTCGGCGAGCCCGTGGCTCGAGCGGCTGCGCCTGGCACAACGGCGGCGCGGTGTGGCCGAGTTTCCCGAGCGCGAGGTGCGGTTGCCGCAGCGCGGCGTGGCCTTGCGACCGGTACCGCGCCCGTTGCCGAGTGCCGCCGGCGCGTTGCCACCGGTGCTCAGTGCCAGTGCGGTGGAGACGCTGCGTCAATGCCCATACCGCTTCTTCGCGCGTGCCGCGCTGCACCTGGTGGAGCAGGATGAGCTCGACGACGACGCCGACCAGCGTGAGGCCGGAACATGGATGCACGCGACCCTGGAGCGATTTCACAACGCCCGCGAGGCGCGTCGCGACCTCGACGACGACATCGATCGGTTCGTAGCTGCCGGACGCGGGGCGCTGCAGGCGATGACCGAGTCCGGGGAGGTGCTCGAGGAAGCCATGCTGCCGTACAGTGCCGGGCTGCCGGCGCTGGCCGCACGCTACGTGCGCTGGCTGCACGTGCAGGAGGCGGAAGGCTGGCGCTTCCAGGCGGCCGAAGTCGAGATTCCCGCGACGCCGACCGGCGATGCGGGCTTGATGTTGCGCGGCCGCATCGATCGCGTCGACAACCGCGGTGACTCGTCCGCGCTCCGGTTGATCGACTACAAGACCAGTCCCCTCGAGGCGCTGAAAGACAAGGTGCGCGCGCCGCTGGAAGACACCCAGCTCGCGGTGTACGTGGCGCTGCAGCTGGCGCGCCAGCCGGATGCGAGCCCCGTGCGGGCGTGCTACGTCGCGCTCGACGAAACCGACGCCGTGGTCGCGATCGAGCATCCCGAGGTCGAGCACAGCGCGCGCGCGCTCGCGCACCACGTGGCCGCGGAGCGGGTCCGTATCGAGGCGGGCGAACCGTTGCCGGCGCTCGGCGAGGGCGCGGTGTGCGAGACCTGCGAGGCTCGCGGCTTGTGTCGCCGCGACCATTGGGGGGGCATCAACGAGGGTGGCTCCGGTGCAGCGTGAGCCGGCCTACCGGGCCGATGGGCGCGACTGCGATGCGACGCGGTTCTACGCGCTGGCGTGCGATCCGCGACGCAGCGGCGTGGTCGAGGCCTGCGCAGGGGCCGGCAAGACCTGGATGCTGGTGTCGCGCATCGTGCGCGCATTGCTGGACGGTGCCGCCCCCGAGGAGATCCTCGCGATCACCTTCACCCGCAAGGCGGCCAGCGAGATGCGGGTGCGCCTGCACGACTGGCTGCGCGAGTTCGCAGACGCCTCGGTCGATGCGCGGCGGCAGGCACTGCGGCTGCGCGGACTGTCGGAACCCGAAGCGGCCCGCCTGGCGGATGCCTTGTCGGCGCTGCATGCGAGCGTGCTGCGCGCCGGCACCGAGGTGCAGATCCATACGTTTCACGCCTGGTTCGCGCAGTTGTTGCGACTGGCGCCGCTGGAAATGCTCGACGCGCTCGGCCTGCACCCGGCGATGTCGTTGATCGAGGAGGTCGACGACCAGATCGGCGAGTTGTTGCGCCGCTTCCAGCGCGAGGTGTTGGCATCGCCGCTGCTGGAGGACTACCGCGCGCTGACCGATCGGCACGGCCGTTGGCGACTCGACCAATGGCTGCGCGCCGCCATCGACAAGCGCCTGGAGATCGAGCGCGCCGACGCCCATCGGACACTGGAGTCGGCCGTGGAGACAGCGGCACAGCGCTGGCCGGCGTGCGCCGGCTTCGCAAACCCGTTGCGGCGCATCGCCGGCGACGCCGCGCTGCGGCGGCAGTTCGGCGATGCGGCCGAAGCGCTGTACGGTCGCGGTGGGGCCAAAGAGCGCAAGGCCGCGGAGGAGCTTTCTGCGGCGCTCGGGCTGCGAGAAGGCCGCGCCGCACTCGGCGCTCTTCGCAAGGCCTTGTTCACGGTCGCAGGGCAGCCGCGCAAGTTGGTCGGCGGCGAGGCGGTGGCCGCTGCCATCGAGGCGGTGCTCGAGCTCGAACGACAGGCAGCGCAACAGGACGCGCACGACGACCATGGCCGCATGGTGCGGCTGAGCCGGGTGCTGTTGCGCTGCTGGCAGTCGCTCAAGTGCGAACGCGCCTGGATGGACATGCAGGACCTCGAGCGCGGCGCCCTCGCGCTGCTGTCGGACCCGGTGATGTCGGGCTGGGTGCAGCAACGCCTCGACGTGCGGCTGCGCCATGTGCTCATCGACGAGTTCCAGGACACCAGCAATCTGCAATGGCAGGCGCTGCAAAGCTGGCTGACCTCGTATGCCGGGGCGGGCGGCGGCGCCAGCGGCCAGCAGCCGGTGTCGGTGTTCATCGTCGGCGATCCGAAGCAGAGCATCTACCGCTTCCGAGGCGCCGAGCCGCGCGTGTTCGCGGCGGCGCGTCGCTTCGTGGTCGAGGGTTTGGCGGGGCACGACTTGATGTGCAACCACACACGGCGCAATGCCGCGGCGGTGATCGCTGCCGTCAACGCGGTGTTCGACCGCGCGGTCGCCGAGGGCGACTATGAGGGGTTCGTCGCCCACACCACGGCACGCGACGACGCGATTCCTGGCGAGGTTCGATGCCTCGCCGATCCCCCACTCGAGGACAAGCCACCTGTGCAGCGCAACGACGGCTGGCGCGACTCCCTGACCGTGCCGCGGCACGACCCGAAGGAGCCCCGAGCACTCGAAGAGGCGCGCCGGGTGGCACGTGGCGTGCAAGCGTTGATTCGCGGCGGCGAGACCGCACCGGGGCAGGTGATGGTGCTCGCGCGCCGCCATGCCTCGCTGGCGCGGGTGGCGCAGGCGCTGCAGGCACTGCACGTGCCGTGCGTGGCGGCCGAGGAGGTGCGGCTCGGCTCGTTGATCGAGGTCAACGACCTGGTGGCGGTGCTCGACGTGCTGGCCTCGCCGGGCCACGATCTGTCGCTCGCGCAGTCGTTGAAGAGCCCGCTGTTCGGCGCCAGCGACGCGCAGTTGCTGGCGCTGTCCCGGCGTGCCTCCAGTCGTGGCGCGGCGCCCTGGTGGAGCGCGCTGCACGATTGGCACGATGCGCCCCCCGAGCTGGCGCGCGCGCGGGAACTTCTGGCGCGCTGGTCGACGGACGCACGCGTGCTGCCTCCGCACGACCTGCTCGACCGCGTGATCGACCAGGGCGACCTGATGGCGCGGCTTGCGGCGGCGGTGCCACCGGAGCGTCGGGTTGCGGCGCTGGCAGCGGTCCAGGCGCTGTTGGGCTTGTCCCTGTCGCTCGACGGCGGGCGCCATGCCAGCATCTACAACTTCGTACGCGCATTGCGCCAGCGTGCGCTCGCCGTGCGGGCGCCGGCGCGACCGGATGCGGTGCAGTTGTTGACCGTGCACGGTGTCAAGGGTCTCGAGGCGCCATGCGTGTGGGTGGTCGACGCCGATGCGCGGGATCCGCGCGAAGCCAGGCCCGGCGTGCTGGTCGATTGGCCGGTCGAGCGCGACGCGCCTCGGCGCGTTGCGTTCGCCGCGGATCTGTCGAGGCCGTGCGAGTCGCTGGTCGGCCTGCGTGCGCAGGAGCAGGCGGCGGCGCAGCGCGAAGAGATGAACGCGCTGTACGTCGCGATGACGCGCGCCGAGCACCTGTTGGTGTTCAGTCGCACGTCGCGCCGGGACGACCAGCGCAACGGCTGGTGGGCGCGCATCGCGCCGCACGCACAGACGTGGCCGCTCGGCGGCGGGTCGTCCGCCGGACCTGTCGCCGCACGGCCCGAGGCAACGCTCACCGAACTCCCGAAGCCGTCGACGCGCCCCACGTGCGCCGATGCGCGCACCAGCCCGTCGGCTGGACTCGCCGCCCAACTCGGGCGCGCCGTGCACCGTGTGCTGCAGTGGAGCGCCGCCACCTCGCAAACGGCGGATCCGACCGCACTGGCGGCTGCCGCGGCGGCGGAGTTCGACCTGCCGCTGTCGGCGGTCGAGGTGGTGTCACGCTACGCCCAGACGATTCGTCGCAGCCCGGCGCTGCAGGGCTTCTTCGATCCCGCGCGGTTCAGTTGGAGTGCCGACGAGTTCGACGTCGTCAGTGACGGCGAGTCGCTGCGCATCGATCGCCTGGTGCGCTTCGACGGGCCGCCACAGCCGAGCTGGTGGGTGCTCGACTACAAGCTGGCGGCCGATGCCGCCGCCGACGCGAACCTGCGCCGCCAGTTGGCGCGCTACCGCGACGCGGTGCGGGCACTGGCCGGCGCTGTGCCGGTGCGCGCGGCGTTCATCACCGGAGACGGTGCACTGCACGAGCTGCCGCTGGCCGAGCCAGGGCTCGAATAGCCCGGCGCTTGCCAGCCACTTCGACTGATCGGGCCGGGCCGGCATTGAGTTCAATCGGCGGACGACCGGCTCCTGCGGTCGTCCGCCCTTGCGTCCATGACTGCGCCCGACAACGCCCCCGCAGCGAAGCGACAGCCCGCGCAGCCCGCGGCATCGCCGTCGTTCGGACGCTTCAAGCTGCTGCGCCTGCTGGGCAAGAGTGCGCAGACTCTGGTCTGGCTGGTCGCCGACCCGGATGTCGACGGCGACCGCGTGCTGGTGATGCCACGCGCGCAAGTTGCCGACCGCATCGAACTGCAGCGGCATCTGCAGGCGGCTCGCCTTGCGATGCGGGTCACGCACCCAGGGCTGGCGGCGCCGGTGGAGGTGGATGAACACGACCGCTGGCCCTATGCGGCCTACGAGCGCGGCGACACCAGCACGCTGATCGAGCTGACCGCCTCGCAGGGCTCGCCGGCGCTCGACGTCGCGCGCTGGAGCATGCAGGTGCTCGACGGCCTGGCGTTCGCGCACGAAGCGGGACTGGCCCACCGCGACATCCAGGCTTCGATGGTGGCGGTCGATGGCAACGGACGCGCCCGCTTGATGGGCCTCCAGATCGCGCCGGGCGGGCATGCGCCGCCCAGTGCCGAGGTGCGGCATGGCGTCAGCGGATTGCAGGCGCAGCGACGCGACGGCGAGCGCGATGTGCTGGCGTTCGGGCTGGTCCTGCACTACGCGTTGACCGGTCAGCACCCGCTCGACCACAGCGACGCCGCCGCCGCGATCGCACTGCTGCCGCCGACGGGCCGTGAGATCGTGCGCCTGCCGTGGACCACGGCACGCCCGATTCCAGAGGCGCTGCGCGTGATCGCCAACCGTGCCACCGATCGCCAGCAGCGGCAGCGCTATCACAGCGCGCGCACGCTGGCGCGCGCGCTGGAGGGCTGGATCCGGGCCGAGGAAGCGGCCGACAGCGGCCCCTTGGCGCTGTTGATCGATCGCTTGCGCAGCATCGGCGCGCTGCCGTCACTGCCGGGCGGCGCGCGGCGCGCCGCCCGGCTGGCGCTGATGGAGCGCGAGCGGACCGCCGAGCTGGCCGAGGTCGTGCTGCAGGACCCTGCGTTGAGCTTCGAGCTCCTGCGCGCGGTCAACACGGCGGAAGTACGCGGGGCCATGATCGCGGGCAGCGGACCGGTGTTGACGATGCGGCGCGCCATCGCGATGGTGGGCCTCGATGGGGTGCGCCGCGCCGCACTGTCGTTGCGCGAGTGGCCTGGCCCACTGAGTGCGGGCGCCGCGACGCAACTCGAGGCTGCCATCGCGCGGACACAGCGCGCGGCGCGCATCGCGCAGCTGCTGCGGCCACCGGGCTACGACGCCGAGGTGGTCTATCTGGTCGCGCTGTTGCAGAACCTCGGGCGACTGGTGACCTGCTACCACTTCCCCGAGGAAGCTGCGCAGATCCAGCGCCTGATGCAGCCGGTGGTGGCCGAGCAAGCCGGCGAAGCCGACGAACCCGGCATGAGCGAGGAGGGCGCGTCCCAGGCCGTGCTCGGGGTGGAGATCGACGCGCTGGGCGCAGCCGTGGCGCGCCACTGGGGGCTCGACGACACCGTGCTGCACATGATCCGCCGCTTCGGCCCGGGCGCGGCGGTGCGCACCATCGAGACGGACGACGACATGCTGCGCGCCAGCGCGAGCTGCGCCAACGAACTGGTCGACGCGCTGAGCCTGCCCGCGCGCCACAGCGCCGCCGCGATGCATCGGGTGGCCCAACGCTATGGCCGCGCGCTCGGCATGACGCTGCGCGACCTGCAGCTCGCCGCACAAGGGGAGTCGCCGCACGACGGACACGATGGGCACGACGGCGGCGACGCCGGGCACCAGCCAACGGCGCGCCATGCGGCCTGAGGCATGGGCGCATCGATGACCGCCGCCAGACGCCACCCGGGCCAGCGCATCGGGCGCTTCGAGTTGCTCGACGTGCTCGGCCGTGGCGCGCAGGCCGAGGTATGGCGTGCCAACGACCAGCGGCTGGATCGCGAGGTGGCTCTCAAGCTGCTATCGCCCCACGCGCAGGGCATCGCGGTCCATCAGTGGTTACACGAGGCGCGCGCCGTGAGTCGGCTGACGCACCCCAACATCGTGCCGGTGTTCGAGGCCGACGAGGCCGATGGACAGCCGTACCTGGTGTTCGAGCTGGTACGCGGCAAGACGCTGGCCGAGGCCATGCGCAGCAGTGGCGCCATGCCCGAACGCGCGGCCGTGGCATTGATGCTGGAGGTGCTGGAGGCGCTGGGGGCCGCCCACGCGCAAGGCATCGTCCACCGCGACCTCAAGCCCTCCAATGTCCTGCTCGGCCCCGATGGCCGGGCGCGGGTGATGGATTTCGGCATCGCTGCGCGCGCCAGCGACGGTGCCGGCCACATCTGCGGCACGCCGGGCTACATGTCGCCCGAGGCGGCCCTGGGCCAGGCACCGGCGCCGACGATGGACGTGTTCGCGGCCGGCATGATCCTGGGCGAGTTGCTGTGTGGTCGCGCGTTGCTGGTGGAACGCGATCCGCACCGGGCGCTGCGCCGCACCATCGACGAAGACGTCGCGCTGCCCGATTCGCCGGCCATCGACGCATCCCTGCGTGCGATCGTGCTGCGAGCGGTGACGCGCAATGTCGCCGCGCGCTTCGACGGTGCGGCCGCGATGACCGGGGCGCTGCAGGAGTGGCTGCGCGCGGGCGAGGGCGATCCGGTGGCCGCCGCTTCGCACGGCACGGTGGAATTCCTGCTGCGCCGGATGCGCCACAAGAGCGACTTCCCCGCGTTGTCGGACGCGGTGGCCAATATCCAGCGCGTGGCCGCGTCGGACCGCGAGAGCGTCGACAGCCTCGCCGCCGAGATCCTGAAGGACGTGGCGCTCACCCACAAGTTGCTGCGACTGGTCAACGGCGTCGCGTTCCGGCATGCCGGCGGGGGCACCATCTCGACGGTCTCGCGCGCGATCGCACTGATCGGCTTCGCCGGCGTGCGCAACATGGCGTTGTCGCTGGTGCTGCTGGACCACATGAAGGACAAGCAGCACGCCGCTCAGCTGAAGGAGCAGTTCCTGTGCGCGTTGATGGCGGGTCAACTGGCCAGCGAGCTGAGCACGGCCGGCCGCGAAGCCGAAGAGTCTTATCTCGGTGCCCTGCTGCACAACCTGGGGCGCCTGCTCACGGAGTTCTACCTGCCGGAGGAGGCGCGCGCCATCCGCGACGAGGTGCGACCGCACGCGGCCCGGGTTGGCGCCTCGCGACCGAGCGCCGAGCAGGTGGCGCAACGCGTGCTCGGCGTCGGCTTCGAGCAGCTGGGCGTCGGCGTCGCCAAGGCATGGGGCCTGCCCGACAACCTGCAGCAGTGCATGCGCTCGCCGAGTGGTGAGCCGCCCGGGCGGCGCGTCGAAGCCGCCGCCGATCGTGCCCGTTGGCTTGCGCGGGGCTGCAACGAACTGGCCGAGGCCATGCTGCAGGCCGATGCCTCACCGCAGCAACCGGTCGCTCGCCTGGCGGCCGCCTATGCCGCAGCCTGGGGGGTGACGCCCAAGGACGTGATGCAGGCCGTGCAGGAGTCGCGCACCAAGCTGCGCGGCATCGCTGAAGCCATCGGCCTGAGGCTGCCGCAGGACTCACCGGCGCAGAAGCTGATCAACGCGGCCACCGAGCCTGGCGCGCCCAGCGCCACCCCCGCCGGCGCCAGCACGGTGAGCACCGACGCGGCCACGCTGGTGCTGACAACGCAGCCATCGATGCCGCCTGCATTGCCGCCCAGCGAGGTGCTGACTGCCGGCATCCAGGACATCACGAACACCCTCGCGCAGGAGTCGTTCCGGCTCAACGAGGTGCTGCAGATGATCCTCGAGACGATCTACCGCAGCCTCGGTTTTCGCTGCGTGGTCTTCGCGCTCCGCGACCCGAAATCAGGCACCCTGACCGGTCGGTTCGGCCTCGGCGAGGGTGTGCAGGCACTGGTGTCGCAATTTGCAGTGAAGCTCTGCGACGGCAGTGCACCCCCGCAGGACCTGCTGGCCGCCGTCTGCCACAAAGGGGTCGACACGCTGATCGCCGACGCGACCGCAGACTCGGTGGTCAGGCGCCTGCCGGGTTGGCTGCACCGAACTGCCGAGGCGCAGACCTTCCTCCTGCTGCCGCTGGTGATGAAAGGCGCGACCTTCGCACTGATCTACGCGGACCGCGCGCGCGCAGGGAGTATCGCGGCCGGGGAGAAGGAGCTGTCTCTGTTGCGCACCTTGCGCAGCCAGGCGGTGATGGCGTTTCGCCAAGCCACCTGAGTCGGCTGCCAACGAAAAACGGCCACCCGAGGGTGGCCGCATCGATGCCAGCGCGCGCAGCGCGCGTGACCTGCTTACTTCTTCGGGGTCGCTTCGCCTTCAGTGGTCTGACCGGACTTGACGGCGGCCTTGGTGTCCGCCTTGACGTCCGAGCGTGCGGCAGTCGACTTCGGCTTCGCGGCCTTGGTGGCTTCGCCTTCCATGGTCTCACCGGCCTTGTTGGCGGCCTTGGTTTCGCCCTTGACATCGGCGCGTGCCTTGGTGGACTTTGGCTTGGCAGCCGGAGCCCCGGCTTCACCGGAGGTACCACCGGTCTTGGCGGCAGCCTTGGCTTCTTCCTTCACCTCGGCACGGGTCTTGTCTTGCGCGAACGCGCCCGACGTGAACAGAGCGACAGCAGCCGCGGCGACGAGCGAGAGCGTGGTTTTCATCTTCATTGAACAACTCCTGGTTTGAGTCGAGGGGACGGACACTACGCGACGGAGCCATCACGCTCGGACCATGAACCCTCATCTGGTCTGGACGCCTTCGCCGCGAGTGCTTCGAAGGGAGCGGGTGCCTCAATCCGCCATCTTAACGTCGCCCTGTCGACCCGGTTGACAGGCGCGGGGGGCAAGGTGCAGACGATCGTTGCGAATCGTTGCGTCGGCGCCTCAACGGCCGAGCCGACCTAGGGTAACTCCCGCCATCGGCGGCCTCGAATCCCGATGGAAAGACGAGCCTTGCCCTCGGCACTGGTCGCAATGGCTGGGGCTGCTTGGTTCCCCACCTGACCCGGTTGACCACGCTTCCATGCGAGGAGGCCCGTCGCGGGTGATTGTAGGCGACCGCACCGCGGGAGACATTCCTCAGCGCAACTGCAGGTCCTCGGCGTCGAAGCGCAAACCCAGCGGCTCGATCGTCAACTGCTTCGTGCCTTCATGGACCGCGCCGGCCAGCAGTGCGTCGACGCCCAGGCGCTGAGCGATCTGCACCGTGCGTGCGGCTTCGTCGGCGGCAACGAACAAGGCGAAGCCCGCGCCCATGTTGAACGTGCTGTAGGCCGCGCGGTCATCGAGCGAGGCGTGCCCCTGGATGAAGCGCAGCACCGGCGGCACCTCGGGCAGCCTGGTGATTCGGTAGTTGAAGGCGCCCGGGTGACGCAACAGCTTGCGCCAGCCGTGGCCGGTGATGTTGGCGCAGTAGTGCGGCACGATGCCGGCCTGCCACAACGCCTCGGTGACCCGCGAGTAGAGCACCGTCGGCGCCAGCAGGGCGTCGCCATAGCTCAGTCCGGCTTGCACCGGTGTTGCGTAGCCCTGCGGCAGGCGTTCGGCCAGCTTGCGCGCGAGGCTCAAGCCGTTGGCGTGAATGCCGCTCGACGCCAGCAACACGATCGCGTCGCCCGGCGCCAGCCGCTCGCCGAGCGACAGCCGCTGCTTCGGATTGACGAGGCCCATGCACGAGGCGGCGAGGTCGATCCGACCTTGTTCGACGATGCCGGCCAGGGCGGGGGTCTCGCCACCGCCCCAGGCCACGCCGCAGGCTTCGCACGCCCTGCGCCAACCGGTCACCAACCGCTCTGCACGCGCGCCGTCGCCAAACCATTCGGATCCGCCCGCCGCCCAGTAGGCTTGCACGACCAACGGCGTGGCACCGACCGTGATCAGATCGTTGACGGCCATCGCGATGGTGTCCTGCGCGATGGCGTCGTAGTAGCTGCTGCCGGTGAGCGCGGCCATCTCGTCGGCCACCAACGCCTTGGAGCCGAGGCATTCGACGATGGTCGCGATGTAGAACGGCCCGACGTCGACCACGTAGGCGGACTCGCCACGCGAGGCCGGCACCTCGTGGAAGCCGTGCGCGCCGAGTTGCGCCGCGGTGGTGGCGGCCGCACGCTGCGCCTGCACTTTCAGCGGATCGATCAGCTGGTACTGAACGCCAGACTGCTCGTAGCTCAGCGACGGGCCGGCAACGCTCGGCGCAACGGAACTCATGACGCATTATCGACGACGCGCGTCGGCCCTCGCGACGCTGTCGCCGCCGGCATGCCTCGTAAAATGGCGCATGGGGTCGATGGTCCTGGCGCGCAAATACCGGCCGCGCCGATTCAGCGAGATGGTCGGGCAGGAGCACGTCGTGCGTGCCCTCGGCAATGCGTTGGCCAGCGGCCGGCTGCACCACGCCTATCTCTTTACCGGCACGCGCGGCATCGGCAAAACCACGGTGTCGCGCATCCTGGCCAAGAGCCTCAACTGCACGGGGCCCGACGGCAACGGTGGCGTCACGGCCGAGCCGTGTGGGGTGTGCCAGGCCTGCACCGAGATCGACGCCGATCGCTACATCGACTACATCGAGCTCGACGCGGCCTCCAACCGCGGCATCGACGAAGCGCGCGAACTGATCGAACGTGCCGCGTACAAACCGAGCCTGGGCCGCTTCAAGGTGTTCATGATCGACGAGGCGCATCAGCTGACGAAGGACGCGTTCAGCGCGTTGCTGAAGACGCTGGAAGAACCGCCGGACTACCTGAAGTTCGTGTTGGCCACCACCGACCCGGACAAGATGCTGCCGACGGTGCTGAGCCGGTGCCTGCAGTTCAACCTGCGGCCGATGGCACCGCAGACCGTGCAGGAGCATCTGGCGCGCGTGCTGGCCGACGAGAAGGTGGCTCACGATGCCGGCTCGCTGCGCGTGCTGGCGCGCGCAGCGCGCGGCTCGATGCGCGATGCGTTGTCGCTGACCGACCAGGCCATCGCCTATGGCGGCGGCAGCCTCGACGAGGCCGCTGTGCGCGCGATGCTCGGCAGCGTCGAGCGATCGGTGGCGTCGGCGTTCGTGCTGGCGCTCGGTGCGCGCGACGGCGCGGCGTTGCTCGCGGCGGTCGACGATGTGCGGCAGCGCGGCCTGTCTGCCGCTGCCGCGCTGGAGGAGCTGGCCATGCTGCTGCAGCAGATGGCCGTCGCGCAGGCGGTACCGGGCGCGCTTGACGGCGAAGACCCGGACACGCCCGAGGTCACCCGCTTGGCGAGCTCCTGGGCGGCCGACGAGGTGCAGCTGCTGTACAGCATCGCCGTCCACGGTCGCGAGGAACTGCCGCTGGTCAGCGACGAGTACGCGGCGCTGACGATGGTGCTGCTGCGCTTCCTGGCGTTTCCGGCGGCGTCGCCGGGGACCGTGGGCGTCAAGTCCACCCCTGCGGCGAGCTCCAAGTCTTCCGCCGCGGCCGTCGAAGCGGCGAGCAAGACGGCCAGCGTGCGCGCCGACGAGCCACCGCCCTGGGTGGATGCAGTGCCCGATGACGAGATCGCGTCCGCCAGGGCAACGAGCCGTGAGTCGCCGGGCCCGCGTACGGCTGACCCTGTGCCTGCCGTTACCCTGCAGCCCACCGAGCTCGGCGAGCGTTGGGCGCACCTGGTGTCCAGCATGACGCAGCGCGGCCTCATCGGCGCGCTGGTGCGCGAGCTGGCGATGCAAAGCGAATGGCTTGCCGCGTCAGACGGCCCGCACGGTCAGCGCTGGCGGTTGCGGGTCGAGCGCGAGGCCTTGCGTGCACCGGCCCTGCGCGACAAGCTGCAGTCCGCGCTGGCCGCGGTCCACGGCCAAGCGGTGGAACTCGAGCTGGTCGAGGGCGTGCCGGCGGACAGTCCGGCGCTGCGCGACGCGGCCGCACGTGCGCATGCGCAACTGCAGGCCGAGCAGACGATGACCAGCGACCCGGTGGTGCGGGAATTGATGTCACAGTTCAAGACCGCGCGCATCGTGCCCGGATCGATCAAGCCCGTTCAAAGGAACCCCTCGCCATGATGAAGAACCAGCTGGCCGGTCTCATGAAACAGGCGCAGGCGATGCAGGAGAACCTGCGCAAGGCCCAGGAGGAGCTGGGCACCATCGAAGTCGAAGGGCAGGCCGGTGCCGGGCTCGTCAAGGTGACGATGACCTGCCGGCATGACGTCAAGCGCGTCAGCATCGACCCGAGCCTGCTCGGTGACGACAAGGACATGCTGGAAGACCTGGTGGCCGCCGCGTTCAACGACGCCATCCGCCGCGCCGAAGCCACGTCGCAGGAAAAGATGGGCAAGCTCACCGCCGGCATGCCGCAGATTCCCGGCATGAAGTTCCCGTTCTGAACGCGCTCCGCGTGTGACCGAGCGCGCGCTGCAGGACCTGCTGGATGCGCTGCGGCGCCTGCCGGGGGTGGGCGCGCGATCGGCGCAGCGGATGGCGTTCCACCTGCTGCAGCATGACCGCGAGGGCGCCCGGCGCATCGCCGCCGCGCTGCTGGCGGCCGACAGCCAAATGCGCCATTGCGAACGCTGCCACACGTTCACCGAAAGCGCGTTGTGTCCGATCTGCCTCGACCCGCGGCGCGATGCGCGCCTGCTGGCGGTGGTCGAGACGCCGGCAGACCAGGCCGCACTGGAGCGTACCGGCAGCTTTCGCGGGCTGTACTTCGTGTTGATGGGACGCCTCAGTCCGCTCGACGGCATCGGCGTGCGCGACATCGGCATCGCGCCGCTGTTGGAGCGCGTCCACGATCCCGCGCTCGAGGAAGTGATCGTCGCCACCAGCTTCACCGCCGAAGGCGAGGCCACCGCGCAATTGATCGCGCAGGCGCTGGTGTCGCGCGGTATCAAGGTCACCCGGTTGGCGCGCGGGGTGCCCGTCGGCAGCGAACTCGAGTACGTCGACCTGTCGACGATCGCGCACGCGTTGAGCGACCGGCGCTGACCGCGCCGCGGCGCTCGTCAGCGCTTGGCGGCGAGGTTGGCCGAGCGGCCCGTCGAGGTGGCGACCTTGCGCTTCGGCGCCGACTTGATGGGCACCATCACGACGATGTTCTGCCCAGCGCGGAACCTGGCATCGACGCCGACGCGGTTCCACGCGGCCACGTGCTCGGGGCTGACGTGATAGCGGCGCGCCACCGCAGCCACGCTGTCGCCGCGGCGCGGGGCGCGGAAGGTCACGCGGCGATGACCGCCGGTGTCCGGTGCCAGCGCCAGGTGGCCGTTCTCGGCCAGGTGCTCGGGCACATCGTCGGCCTCTTCGGAGCGCGGCACCACCAGCGACGAGCCGGCGGACACCAGCATCGACGGCGGAATGCGGTTGATGTCGCGCAACTCGACCTCGCTCATGCCCACCATCTCGGCGGCTTCCTTGGGCTTGAGCGTGCGCGGCGCGACCCACACGGTCCAGCTGGCCAACGCGCCGTCGTAGTGCGCCAGGTTGCGCAGGAACGCGTTGGCGCCGTCGTACGGTAGCAGGATCTGCGGCGTGCCGGCAGCCAGGATCACCGGACGGTTCATCTGCGGGTTGAGCTGCTGGAACTCTTCCAGGTCGATGGTGGCGAGCTTGGCCGCCAGCTCGACGTCGATGTCGCGCTCGATCGCCACGCTTAGGAAGTACGGGTGGTTCTCCAGCGGCGGCAGCGTGAGGCCGAAGTTCTCCGGCGCCAGCAGAATGTTCTTCACCGCCTGCAGCTTGGGCACGTAGTCGCGCGTCTCGGCGGGCATGCCGCGCAGGCTTTCGTAGGCGCTCGGCGCCTTGGGGATGCGCTTGCGCTGCAGCGCGCGCTTGACGTTGCCTTCGCCCCAGTTGTAGGCCGCCAGCGCAAGCTGCCAGTCGCCGTCGAACATCTGGCCAAGGCGCTCGAGGTAGTCGAGCGCGGCGCGCGTCGATGCGAGCACGTCGCGGCGGTCGTCGCGGAAGGCATTCTGCTTCAGGTCGTACAGCCGGCCGGTAGACGGCATGAACTGCCACATGCCCGCGGCGCGTGCCACCGACATCGCCTGCGGATTGAAGGCACTTTCGACGAAGGGCAGCAGCGCGAGATCGAGCGGCATGTTGCGCTTCTCGAGCTCCTCGACCACGTGGAACAGATAG
>DATJYZ010000320.1:0-12276 GCA_035499355.1 Burkholderiaceae bacterium | reverse complement strand
GCTGCAAGCGCCGCCAGCGGCCGCACGCTAGGGTGCGGCATCGGTCCCGCGCCGCAGCGTCACGCAGGCATCGGCGCGGGCACCGCAGGCCGGGCGATCGCCGGTGCGAGGCCGTAGCGCGCCATCACGGCAAGCAGCCTGGCGCGATCGGGGGGTCCACCGGCATCGACCACGGCGGCGACGTCGCGGAAGTACTGCGCGCCGATGTCCGGTGACAGCACGACCAGCGCGCGCACCGACTGCGGCCCGTCGTTGCGGAACGCGTGCACCGAACCGCGCGGCGTCGACATCCACTGCCCCGGCTGCAGTTCGCGCGTCTCGGCGTCGACGGTGTAGGTGAGTGTGCCGTCGACGACGTACACAAACTCCTCGTTGTCGCGATGGCTGTGCGGTGGCGGCACGTTGGCGCCGGGCGGCACGGTGAGCTCGAACACGCCGAGGCTCGCGCTCGCGGAGCCATCGACCAGATAGCGAATCCCGAGTTGACCCACCTGGATGGCGTCGTCGTTCATGGAGTGCTCCCTGCGTTCGCGTTGAGGTGGGCGAGACTGTAGTTTGTTGCAGAATCCAGATAAATCATGTCTTGCTCAACTCTTTGTTGCAGGAGTGTGCCCAATGAGGGAGCGTCTCGCGGCGATGGGCGTATTCGCGCACGTGGTGGAGTCGAGGAGCTTCTCGGCGGCCGCCGCCAAGCTCGGGGTCTCGAAGTCGCTGGTCAGTCGCGAGGTCAGCGCGCTGGAGCGGTCGCTGTCGGTCAAGCTGCTGCACCGCTCGACCCGGAAGTTGAGTCTCACCGAAGGCGGTGCGATCTTTCACGAGCACTGCCTGCGCGTCATTCAGGAGGCAGAGTTCGCCGAGCGCCGCGTGACGCAGACCCAGACCGACCTCACCGGCCTGGTGCGCATGACCTGCGTGCAAGCGTTCGCCCTGCGTCACCTGATGCCGGTGCTGAGCGAGTTCCAGACGCGGTACCCGGAGATCCGCGTCAAGCTGTCGTGCAGCAACCGCAAGATCGACCTCGGCAAGGAGGGCTACGACGTCGGCATCCGCATCCAGGTCACCCCCGACCCCGACCTGGTCGCCCGTAAGCTGGCGGTGAACCGCAAGGTGCTGTGCGCGGCGCCGTCGTATCTCGCACGTCGCGGCACGCCCGCAGCGATCGGTGAGCTGGCCGACCACGAGCACGTGCTTTTCTCGCCGCTTGCACCGAAGGGCGTCTGGTCGCTGCGTCGCGACGGCCGCACCCACGCCGTGCCGGTGTCGGCGCGCTTCGAGACCGACGAGATGGACGCCCTGCACGCGGCATTGCTCGCCGGACTCGGTGTCGGCGCGGTGCCGGGCTACGTCGCCGCGGCCGACCTGCGCCTCGGACGCCTGGTGCCGTTGCTGCGCGAGTACGAGGTATTGCCCGACGCCGGCATCTACCTCGTCTACCTACCCAATCGCACGCTGCCTCGGCGCGTGCGCACGCTGATCGATTTCCTCGTGCAGCGCTTCGCGCCCGCGCCGCCGTGGGAGAGCGGCTGGTAGGGGTCGTCACGACGCGCGCGGCGTGGTCGCAGCGTCGGGGCCGGACCGCGCTTGACCCGCATCAAGGGTGCCCGCCCACCCGCGTGAGACAGTGATTCGGTTTCCGCGGAGCTGGCGATCGATGAACTGGAAGACGGTGCAGACCACGCTGAAGACGCACCGGTGGCTGCTCATCGCCTCGCTCGCGATCGTCGCGCTGGCCGTCGTCTTCGGCCCGCGGGCCGTGCTCGGCCCGCGCGTGGCGGTGTCCACCGTGGAACGGCGCGATCTGGTGAGCACCGTGGTGGCCAGCGGCCACGTCGAGACGCCGCACCGCATCGAGGTCGGCACGCAGATCGTCGGCACCGTCTCGGCCGTACCGGTGGCCGAGGGGCAGACCGTCGCCGCATCGCAGCCGCTGATCCTGCTCGAGGACAGCGAGCTGCGCGCCGCGGCGGCGCAGGCGGACCTTGCGGTGACGCAGGCGCAGGCGCGCCTGCGGCAGCTGGTCGAACTGCAGGCGCCGGTGGCCGAGCAGGCGCTGCGCCAGGCGCGCATCAACCTCGACACCGCGCGCACGCAGCTGCAGCGCCAGCAGGACCTCTTCAACCAAGGCTTCATCGGCCAGGCTGCGCTCGACGACGCGCACAAGGCGGTCGACCTGGCCGATGCGCAGGCGCGCAGCGCGACCGAGCAGCTGCGCACGTTGCAGGCCGGCGGCAGCGACCGCGCGCTGGCGCAGGCTGCCCTGGCGCAGGCACGCGCGAGCGCCGACGCGGCGCGCGCGCGCCTGGCCTATTGCATCGTGCGCGCGCAGGTGGCCGGCGTGCTGATCGATCGCAACGTCGAGCCCGGCGACGTGGTGCAGCCGGGCAAGGCGCTGATGGTGCTGTCGCCCGACGGCGAGACGCAGCTGGTGGTGCAGATCGACGAGAAGAACCTCGGCCTGCTGGCGCTCGGGCAGGGCGCGCTGGCCTCGGCCGATGCGTTCCCGAGCCAACGCTTCGCGGCCGAGCTCACCTACATCAACCCGGGCATCGACGCGCAGCGCGGTTCGGTCGAGGTGAAGCTGCGCGTGCCGTCGCCGCCGCAGTACCTGCGCCAGGACATGACGGTCTCGGTCGACATCGAGGTCGCGCGCCGCCCCCAGGCGGTGCTGGCACCCAGCGACGCGGTGCGCGACGCCGACGGCGCCGCGCCGTGGGTGCTCGTGGCGGCCGAAGGGCGCGCGCGCAAACGCGTCGTCGCCCTCGGGCTGCGCGGCAACGGCGTGGTCGAGGTCACGCGCGGCCTGAACCCGGGTGAGCAGGTGGTGCCGCTGACGGCCAGCGGCATCGCCGACGGGTCGCGCCTGCGGGCCACCCTCAACTCGCCATGAACCCGTGGCTGCCCTTCGAGTGGATCGTCGCGTCGCGCTTCTTGCGTGAAGGGCGGCTGCAGACCTCGTTCATCGTCGGCGGCGTGGCGATCGGCGTCGCGGTGATCGTGTTCATGTCGGCGCTGCTGACGGGGCTGCAGGCCAACTTCATCCGCCGCGTGCTCACCGCCCAACCGCACATTCAATTGCTGCCGCCGAAGGAGGTGGTGCGCAAGCTGCGCGACGAGCCCGGCACGCGCGAGAGCGCGCTCATGCAACCGCCGCTGCAGCGCGTGAAGTCGATCGACCAGTGGCAGGCGGTGGCGGCGCAGATCCGCACGATGCCGCAGGTGCTGGTGGTGGCGCCGGCGGCCGGCGGCTCGGCGCTGGTGGTGCGCGGCGAAGCCAGCCGCGCCATCACGCTGTACGGCGTGGAGCCCGACCTCTACTACCGCATCGTCGCGCTGCCCGACAAGATCGTGCAGGGCAGCGCGCGGCTGACGAGCACCGACATCGTGATCGGCACCGAACTGGCCAGCGACCTCGGCGTCGAGGTCGGCGACAAGCTGCGCGTGACCGCTGCCAACGAGGCCAGCAACGTGCTGGCGGTCAGCGGCATCGTCGACCTCGGCAACAAGGGCGCCAATCAGCGCAACACGTTCGTCGCGCTGCACACCGCGCAGAGCCTGCTCGGGCTGGCGGGCGGCGTGTCGAGCATCGATGTCACCGTGCGCGACGTCTACGCCGCCGAGCTGGTGGCGCGGCGCATCACCGCGACCACCGGCGTCGAGGCCGACAGCTGGATCGCGACCAACGCGCAGTTCTTCAGCGCGGTGCAGGCGCAGGTGATGGCCAACACCGCGATCCGTTTCTTCGTCGGGCTCTCGGTGGCGTTCGGCATCGCCAGCGTGCTGTTCGTCTCGGTGGTGCAGAAGTCGCGCGAGATCGGCATCCTGCGCGCGATGGGCATCTCGCGCGGCCAGATCATGCGCGTGTTCCTGCTGCAGGGCGGCCTGCTCGGCCTGCTCGGCTCGGTCGCCGGCTCGGCCATCGGCGCGGCCGCGCTGATCCTGTGGCGCAACCTGGCGCGCGGTGCCGACGGGCTGCCGATCGTGCCGGTGACGCTGGAGGCGCCGCTGTTCGCCGCCGCGCTGGCGCTCGCGCTGGTGGCCGGGCTCGTCGCTGCCGCGGCACCGGCGTTGCGCGCGGCACGGCTCGATCCGGTGGTGGCGATCCGTGGCTGAGGACGTTCCGGTCATGCGCATGCAGGACGTGCGCAAGTCGTTCAACGTCGGCACTGCGATGGAGACCGAGATCCTGCACGGCATCGACCTCACGCTCGAGCGCGGCGAGTTCTGCGCCGTGATGGGCCCGTCGGGCTCCGGCAAGAGCACGCTGCTGCACATCATCGGCCTGCTCGACCGGCCGACCTCGGGCCGTCTGGCGATCGGTGGACGACAGACCACCGAGCTGGACGAGGCCGCGCTGACGACGCTGCGCGGCCATGAGATCGGCTTCGTCTTCCAGTACCACCACCTGCTCGGCGCCTTCACCGCGCAGGAGAACGTGATGATGCCGATGCTCGGCGACGCCGGCTTCGCCGATCGCAAGATGGTCGAGCGCGCGAGCGCGCTGCTCGACATGATGGGGCTCTCGCACCGGCGCAACAACCTGGCCACCAACTTGAGCGGCGGCGAACAGCAGCGCGTGGCGGTGGCACGCGCGCTGGCGATGAAGCCGTCGCTGCTGCTGGCCGACGAACCCACCGGCAACCTCGACACCAAGTCGGCCGACCGGGTGTTCGGCCTGATGCGCGAGGTGAACCGCTCGCAGGGCACCGCGGTGCTGTTCGTCACCCACAACCCCGACCTCGCGCGTCGCTGCGACCGCACCATCCAGGTGGTCGACGGCCGCATCGTGCAGGGCCAGTCCGGGCCAGCCGGCTAGGTGAAGCCGCGTCGCATTGGTGCGCGGCGCGCATTGGCGTTTCCACGGGGCGGGTGATTCAGCCGAGGTTCAGTGGCCTGCCCGCACAGTCACCGCATGCGGGACCCGGGACCACGAGACGCGCTGACCGGGCTGCCGTGCCGGCGCGCCTTCGTCGATCGTCTGCAGCAGGCGCCCGGCGGCGGCGCCCTCGTCTACCTCGACATCGACGGCCTCGGCTACGTCAATCGCTTCCTCGGCGATTGGGTCGGCGACGACACGGTGCGCGATCTCGCGCACCTCGCGCGCGAGATCGCACCGGCGGACTCGATCATCGGCCGCTGGGGCGGCGACGAAGTGGCGATCCGCCTGCCCGCCGCGTCGAAGGCGTCGCGGGTCGCCGAGCAGCTGCGACAGATCGCCGAGCGCATGTGGCGCCAGCGGCGCGCGCTGGTCCACCTGGAGGCCAATGCCTGGCCGCATCCGATCGGACAGGTGCTCACCGTCTCGGTAGGCATCGCTGGGTCGGAGGTGGAGCCGCTCGGCCTGTGGCGGGCCGCCCAGGCCTGCATGGATGCCAAGCTGTGCGGCCGCAATCGCGTGGTCGACGCGCGCACGGTCGAGGTCGGCCTGGCCGTGCGTGACGATGCGCTCGGCTGGCGCCGGCCCTTCGATGGCTTGTCGGCGCTACGGGATCGGATGGCGCTTCCATAGCCACGCCAGGGCCGCCGGCATCGTCTGCGACGCAGCCGCGGCGATCGGCGGTTGGCAGCAGCTGAATTTCGGCCATCTCCGTCCTAGGGGGAAGGGGCCCTTCGTTGGCCGCTGGCGACGGCGGGGCCCCCGCTTGGGGTGTGCCCGACATTCCCCACGTGAACGGTGCGCCCGCACCCGTGAGAATCGCAGCCATGGCCCGCATGCGGATGACGCCGGTTGCCGAGGTGGCAGTGCCAGGGCCCGCGGGGCTGCCGGGTCCGCACGCGCCGTGGCCGACGATCAGCCCCGCGCTTGCGCGTCAACGCGCCGGCACCGAGCACGCGCCGCCATCCGACCCGACGCCACGACGCAGCGCGGGCTTCATCGCGCGCGTGCAGCAGTGGCACCAACGCCTGCCTCGCGAGCAGCGCGACATGACCACGGCGGCGGTGGCCTCGCTGCTGGTGCACGCGCTGGTGTTGAGCCTCACCTTCGGCGTCCAGGGCACGGGGCTCCCGGGCTTGGCCTTCCCGTGGCAGAAGCGGCGGGTCGAGGTGCCCGACCTGCAGATCGTGCTCGTCCAGGCCCGGCAAACCACTGCCGCAAGGCCCGCGGTGGCGCCGGCTGCGGAGCCCTCGCCCCAGCTGTCGGTCGAGCGGCGCGTTGCCGTCGCGCCGGCCCCGACCGCGCCCGCGACACCCGGCGCGACGACGCCGAAGACCGCGCCGGCCAACGGGCCTGCCGCCAGACCCACAGCGCCGGCCAGATCGACGGCACAAGCCAAACCAGCGCGCGAGGCGGTGAGCCACGCGCCCGTGGCGAAAGCACCGCTGCGCGCCGATGCGCCCGACCGCGCGGCGCCGGCCGCGCCACTCGTGGAGCCGGCCGTCTCCGAGGTGAAGGCGCCGGTGGTGGCGCCTGCGACCGTGGTGCCGGCGACACCGGCGGCGCCAACGGCAGTGATCGCGGTGGCGCCCAGCGCATCGAGCCCGCAGTCGGTGACGTCAGCGTTCCGGGAAGTGCAGGATGCCGCGCGCGAGGCCGCGCGCCTGGAGTCCGCGCGCGTCGAAGCCGAACGCCGCGAAGCCGCGCGATTGGCGGCGATGCAGCTGGAGGCGCAGCGCCTGGAAGCAGCGCGTCTGGAAGTGGCCCGCCAACAAGCCGCTCGTCAGGAAGCCGCGCGCGTCGAGGCTGCACGCATCGCCGCGGCGCAGCTCGAGGCGCAGCGAGCGGAGACTGCGCGCCAGGAGGCCGCACGCGCGGAGGCGGCACGCATGGAGACCGAGCGCCAACAAGCGGCCCGCCTCGCAGCGGCGCAGCTGGAGGCGCAGCGGCAGGAGGCTGCTCGACTCGCCGCGGCGCAAGTCGAAGCGCAGCGCCAGGAAGCGGCGCGTCAGGAAGTCGCACGTCTCGAGGCGGCGCGTCAAGAGGCAGCCCGCGTCGAGGCCGCGCGGGTGGAGGCCGAGCGCCAGCAAGCGGTGCGAGTCGCGGCTCAGCTCGAAGCGCAGCGTCAAGAGGCGGTGCGTCAGGAAGCGGCTCGTCAAGAGTCCGCACGCATCGCCGCGGCGCAGGTCGAGGCGCAGCGACAGGAGGCGGCACGTCAGGAGGCCGTACGCGTCGAGGCGGCGCGTCTGGAAGCCGAACGACAGCAGGCCGCGCGCCTCGCAGCGGCGCAGCTGGAGGCACAGCAGCGTCAAGAAGCGGCTCGCCAGGAGGCTGCACGCCAGGAACAGGCGCGACTGGCCGCGACGCAGCTGGAGGCACAGCGGCAGGAGACCGTGCGCCAGGAAGCCGCGCGTGTCGAGGCGGCGCGTCTGGAGGCCGAGCGCCAGCAGGCGGCACAACTCGAAGCGCAACGACAGGAAGCTGCACGCGTCGAGGCGGCACGTCAGGAGGCAGCGCGTGTAGTCGAAGCCGCGCGCGTGGAAGCGCAACGCCAGGAGCAAGCGCGGCTGGCCGCGGCGCAGGTGGAAGCGCAGCGCCAGGAAGCCGCCCGCACAGAAGCGGCGCGAGTCGAGGCTGCAAGAGCCGAGGCTGCAAGAGTCGAGGCTGCAAGAGTCGAGGCTGCACGAGTCGAGGCTGCACGAGTCGAGGCTGCAAAAGTCGAGGCTGCAAAAGTCGAGGCCGCAAGAGTCGAGGCCGCACGAGTCGAGGCCGCACGAGTCGAGGCTGCACAGGTCGAAGCCAAGCGCCAGCAAGCCGCGCGCCTCGCGGCCGCGCAACTGGAAGCGCAACGTCAAGAGTCCTTGCGTCAAGAGGCAGCGCGTCAGGAAGTCGCCCGCGTCGAGGCGGCGCGCCTGGAAGCAGCGCGCGTCGAGGGCGCGCGTCTGGAGGCCGAGCGCCAGCAAGCGGCGCGACTCGCCGCCGCACAACTCGAAGCGCAACGTCAGGACGCTGCGCGCCAGGAGGCGGCGCGCGCGGAGGCCGCTCGTCAGGAGGCGGCGCGTGTCGAGGCCGCGCGGCTGGATGCCGAGCGCGTGGAAACCTCGCGCCGCGCAGCAGCGCAGGCGGAGGCGCAGCGGCAGGAGGCCGCCCGCCAGGAGGCCGCGCGCGCAGAGGCCGCGCGCGTCGCGGCCGCCCAGCAGGCGGAATTGGCCAAGCGCGAAGCCGTGCTGCGCTCGATCGGCCGCCAGCTCGACGAGGAAGCCACGCAACGCGACGCGGCGGCCACGAACGCCGCGCGCCAGCCCAGCAAGGACCTGCCGCGGTCGTTGAGCACCGCGCGTCGCGTCAGGTTGTGGGGACGCACCGACCCTAACGCCGAGCTCGTGTGGTACGCGGAAGCGTGGGCCCGCAAGATCCAGTTCAATACCCCGGTCGAAGTGGTGCGCGAGGTGGCGAAGCGGCCGCACCGCGACCCGATGGTGACGGTGGCGATTCGAAGCGACGGGTCCGTCGAATCGGTCACCTTCGTGCTCTCCAGCGGCGTGCCGGAAGTCGACGAGGCTATCCGGCGCATCATCGAAAGCCAGACGCCCTACCGGGGCTTCTCGCCGGCGCTGGCCAGCGAATACGACGTGGTCGAGATCCGCCGCACCTGGTACTTCGACAACGCCGTGCGGCTGTATTGAGCGCGCGGCGCTCGAGCTGCGCGCTCAGCGCGGCCCGGCCGCCAACCGCTGCGCGAACTTCACGAGATCGATCACGGCCCGCTCGTGGGTGCCGTTGCCGATCTCTTGCGTGCCGTCGCGGGCCGACACCCGGAACTCGATCACGCGCCCGGTGACGCCGGTGACTTCGGCCTGCGCGACGACTCGGCCACCCACGGGCGTGGCCGCCAGGTGCCGCACGTCGACTCGCGTGCCGACGGCGCTCTCGCCGGTATCGAAGTACGGCTTGATGGCGTTGAGTGCGGCGTTCTCCATGGCCATGATCATCACCGGCGTCGAGAGCACCGCGGGCAGCGTGGCGTCCTTGAAGCGGTTGGCCAGGTGCTCGGGCGCCACCGTCAGCGAGAACGAACCTTGCGCCCCGACGGGTACCGCGCGCATGCCACTCCCCTGCGATGGCCGCCTCCGGGCCGATGCCACAGTGTATCGACGACGTTCGTGGCCACGGCGGTCGCGCGTAAGATCAAAGGGCTCCGGCTAGGCCGGTGCCGTCCGAAACGAGAGCCACTTTCGACATGTCCATCACCATCCACTACTGCGCCGGGTGAGGCTACAAACCGGAAGCCCTCCGTGTGAAGGCTTGGTTTGAGGCGCGAGGACGCGGGCCCGTCGACGTGCAGGTCGGCAAGACGGGCCAGTTCGACGTGCTCGTCGATGGCCGAATGGCGTACTCGAAGCACCAGACCGGGCGCTTCCCGTCGGAGGCGGACCTGCAGCGGGCCCTCGCGTAGGGCCTTGTCGATCCGGCAGGTGCTCGTTCGTCGTAGCAGTAGTCGCGCCCAGCGGCGGAGGTGTCCGCCGCGCGACGACTCGAGGAGAACGCGACCATGCGATACATGTCGATGATCCGCATCGAGGAGAACACCGGCCAAGTGCCGAGCGAACAGCTCATGCACGACATGGGCCTGCTGATCGAGGAGCTCACCCGCAGCGGCCAACTGGTGAGCACCGCCGGCCTGCGGCCGACCTCCGAAGGCGTGCGCGTGCGGCTGCACCGCGGCGGCAAGCTCTCGGTAGCGGACGGCCCGTTCACCGAAACCAAAGAGGTGATCGGTGGCTATGCCATCCTCGAAGCGAAGTCGAAGGAAGAAGCCATCGAGTTGACGCGACGGTTCCTCAAGGTGCACGGCAACGACTGGGACGTCGAGTGCGAGGTGCGCCAGCTCGACGGCCCGGAGTTCGGCTGCGCGCCTTGAAGAGGCCCGCCGCGGAGCGCGCGATCGTCGTGCACCTGATCGACGGCACGTACGAGCTGTTCCGCCACTTCTACGGCCTGCGCCGCTTCAACAAGGGCAATGACCGGCCGCTCGGCGCCGTGGCCGGCGTGCTGCAGACCGTGCTGGAGTTCTTCGAGCGCGGCGAGACGCACGTCGGCGTGGCCACCGACCACGTGATCGAATCCTTCCGCAACCGCCTGTGGGCCGGCTACAAGACCGGCGACGGCATCGAGCCGGCGCTGTGGGCGCAGTTCCATCCGCTGGAGGAGGCGCTCGAGGCGATGGGCGTGGCCGTGTGGCCGATGGTCGAGCTCGAGGCCGACGATGCGCTGGCTTCCGCGGCTCGCATCGCGGCGGCCGACGAGCGGGTGCAGAAGGTCTGCATCTGGACCCCCGACAAGGACCTCGCGCAGTGCGTGCAGGGCGACCGTGTCGTGCAGGTCGACCGCAAGAGCAACACCATTCGCGACGACGCCGGCGTGCGCAAGAAGTTTGGCGTCGAGCCGGCGCTGATCCCCGACTTCCTCGCCCTGGTGGGCGACGCGGCCGACGGCTACCCTGGCATCGACGGGATCGGCGCCGTGGGCGCGGCGCGCCTGCTCGACAAGCACGGGCCGCTCGAGGCGTTTCCGCCGGATGTGCTCGACGGCGAGCGCCGCGACCATGCGCTGCTGTTCAAGCGACTTGCCACCCTGCGCAGCGACGCGCCGCTGTTCGACAGCGTGGACCAGCTGCGCTGGCGCGGCCCCACGGATGAATTCGCCGCCTGGATGCAGCGCGCCGATGCGCCGCGCCTGCTCGAGCGCTGCATCGCGGCGCAGGCGACGCACGCCGTGCCGCACTGACGCAAGGTCGCCTTCGAAGGAGAACCCAATGACCCCCAAGAACGCCATCTGCCTCTGGTACGACCGCGACGCCGAAGAGGCCGCGCGCTTCTATGCCAGCACGTTTTCCGACAGCGCCGTGGGCGCGATTCATCGCGCACCGAGCGACTATCCCAGCGGCAAGGCCGGCGACGTGTTGACGGTGCAGTTCACCGTGTTGGGCATCCCCTGCCTCGGCCTCAACGGCGGTCCGGCGTTCAAGCACACCGAGGCGTTCTCGTTCCAGGTGGCCACCGACGACCAGGCCGAGACCGACCGCCTGTGGAACGCCATCGTCGACAACGGCGGCCAGGCCAGCGCGTGCGGCTGGTGCAAGGACCGGTGGGGCCTGTCGTGGCAGATCACGCCGCGCGTGCTCACCGACGCGCTGGGCCACCCCGATCGCGCAGCGGCCAAGCGCGCGTTCGAAGCGATGATGGAGATGGGCAAGATCGACATCGCGACGATCGAAAAGGCGCTGCGCGGCTGACGTCGAGACGCGTTCGCGTCCGCGCGTGCGCTCGGCGCGAACGGCGGCTCGGGGCGAACGGGTATACTGCGCACCTCGGCCGGGCGCGAGTCCGGCCGTTTCGTTCATCCCCTCTGACCTCTGCCATGCGCCTGCCCCAGGCCCATGGCGCTTGCCAAGCGATGCGGTCGGCGGCGATGCCGTCGCCTTGACCACCTTCGTAGCGCCGCACCGGCATCTGTGCCCGGTGCTCGACGCGAGCTGATCTCCCGGTGACTTCTCGAGCGGCCCGTTCGCGGGTGCGCTCGGCGCGCCGTCGCGCGCGCCGTTTGCGAAAGATCTTGATGATGAGTTTCGAATCACTGAACCTGCACCCTGCCCTGCTCGCCGCCGTGCGCGACGCCGGCTACACCGAGGCCACCGACGTGCAGCGGCGCGCGATCCCGCCGGCGCTCGGTGGCCACGACCTGATGGTCTCGTCGAGCACCGGCAGCGGCAAGACCGCGAGCTTCGTGCTGCCGGCGCTGACGCGCGTGCTCGCGGCCCGCAACGACCCCACGCAGCGCCCGATCAAAGGGCAGATTCGTGGCCCGCGCGTGCTGGTGCTCGTGCCGACGCGCGAGCTCGCGATCCAGGTGTCGAAGGCGACGCTGACCTATGGCCGCCACGTGCCCGGCCTGCGCGTGGCCACGGTGGTGGGTGGCGTGCCTTACGGAGCGCAGCTGCGCCAACTGAGCGGCGCGCTCGACATCCTGATCGCCACGCCAGGCCGGCTGATGGACCACATGCAGTCCGGCAAGGCCGTGCTGGCGAACGTGGAGATGCTGGTGCTCGACGAAGCCGATCGCATGCTCGACATGGGCTTCATCGACGACATCCAGTTCATCGGCCAGGCGCTGCCGCCGCAACGCCAGACCGTGCTGTACAGCGCCACCTTCGGCGGCCCCGTTGCGCGCCTGGCGCAATCGCTGCTGCGCGAGCCGCAGCGCATCGCGGTGGCCACGCACACCGACACCCATGCCGACATCGAGCAGCGCCTGCACTGGGCCGATGACCTGCAGCACAAGAACGCGCTGCTCGACCACCTGTTGACCGACCGCAACGTCGACCAGGCGCTGGTGTTCACCAG
>DATJYZ010000319.1:0-10073 GCA_035499355.1 Burkholderiaceae bacterium | reverse complement strand
AGGTCGGCATCCCAGTCGCTCCAACGCTCGCGCCAGGCACGCGGCGGGTAGAACGGCCCGTCGGTCATGCGCGCGATCGCGCGCCGCGACGACGCCAGCGCCGGCAGCGCCAATGCCGCGGCGCTGGCCGTCAACGCTCGCAGCACCCGGCGCCGCCCAGTCGGTGTCGCGAGGGGCTTTCTCGACGCAGCCATGGCCGGCAGCATGGCACGGACCCGATGCGCATGGCCGCGGCAGGGTCTGGCGTTGCCGCGGCGGGCTCAAGTCTGCTTCGTCGATGCCGAAACCGAGGAACCGCGGGTCATCGCCCGTTGCCGATCCGCCATGCCGACCCTCAGACCCATCCTGCTGGCCCTCGCGCTGGCCGCATCCTGCGCATCGCGCGCCGCGGAGTCCGTCGCGCCAGCCGAGACTGCGCCCGACGTCAAGGCCGAGCCGTCCGCGTCGAAGGCCAAGAAGGCCGCTCGCGGCCCGATCGCGGTCGACCCGATGCAGGACCTGCGCGAGCGCCTCGCCGCCAAGCTCGGCGCTTCCAAGGGCGAGGCCAAGGGCGAGCCGGTGGTCCGCGTCAGCACGCAGCCCGACGGGGAGCTGCAGTTGACCACGCCGCCGGAGGCCGCGCGCAAGCCGCGTCCTTCCAAGCCGGCACCCGCGAAGGCACCGCACGAGTGGTCGTACGAAGGCGACGCGGGTCCGCAGGCCTGGGCCCGCCTGAAGCCTGAGTACGGCAAGTGCGGAAACGGCTCGCGCCAGAGCCCGATCGACATCCGCGACGGCATCCGCGTCGACCTCGAGCCGGTGCAGTTCGACTACCGGCCGAGCGCGTATCGCGTGCTCGACAACGGCCACACCGTGCAGGTGAACGTGGCGGCGGGCAATTCGATCGAGGTGATGGGCCGCCGCTTCGAGCTGGTGCAGTTCCACTTCCATCGGCCGTCGGAGGAGCGCATCGACGGCAAGCAGTTCGACATGGTCGCGCACCTCGTGCACAAGGACGCCGACGGACGCCTCGCGGTGGTGGCCGTGCTGCTCGAGCGCGGCAGCGCACATCCGCTGGTGCAGTCGGTGTGGAACAACCTGCCGCTGGAGAAGGGCGACGAGGTCAGCGCGCGCGCCGACCTCGACTTGAGCCAGCTGCTGCCGAAGGACACGCGCTACTACACGTACATGGGCTCGCTGACGACGCCGCCGTGCAGCGAAGGCGTGCTGTGGATGGTGATGCAGCAACCGGTCACCCTCTCCGCGGAGCAGATCGACGTGTTCGCCCGCCTGTACCCGATGAACGCACGGCCGCTCCAGCAGGCCTCGGGTCGTTTGATCAAGCAGTCGAACTGACGCGCCCGTCCGCAGCGGCGCGGCCGCCGCGATGCGGCGTAGCATGCCGCGCATGCCATCGACGCCTTGGTTGTCCAGCGTGGCCTTCGTCACCGGCGCCGCACGCGGCATCGGCCTGGCGATCGCGCAGTGGTTTCACACCCGCGGCTGGCGCGTCGTGCTGATCGACATCGATCGCGAGACGCTCGCACGCGCCCACGCGCAGTGGGGCGACGACGAGCGCGTGCTCGCGCTGCCGTGCGACGTGTCGCGGCACGAGCAGGTGTCGGCCGCGGTGCAGGCCACCGTCGAGCGCTTCGGCCGCATCGACGCCCTGGTCAACAACGCCGGCGTCGCGGTGTTCAAGCCGCTGCTGCAGACCACGCACGACGAGTGGCGGCACGTGATGGCCACCAACCTCGACGGACCCTTCATCTGCACGCAGGCGATCGCCCCGGTGATGCTGCGCCAGGCCGCGCTGGGCCGCCCGGAGCGGCCTGATTCCCCTCGGGGGGACGCGAGCGAAGCGAGCCAGGGGGTGAGGTCACGCGGCAGCATCGTGCACATCGCGTCGATCTCGGGCCTGCGGGCCAGCACGCTGCGCGTGGCCTACGGCACCAGCAAGGCGGCGCTGATCCATCTGATGCGACAGCAGGCGGCCGAGCTCGGCGCGCAGGGCGTGCGCGTCAATGCGGTGGCCCCGGGACCCGTCGAAACCGCGATGGCGGCCCAGGTGCACACACCTGCCATCCGCGCCGGCTACCACGCGGCGATTCCGCTCGGTCGCTACGGTACGCCGCAGGAGATCGCCGAGGCGGTGGGGTTCCTCTGCAGCGACGCGGCCGGCTATGTCAACGGCCAGGTGCTGGCGGTCGATGGTGGCTTCGACGCCACGGGCATCGGGCTCAACGATCTCGCGGTGCGCGGCGGCAATGCCTAGCGAGGGGCGGGATTTCCCCAATGTTGCGCAGGCATCTTTCGAGCGTCATTGAATCCAAAACTTCCACATAGTCCTGCAAGTCGTTATTTTTGAACTGTTTTTGATGGATCTATGAAGGTGCTCGAACGAAGGCAACTAAGTATTTGATTTCATTGATTTTTTGATCCGAAACTGGTTGACCTGACCACTTTCGGTCCGGTACAGTGCCGCACGGTGGATGAAGGTGGGGCAGAGTGCCGGAGAGTCTGTTTCAGGGAACGTCAGCGCTCACGTTGGATGCGAAGGGGCGCATTGCAGTCCCGTCACGCCACCGCGACGTGCTGATGGCGTCGGCCGGCGGCCAGCTGACCCTCACCAAGCACCCCACCGACTGCCTGCTGGTGCTGCCGCGTCCGGCCTGGGCGCAACTGCGCGAACGCCTGCTCGGCCTGCCGATGGAGGCCGATGGCTGGCGCCGCATCTTCCTCGGCAGCGCGGTCGACGTCGACATCGACTCGGGCTCGCGCATCCACATCTCGCCGGAGTTGCGGCGCGACGCCGGCCTGATCCGCGACGTGCTGCTCATCGGCGTCGGCCCTCGGCTCGAGTTGTGGGACACCGCGCGCTATGCGGCGCACGAGGCCGCGGTCAAGCAGAGCCCGATGCCCGAAGCGATCAAGAGCTTCGTCTTTTGATGCCCACCAGCGCATGGCCACACACACCCGTCCTGTTGCACGAAGCGATCGACGCGATCGTCGGCAACCCGGACGGGGTCTACGTCGACGGCACGTTCGGCCGCGGCGGGCATGCGCGCGCGCTGCTGGCACGCCTGTCGGCGCACGGGCGATTGATCGCGTTCGACAAGGACCCGCAGGCGGTGCGCGCCGCGCTCGAGGGGCCCGAGCGCATCGACGACCCGCGCTTCGCGATCGAGCATGCGAGCTTCGCCGCGATGCGCGAACGGCTGCGCGCGCGCGGCTTCTCGGCGTTGCATGGCGTGCTGCTCGATCTGGGCGTCAGCTCGCCGCAGATCGACGACCCTTCGCGCGGCTTCAGCTTCCGCTTCGACGCGCCGCTGGACATGCGCATGGACTCGAGCCGCGGCGAGACCGCGGCGCAGTTTCTGCAGCGCGCCGATGAGCGCGAGATCGCCGAGGTGATCCGTGAGTATGGAGAAGAACGGTTTGCTGTTCCGATTGCAAAGGCGATTGTTGCTCGCCGCCAGGGCGGGCGTCCGCTTGGACGCACCGTCGAACTGGCCGAAGTCGTGGCTCGTGCGGTCAAGACCCGCGAGCCGGGCCAGGACCCTGCAACGCGCACGTTTCAAGCTCTTCGGATTTTCGTCAACGCTGAACTCGAGGACCTCCAACAGGGGTTGAGCGCCGCGATGGAGTTGTTGGTACCCCAGGGGCGTCTCGTGGTGATCAGCTTCCATTCGCTGGAAGACCGCATCGTCAAGCGGTTCATCGCCCGCGAGAGCAAGAGCGAGCCCGATCGGCGGGCGCCGTTCGCGCCGCCGGTGCCCGTGCGCCTGCGTGCGCTGGCGCGCGTGCGGCCCGGCGTGGCCGAGATCGACGCCAACCCACGCGCGCGCTCGGCGGTGATGCGGGTGGCCGAGCGCACGGAGACTCCCGCATGACGCGCACGCATTTCGTGTTGCTGGTGGCGCTGATCTTCAGCTGCCTGGCGCTGGTGCAGACGCAGTACGAGTCGCGCCGCCTGTTCGACGAGACCAACCGCGCGCGCGACGAACTGGCGCGCCTCGATGCCGAGGCGCAGCGGCTGGAGGCCGAACGTCAGGCGCAGGCCACGCACCTGCGCGTCGAGAAGGTGGCGCGCGAGAAGCTGGCGATGCGCACGGTGACACCGGCCGTGACGCAATACGTGGTCGACACCGCGGCGTCGGGGGTGGGCAAGTGATCGGCACCAAGCGTCGCACGTCCAGCGCGGTGAGCGCGCGCAGCCTCGCCTACGCCAGCAGCCCGCTGCTGGCGTCGAAGACGCCGCCTTGGCGCAGCCGCCTCCTGGTGGTGCTGGTGGCGCTGGGCTTCCTGGGGCTGCTCGGGCGTGCGGTCTACGTGCAGATCGTCGCCTCCGACTTCTACCTGGCGCAGGGCGAGCGCCGTTTCGTCCACACCGTCGACCTGCCGGCCAGCCGCGGGCGCATCATCGACCGCAACGGGTTGATCCTCGCCACCAGCGTGGCGTCGAACACGGTGTACGTCAACCTCAAGCAGTACGTCGCCACGCCGTCGCAACGGCGCGAGTTGCTGCGGCTGCTCGGCATGACCCCGGCCGAGTTCAACGAGCGGTTCGACAGCAAGCTGACCGAGGTGGTGCTGAAGCGCCAGTTGCCCGACGATGCGTGGCGCCAGATCCGCACGCTGGGCGTCAAGGGGCTGCGCGCCGAAGCCGGCTATACGCGCAGCTATCCAGAGGGCGAGGCCGCAGCCCACGTGGTGGGCTTCACCGATGTGCGCGAGCGCGGCCAGGAGGGTCTCGAGCTCGCCTTCGAGAAGGACCTCGAAGGGCGCGACGGACAGCGCGGCATCGTGCGCGACGGCGTCGGCCGCGTGATCGACGACTACATCGAGGCGATCGACCCCGAGCACGGCCGCGAGATCCAGCTGTCGATCGACACCAAGGTGCAGTTCTTCGCCTACCAGCGCGTGCGCGACGCCGTGCTCGAGCACAAGGCGAAGGCCGGCAGCGCGGTGGTGATCGACGTCGTCACCGGCGAGGTGCTGGCGCTGGCCAACTACCCGAGCTACCACCCGGCGCAGCGCGGCAGCCTGACCAAGGAGCAGTTCAGCGAGGCGGCGCGCAACCGTGCGCTGACCGACGTCTTCGAGCCCGGCTCGGTGGTCAAGCCTTTTGTCGCGGCGTGGGCGCTCGAGACCGGCCGCGTGAAGCCGAACACCGTGATCAACACCGCCTCGTTCTCGGTCGGCGGCAAGCCGATCCGCGACACCCATCCGCACGACGCGATGACGGTGGCCGAGATCATCCAGCGCTCCAGCAACATCGGCGCCGCCAAGCTGGCGATGCAGATGGAGCCGCGCGAGCTGTGGGAGCTGTACAGCAACGTCGGCTTCGGCCAGCGGCCGCAGATCGAGTTTCCTGGTGCCGTCAGCGGACGCCTGCGGCCCTACAAGCACTGGAAGCCGGTGGATCAGTCGCGACTGGCGTTCGGCTACGGGCTGTCGGCGTCGCTGCTGCAGATGGCGCGCGCCTACACGGTGTTCGCCCGCGACGGCGAACTGGTGCCGATCACGATGCTGCGCCAGGATCAACCGGCGGCCGGCGTGCGCGTGCTGTCGCCGCAGGTCGCGCGCGACGTGCGCAAGATGCTCCAGCTCGTCACCGAGGCCGGCGGCACTGCCACCCGCGCCCAGGCCATGGGCTATAGCGTGGGCGGCAAGACCGGCACGGCGTACGCGCAGGACGGCGCGGACTACGCCGGCAACAAGTACCGCGCCTGGTTCGTCGGCATGGCGCCGATGAGCAGCCCGCGCATCGTGATGGCGGTGATGATCGACCAGCCCAGCGCCGGCAGCCACTACGGCGGCGACGTCGCGGCGCCGGTGTTCAGCTCGGTGGTGCAGCAGACGCTGCGCCTGCTCAACGTGCCGCCCGATCTCGAGGTGCGGCGCCAGATCATGGCGCAGGCGGTGGCGCAGGCCGCCGTGGCGGGAGCCCGCTGAATGGCGATCGCCGAGCTGCGCGACCCCGGTGCCGCCGTCTCGTGGCTGCGCGTCGCCGGGGCGCGCGCTCTGGCCACCGACAGCCGGCGCGTGCGTGCCGGCGACGCGTTTCTCGCCTGGCGCGGGGTGCGCGACGACGGCCGCGCGCACGTCGCGGGGGCGCTCGCCGCGGGCGCTGCCGCTTGCCTGGTCGACGCCGATGGCGCCGACGCCTTTGCCTTCGACCAGCACCGCGTGGCCAGTGTGCCGGCGCTGAAGGCGATGGCCGGCTCGATCGCCGACGCCTGGTACGACCTGCCGAGCGCCAACCTCGACGTGGTCGCCGTCACCGGCACCAACGGCAAGACCTCGGTCGCGTGGTGGACCGCGCAGGCGCTGAGCGCGCTGGGCCGTCGCTGCGGCGTGATCGGCACGCTGGGGGTCGGCGAGCCGCCCTCTGCGGGGCGCGCCGACGACCGGGCCGCGCTGCGCGACACCGGGCTGACGACGCCCGATGCGGTGATGCTGCAGGCGACGCTGGCCGACTTCGTCGCGCAAGGCTTCGCCGCCTGCGCGATGGAGGCGTCGTCGATCGGATTGGTCGACTATCGGCTCACCGGCACGCGGATCGCGGTGGCGCAGTTCACCAACTTCACGCAGGACCACCTCGACTACCACGGTGACATGCCCACCTACTGGGCGGCCAAGCGCACGCTGTTCGGGTGGCCCGGCTTGCGCGCGGCGGTGATCAACATCGACGACGAGCAGGGCGCCGCCCTGGCCGCCGAGCTCGCCGCGGCGGGCTCGCCGGCCGACCTGTGGACGTACTCGTTGCACGGCGACGCGCGGCTCGTCGCGGGCGACCTTCGCTACGAGGGCAGCGGGTTGGCGTTCGATCTCGTCGAAGGCGGCGCGGCGGTGCCGGTGCGTTGTGCGCTGATCGGACGCTACAACGCCAGCAACCTGTTGGCGGTGGTGGGCGCGCTGCGCGCGCTCGGCGTCGGGTTGGCGGCGGCCGCACGCGTGCTGCCGGCGCTGGCGCCGGTGCCCGGCCGCATGCAACGGGTGGACCAGGCCAGCGCCGCGCTGCCTCTGGGGGTGGTGGACTATGCGCACACGCCCGACGCGCTCGAGCAGGCGCTGCAGGCGCTGCTGCCGCTGGCGCGCTCGCGCAACGGCAAGCTGTGGTGCGTGTTCGGCTGCGGCGGCAACCGCGACGCCACCAAGCGCCCGCTGATGGGCGCGATTGCCCGGCAGGGCGCGGACCACGTGGTCCTGACCAGCGACAACCCGCGCAACGAGACGCCGTCGCTGATCCTGGCGCAGATCCTGGCCGGTATTCCGGACGGCGACGGCATCGACGTGATCGAGGACCGCGCTGCGGCGATCCACGAGGCCGTCGAGCGCGCCGGGCCGCTCGACGTGGTGCTGATCGCCGGCAAGGGCCACGAGCAGACGCAGGAGGTGGCCGGCGTCAAGCGCGCATTCAGCGACGTCGCGGTGGCGTCGCAGGCACTGCGCCTGCGCGGCGGCACCTCGGAGGCGATCGCATGAGCGGTGCCGAGACGTTCCCAAGCCGCTCGTTCCCCTTCGAGGGGACGGCGCATGGCGCCAAGGGGGCCTCGTGAGCGCCGTGATGATGTCGCTCGCGCAGGCGCAGGCGATGGTGCCCGGCGCGATGCTGCTCGGCGACGGCGCGGTGGCGCTGCAGCGCGTGCACACCGACACGCGCACGCTGCGCAGCGGGGACCTTTTCGTCGCGCTGCGCGGCGAACGCTTCGACGGCCACAGCTTCCTCCCGCAGGCCAAGGCGGCAGGCGCCGCTGCGGCGATCGCCGAGCACGGACTTGCCGAGAGCCGGTTGCCCGGGCTGCTGGTCGGCGACAGCCTGCGCGCGCTGCAGGAGCTGGCCGCGTCGTGGCGCGCGCGCATGAACCTGCCGCTGATCGCGGTCGCGGGCAGCAACGGCAAGACTACCGTGACGCAGATGCTGGCGAGCATCCTGCGCGCCTGGTGCGGCGACTCGAGCCTGGCCACCGCCGGCAACTTCAACAACCACATCGGCGTGCCGCTCACCGTGTTGCGCCTGCGCGCCGAGCATCGCGTGGCGGTGGTCGAACTCGGCATGAACCACCCGGGCGAGATCGAATTGCTGGCGCGCATCGCCGCGCCGACCGTGAGTCTCGTCAACAACGCGCAGCGCGAGCACCAGGAGTTCATGGCCAGCGTCGAGGCGGTGGCGCGCGAGAACGGCAGCGCGATCGAGGCGCTGCCGGCGTCGGGCGTCGCGGTGTTCCCGGCCGACGACGCGATGGCGTCGATCTGGCGCACGCTGGCGGGCGCGCGCCGGCAGTTGACCTTCGCCACGCGCGGCGACGACGCCGACGTCACGGCGCACGCCGACTGGGCCGGTGAACGTTGGGCACTGCGGGTGCGCACGCCCGTGGGTGAGGTCGACCTCGCGGTGCACGCCGCCGGTGCCCACAACGTGCACAACGCGCTGGCCGCGACGGCGGCCGCGCTGGGCGCCGGGGCGCCGCTCGACGCGATCGCGTCGGGGATCTCCCGTTTCACACCGGTCGTCGGGCGTTCGCGCCTGTTGGGCTGGCAGCGCGGCGGCGAACGCGTCGCGCTGGTCGACGACAGCTACAACGCCAACCCCGACTCGGTCCGAGCGGCCATCGATCTGCTGGCCGGACTGCCCGGCCCGCATTGGCTGGTGCTCGGCGACATGGGCGAGGTCGGCGCCAAAGGCCCGGAGTTCCATCGCGAGGTCGGCGCCTACGCGCGCGAGCGCGGCATCGAGCACGTCTGGCTGGCCGGTGCGCTGACCGAGCAGGCGGCGCGCGCATTCGGGGTCGATGCCCGTCACTTCGCCGACACGCTGCAGTTGATCGCCGCCCTGTCCGAGGCGCCGCGCTGCGCGTCGGCGCTGATCAAGGGCTCGCGCTTCATGGCGATGGAGCGGGTGGTGCGCGCGCTGGTGCCGCAGGAGGGCGCTGCGCATGCGCATTGAGCCGACGGTGGCGAGAGGCACCACATGCTGATCACGCTGGCGCAGTGGCTGCAGTCGCACTTCCCGGAGACGTTCGGGTTCCTGCGCGTGGTGCAGTACCTGACCTTTCGCGCGGTGATGGCGGCGATGACGGCACTCCTGATCGGCCTCGCGTTCGGGCCCTGGGTGATCCGCCGCCTCGCCGAGCTGAAGATCGGCCAGCCGGTGCGCGAGTACGGCGTGCAGGCGCACCTGATCAAGCGCGGCACGCCGACGATGGGCGGCGTGCTGATCCTGATCGGCGTCGGCATCTCGACGCTGCTGTGGTTCGACTGGAGCAACCGCTTCGTCTGGATCGTGCTGCTGGTGACCTTCGGCTTCGGCACCATCGGCTGGATCGACGACTGGCGCAAGGTGGTCAAGAAGGACCCCGAGGGCATGCCGTCGGGCGAGAAGTACTTCTGGCAATCGGTGATCGGGCTGATCGCGGCGCTGTACCTCGCGTTCAGCGTGTCGGAGACGACCAACCTGCGCGTCGTCGAGCTGTTCTTCCGCTGGGTGCAGAGCGGCTTCTCCAACGATCTGCCGCCCAAGGCCGACCTGATGCTGCCGTTCTTCAAGACGGTGAGCTATCCGCTGGGCGTGTTCGGCTTCATCGTGCTGACCTACGTCGTCATCGTCGGCTCGAGCAACGCCGTCAACCTCACCGACGGCCTCGACGGGCTGGCGATCATGCCGGTGGTGATGGTCGGCTCGGCGCTCGGCGTGTTCGCCTACGTGGTCGGCAGCTCGGTGTATTCGCGCTACCTGCTGTTCCCGCACATCCCGGGCGCGGGGGAGTTGCTGATCTTCTGCTCGGCGCTGGCGGGGGCGGGCATGGCCTTCCTCTGGTTCAACGCGCACCCGGCGCAGGTATTCATGGGCGACGTCGGCGCGCTGGCGCTGGGCGGCGCGCTGATCCTGATCGCGATCGCGGTGTCGACGCTGCTGTGGGCCGACCTGGGCAACCGCTTCATCTGGGTGGTGCTGCTGGTGACGGTCGGCTACGGCTGGATCGGCTGGGTCGACGACTACCGCAAGGTGGTCTACCGCGACCCGCGCGGCATGTCGAGCCGCGAGAAGTTCTTCTGGCAGACGCTGATCGGGCTGGTGGCGGCCGTGT
>DATJYZ010000318.1:0-13431 GCA_035499355.1 Burkholderiaceae bacterium | reverse complement strand
GGCATGGCGGTGGGCACCGACCGTGTGCAGCTGGCGCTGCAGGCGTTGAAGCTGGCAGGGTTCGAGAGCAAGCGCGACTTCCACGCGGTGCTCACCACCTGCATGCTCGATCGCATCGAGCACAGGGATCTGTTCGATCAGGCGTTCGAGTTGTTCTGGCGTGATCCCGACCTCGAGGGCCGCATGCGCGCGATGCTGCTGCCCAAGGTGCGGGCGCAGGCCGCGCTGCTGCCCGAGCAGCGCGAGAACCGCAGGCTCGGCGACGCGCTGTTCCCAAACCCGCGGCCCGACCAGCAGCCGCTGCAGCCCGAGGAGGACGTGCAGTTCGATGCCGCGTTCACGCTGAGTGACCGCGAGGTGCTTCGCAAGGCCGATTTCGACACCATGAGCGCCGAGGAGTGGCGCGCCGCGCGCCGCGCGCTGGCGCAGATGCGCTGGGTGTTCGAGGCGCTGCCCACGCGCCGCGCCGAGCGCTCGCCGCGCGCCGGCCGCGTCGACTGGCGCGCGACGCTGCAGACCATGGCGCGCCACGGTGGCGAGATGGCGCTGCCGCGCTGGCGGCGTCCGCGCCCGCTGCCGGCGCCGATGGTGGTGCTGGCCGACATCTCCGGCTCGATGAGCCGCTATTCGCGCATGCTGCTGCACTTCGCGCATGCGCTCGGCCACGCCGAGGCGCGGGTCGAGAGCTTCGTGTTCGGCACGCGGCTGACGCGTACGACGCGGCTGCTGAAGAGCCGCGACCCCGACGTCGCGGTGGCGCAGGTGGTCAAGGTGGTCGAGGACTGGTCCGGCGGCACGCGCATCACCACCTGCCTGCACGAGTTCAACCAGCGCTGGGCGCGGCGCTGCCTGAGCAGCCGCACCACCGTGCTGTTGATCAGCGATGGCCTCGAGCACGGCGACACGGTGGCGCTGTCGCACGAGATGGAGCGCCTGGCCAAGAGCTGCCGCCGTCTCATCTGGCTGAACCCGCTGTTGCGTTTCGACCGCTTCCAACCGAAGGCGGCCGGCATTCGCGCCATGCTGCCGCACGTCGACCGCTTTCTGCCGGTGCACAACCTCGACAGCCTCGAGCAACTGGTGCAACTGCTCGGTCAACCGGACATGCCCGCGCGATGGCAATGACCCCGGCCCTCGGTCCCTGGCTCAAGGGCTTCCCACCGGACGCCGCCCCCGTCGCGCCGAGCGAGATCGCCGCGCGCGGCTGGAACCTGCTGGCCGGCGACCTGCCGCTGCCGCTGGCGGCGCTCGACCGCGAGGCACTCGCGCACAACATCCGCTGGATGCAGGCCTACGCCCGTGAGCAGGGCGTCGACCTGGCGCCGCACGGCAAAACCACGATGTCACCCGAACTGTTCGCACGCCAGCTTGGTGCCGGCGCGTGGGGCATCACGTTTGCCAACATCTTCCAGCTGCGCGTCGGGGTCGCGGCCGGCGTGCGGCGCGCGCTGATCGCCAACCAGCTGGTGCAGGAGGTCGAGCTGACCGCGCTGCAGTCGCTGCGCGTGCAGCATGGCGACCTGCGCGTGGCGTTTCTGGTCGATTCGCCGGCGCAGCTGCAGCGCATCGAGGCGTGGGTGGCCGCGCATCCCGGCATGGCGGCGTTCGAGGTGCTGCTCGAGGTCGGTGTGCCCGGTGGTCGCACCGGGGTGCGCGACCACGACGACGCGCTGACGCTCGCGCGCGCGCTGCGTGCCAGCGCCGCGGTGCGCCTGGTCGGCATCGAGTGCTACGAAGGGCTGGGCGCCAGCGGAGACGACGCGCGCGACCGCGAGTACGCCGACGCGCTGATGCAGCGTCTCGCCGCCGTGGCGCAAGCCTGCGAACGCGAGGCACTGTTCGAGTGCGACGAGGTGATCGTGTCGGCCGGCGGCTCGGGCATCTTCGACCTCGTCGCTGCGCGACTGCGACTCGACCTGCGGCACCCCGTGCGTGGCCTGCTGCGCTCGGGCTGCTACGTCACCCACGACCATGGCCACTACCGGCGGCTGGTGCAACGGGTCGACGCGCGCTGCGGTTGCAGCGATGGCTTGAGGCCGGCGCTGCAGCTGTGGACTTGCGTGCAGAGCCTGCCCGAGCCCGGGCTGGCGATCCTCACCGCGGGCCGCCGCGACGTCGGCTTCGACATGGGGCTGCCGCAACCGATCGGCGTCGCCGCGCGCGGCGCGTCGCGCGTCGAGCCGATCGACCCGGGCTGGCAGATCAGCGCGCTCAACGACCAGCACGCCTACTTGAATCTGGGCACGAACGGGTCGCGGTCGCTTGCGGTGGGCGACCGCGTGGTGCTCGGCATCTCGCATCCGTGCACCACGTTCGACAAGTGGCACTGGATGCCGATCGTCGACGCGCAGCACAACGTCGTCGATGCGGTGACGATTCATTTCTGATACGGTCGCGGGTCGATGAGCGACGCACGCGACGACCACGCTGCATCCTCGGCGCCGCTGGACCTGGTGTGTCTGGGCGAGGCGATGGTCGAGTTCAACCAGAGCGCCACCGATCCGACGCGCTACATCGCGGGGTTCGGCGGCGACACCTCCAACTGCGCGATCGCGGCAGCGCGCATCGGCGCGCGCAGCGGCTACGTCACGCAGCTCGGCGCCGACGTGTTCGGCGAACAACTGCTCGCGCTGTGGCGCGATGAGCGCGTCGACGCTGCCGGCGTGCGCGTCGTGGCCGGTGGCGATACCGGCGTCTACTTCGTCACCCACGCTGCGCAGGGCCACACCTTCACCTATCGGCGCGCCGGCAGTGCCGCCAGCCGCATGGCGCCCGACGATGCCGCGTTCGCGCCGTGCCTGCAGCTGGTCGGCCGCGCACAGGCCCTGCAGGTGTCGGGGATCTCGCAGGCGATCTCCGAAAGTGCCCGGGCCACGGTGTTCGCGGCGATCGAGCTGGCGCGCGCCCGCGGTGCTCGCGTGGCCTACGACCTCAATTTCCGGCCGCGGCTGTGGAGCGCCGAGGCGGCGCGACCGGTGGTCGCGCGCAGCGTGCGGCTGGCCGACCTCTTCCTGCCCAGCGTCGACGAGGTGGCGTTGCTTGCCGGCACGCGCACCTCCGAGGAGGCGCTGCAGTGGGCGCATGGTCTGGGTGCACCGACCGTGGTGTTGAAGCTCGGTCGCGAGGGCTGTTGGGTGTCCGGGCGCGACGGCGTCACCCGGTTGCCGGCGTTCGCGGTGCCGCCGGCGGTCGATGCCACTGGCGCGGGCGACTGCTTCGCCGGGACGCTGCTGGCGCGGCTTGCGGCCGGCGACGCGCTGGTCGCGGCGGCGCGGGCCGCCAATGTCGCGGCGGCGCTCAGCACGCAGGGCTATGGCGCCGTGGCGCCGATGCCGCGCTGGCCACAGGTGCGCGCGGCGCTCGCGAGCCTGGCATGACGCGCACGCTGCGTTGGCGCTCGGCCGTTGCGCTGGTGCTGTTCGCCGCGCTGTGGATCGGCATCGTCGCCCACGCGTGGGCGCAGGCCGCACCCGCGCCCATCGCAGCGGCGTCGGCACCACGTCCGCGCATCGGCCTGGTGCTGGCCGGCGGCGGCGCGCGCGGCGGCGCGCACCTCGGTGTGCTCAAGGTGCTCGAGGAGCTGCACGTGCCGATCGATGTGGTGGTCGGCACCAGCGCCGGGTCGATCGTCGGCGCGGCCTACGCGAGTGGCATGCCGCTGGCCGACATCGAGGCGGAGATGAAGCCGCTGAACACCGCCGATCTGTTTCGCGACAAGCCGCGCGAGGACGTGCCGATGCGGCGCAAGGCCGACGACCGGCTGAACTACATCGGACCCGAGGTCGGGGTCAGCGCCGAGGGCCTGCGGTTGCCCAAGGGCGCGGTCGCCGGCGTGGCCCTCGAAGCGGTGCTGCGGCGCCTGACCACACGCCAGCGCGACCCCGACTTCGACAAGCTGCCGATCCGATTCCGTGCGATCGCCACCGACGTTGCCACCTCGGAGATGGTGGTGCTCGACCACGGCAGCCTGGCGCAGGCGATCCGCGCCAGCATGGCGATCCCGGCGGTGATCAACCCGGTCGAGATCGACGGCAGGCTGCTGGTCGACGGCGGGCTGACCCGCAACCTGCCGGTCGACGTTGCGCGCAGTCTCGGCGCGCAGCTGGTGATCGCGGTCAACATCGGCACGCCGTTGCTGCCGCGCAAGGACATCACGTCGATCCTGTCGGTGTCGGACCAGCTGGTGCGGTTCATGACCAACACCAACGTCAACCAGTCGCTGAAGGAGCTCGGGCCCGACGACGTGCTGATCACACCCGACCTCGGCACCATCGGCACGGCGGATTTCGATCGCATCGGCGAAGCGGCCGCGGCCGGCGAGAAAGCGGCGCGCGCCATGGCCGAGCAGCTGGCGCGCCTGCAGATCGGCAGCGATGCGTACGCCGCGTTCAGCGCCGCGCGCACCGCGCAGGCCAATACCGGCGAGGTGCGCATCGCCGCGGTCGAGGTCAAGGGCACCGCACGCGTCAACCCGGAGGCGGTGCGCGGCGCGATGCACACGAAGCGCGGTGACACCTTCGACCCGGTGGTCGCCGAGTCGGACATGCGGCGCATCTACGGCAGCGGCGACTTCGAAGGCGTCAGCTACTTCCTGGTCGAGCAGCCCGGCGGCGGCTACGTCATGACGGCCGACGTGACCGAGAAGTCGTGGGGCCCGAACTACCTGCGCTTCGGCTTGAGCATGTCCACCGACTTCAAGGGTCGCTCGTACTTCAACCTGCTGGCCACGCATCGCTGGACCTGGCTCAACTCGCTGGGCGGCGAATGGCGTAACGACCTGCAGATCGGCAACAACGAACGCGCGCGCACCGAGTGGCACCAGCCGCTGTCGCCGGCGCAGCGCTGGTTCGTCGCGGCCGGCGCCGAGTACGCGAGCGACCCGTTCGACGTCTACGTCTCGGGCCAGCGCGTCGCGCGCTTCACGCGTGACGTCAAGGAGATCGATCTCAACGTCGGCGTGCCGTTCGGGCGCGCAGGCGAGATCCGCCTGGGCGCGGTGCGCGGCCAGGTCCGGCTCGGCGACGACACCAGCGTCGTGCCCGCCAGCCTGCTGTCGCCGCCGCAAGGGCTGGGCGGGCTGCAGCTGTGGCTGCGGCTGGATCAACTCGACAGCCTGCGCTTCCCGCGCGAGGGCTATGCGCTGGACGCCAAGCTGTTCCGTTCGATGACCCAGTGGGGCGCCGACCTCGACTACGACCGGCTGACCCTCAACGCGGAGGGCGCGCTGTCGACCGGCCGGCATACGCTGCAGGTGGCGGTGCAAGGTGCGTTGGCCGTCGGCGGCGCCGACCTACCGTTTTACGAACTGTCGAGCCTGGGCGGCTTCCTGCGGCTGTCGGGCTACCGCACCGGCGAGTTCCTCGGGCGCGACATGCGCTTCGGCCGCTTCGTCTACAACTACCGCATCGCCGGCCCCGGCTTCCTCGAAGGCGTGTCGCTCGGCGTATCGGCCGAGGCTGGCCGGATTGGTACCGAAGTCAACAATCCGGCACAGACGCGCTACGGCAGCGCCCTCTACCTCGCGGCCGACACGCCGATCGGCCCGGTGTACCTGGCCTACGGACGCGCCAACTCGGCAAACCAGGCCGTCTACATCTTTCTCGGCCTGCCCTAGGCGGCGCCCGAGTCAGTTTGCGCGCACCAGGCGCAACAGGTCGGCCAGCGTCTTGCCGGGCTCGTCGCGAAACGCATCGGCGCTGGCGTGCAGCGCGCGAATCCGGTCCACGCGAAAGTTGCGAAAGTCGCGCCGCAGCTCGCACCACGCGGCCAGCGTCCATACCGCGTCCCAGTAGAAGACGCCGAGCGGCCGCACGCGCCGTTGCGACGACGCGCCTTGCAGGCTGTCGTAGTCGAGGTCGACGAAGCGGCGCGACTCGGTGGCCTCGCGCAGCACGCGCAGCCGCTCGCGGGTGGCGTCGTCGCTGGCCACCGCCGGCGCGTACACCGCCAGCCCCTCGGCGGCCGCGCGCGCCGCGGCGGGCAGCACCGCCAGGATCTTCGACAGCGCATCGTCGGCATCACGAGCCAGCGCGGTGTCGAGCCGCGGCTGCGCGAGCCGCACGCACGCGACGAGTGCCTTGGCCTGGCCGGTGGTGAACATCAGCGGCGGCAGGTCGAAGCCGGCGCGCATGCGATAGCCGACACCGGCCTCGCCGTCGATCGGCACGCCCTGATGCTGCAGATCGGCGACGTCGCGGTACACCGTGCGCAACGACACCTCGAGGCGCGCGGCCAGCCACTCGGCGGTGGTGAGCCGGCGGCCGCGCACCAGCTGCACGAGCTGGAAGAGACGATCAGCGCGTCGCATGGAAGCATGGTACCGATGGGTAACTGCGCGACAGGCAAGCACCAACGCGCCCAAGTGCACACCGCGGATCCGGCTCCGCCGGTCCGCCGGTGTGGCCCCTCGAGGGGCGGCGGCCGCCAGGCCGCTTCGGGGTGGTCGTCAATCCAGCGCGTGCAGGCCGACCACGTTGCCCTCGGTGTCGGCGATGTGCGCGAAGTAGCCCATGCCGGGCGGCAGCGCCACCTTCGGCGTGGTGATGCGGCCGCCGGCGCGCTGAGCGCGATCGAGCGCCGCGTCGAGCGACGGCGAGCAGTCGAGGTAGACGCGCGTGCCCTGCGTCGAGGGCTCGACGGGGTGCGACGACAGGTGGATGCAGCCTTGTGCACGGCCCTCAGCGGCCGGAAACACGGCCATCCGCTCGTCGCCCATCGTCTCGGGCTTCAAGGCACGGGAGAGCACGGTCTCGTAGAAGCGTTGTGCACGCGGCAGGTCACGCACGGGAATCTCGAACCAGCTGATGGCGTCGGTGGACATGAGGATCTCCTGGCTGCAAAGGCGAGTGGAAGGGGTCGCCATCGTGCGCGGGCGCTGCTGACAGCGTGGTGTCAGCAGCGGCACGGCGCGCTCAGCCCGCCACCGTCTGTCTCACCGCGCGCTCCCAGCGGTCCATCAGCTCGGCCACACGCTCGCGCGGCATGGTCGGCAGGAAGCGCCGCTCGACCCGCCACTGCGCCGCGAGTTCGTCGAGGCTCTCGTAGACGCCAACGGTCAGCCCCGCGAGATAGGCGGCGCCGAGCGCCGTGGTCTCCACCACCTGCGGGCGCACCACTGGAATGCCGAGCAGGTCGGCCTGGAACTGCATCAGCAGGTCGTTGACGCTGGCGCCGCCGTCGACGCGCAGCTCGGTGACGGCGGCGCCGCCGCCGGCGCTGGCATCGCGCGCCATCGCCTGCAGCAGCGCCGCGCTCTGGAACGCGATGCTCTCGAGCGCGGCGCGCGCGATGTGCGCCACCGTGGTGCCACGCGTGAGGCCGACGATCGCGCCGCGCGCATCGGCGTTCCAGTACGGCGCGCCCAGGCCGGTGAACGCCGGCACGAACATCACGCCGCCGGCGTCGGGCACCGTGGCCGCCAGCCCCTGCACCTCGTGGCTGCCGGTGATCGCACGCAGGCCGTCGCGCAGCCACTGCACGACGGCGCCGCCGATGAACACGCTGCCCTCGAGCGCGTACTGCGGTGTGGCATCGGGCTGCGCCGCGGCGGTGGTGATGAGGCCGTTGTTCGAGGTCTCGAAACGGCTCCCGCTGTGCATCAGCATGAAGCAGCCGGTGCCGTAGGTGTTCTTCGCCAGGCCGGCCTTGAAGCAGGCCTGTCCGAACAGCGCGCTCTGCTGGTCGCCGGCGATGCCGGCGATCGGGATCGGAGCGCCGAACCACTGCGCGTCGGTTTCGCCGTACGGGTGACTCGATGGCCGTACCGCCGGCAGCACGCTGTCGGGCACCTGCAGTGCCTGCAGCAGCTCGGGGTCCCAGGCGTTGCGGCGGATGTCGAACAGCATCGTGCGCGATGCGTTGCTGACGTCGGTGGCGTGCACGCGGCCGCCGGTGAGCTTCCACAGCAGCCACGAGTCGATGGTGCCGAACGCCAGCGCGCCCCGCGCGGCGTCGGCGTGCGCGCCGCTCACCCGGTCGAGCAGCCAGCGGATCTTGGTGCCCGAGAAGTAGGGGTCGATCACCAGCCCGGTCGAGCGGCGCACCTGCTCGACGAAGCCGTCGCGTGCACGCAGCTGCACACACAGCGGTTCGGTGCGGCGATCCTGCCAGACGATGGCGTGGTGGATCGGGGCTCCATTGGCGCGCCGCCACACCACGGTGGTCTCGCGCTGGTTGGTGATGCCCAGCGCCGCGATGTCGGCCGCCTGCAGGTTCGCCTTCGCCAGAGCCTCCCGCCCCACCGCCAGCTGCGTGTCCCAGATCTCGTCGGCGTCGTGCTCCACCCAGCCGGGTTGCGGATAGATCTGGCGGAACTCGCGCTGCGCCATCGCGACGACGCGGCCGCTGGCGTGGAACACGATCGCGCGCGAGCTCGAGGTGCCCTGGTCGAGCGCGAGCAGATGTTCCTTGGTCATCGCGTTGCCTCCGTCGTTGTGACTGCTGCCCAAGCATAGCCAAGCGCGAGGCTGTCAAGGGCGCGCGCGTAACAGCCGTCGAGCGCGTGCCTCCGGTCACGCAGGCGACGGCTGACACGCGTTCGAAACACCTGTACGCGCGCGCGCTGACCACAGTGGATCGCGATGGTGTCGCGCTCTCGTCCTCGTGGTTTCGCCACGCTCGCGGTGGGTCTGCTCGCCGCGGTGTCGTCGGGCTGCGGCCTGCTCGCGCCGCAACCCGCCGCGCCGCCGGCACCGCCGCCGGTGGCCGCACCTGCGCCGCCCCCGAAGCCCGCGTCGCCACCGCCGGTGGTGGAGGCCAAGCCACGTGTCGAGCGGCTCAACAGCGGGCCACCCAACGAGCCCTACGACATCAAGGGCCAGCACTACGAGCCGGAGAGCACCGACGTGCCGATGTTCGAGACCGGTCTCGCGTCGTGGTACGGCGCGGCCTTCCATGGCAAGCGCACCGCCACCGGCGAGCGCTACGACATGAACGCGATGACCGCCGCGCACAAGACGATGCCGTTGCCGAGCTACGCGCTGGTGCGCAACCCGGCCAACGGTCGCCAGGTGATCGTCAAGGTCAACGACCGCGGACCGTTCGTCAAGGGCCGCATCATCGACCTCAGCCGCGCGGCGGCGCGCCGCCTGCACATCGGCGGGGTGGCGCCGGTCGAGGTACGGCGCCTCACCCACGACGAGATCGCCAGCGGCGCCTGGAAGCTGCCGGTGCAGCAGGTGGCGAAGTCGCCCTGAGCGCACTGCGGCGCGGGCTGCGTCGCCGAGTTCAGCGACACTCGCGGCCTCATGTCGCGCGCCTCGCTGCTGTCGGGATCGTCGTTCGCACTGGCCGCCGGGCTGATGTGGGGGCTGGTCTTCGTCGGCCCGCTGCTGTTGCCGGAGTACCCGGCGGCGCTGCAGTCGTTCGGGCGCTACCTCGCGTTCGGCCTGATCGCCTTGCCGCTGGCATGGCTCGACCGCGCGGCGCTGCGCCAGTTGACGCGTGCCGACTGGATCGAGGCGGCCAAGCTCGCGCTGGTGGGCAACATCGTCTACTACCTGTTCCTCGCCAGTGCGATCCAGCGCGCCGGCGGTCCGTTGCCGACGATGATCATCGGCACCTTGCCGGTGGTGATCGCGATCACGTCGAACCTGCGCGACGCGCAGCGCGATGGCCAGCTGCCGTGGGCCCAGCTGGCGCCGTCGCTGCTGCTGATCGGCGCCGGCATCGCGTGCGTGAACCAGACCGAACTGGCCGCGCTGCGCGCCGAGCCGCACACCGACCGCGGGCGCTACGCGCTGGGCGCGCTGCTCGCGGTCGGTGCGGTCGCCTGCTGGACCTGGTATCCGATCCGCAACGCGGACTGGCTGCGGGCGCACGGCGAGCGCAACCCGCGCAGCTGGGCCACTGCGCAAGGCGTGGCCACGCTGCCGCTGGCGCTCGTGGGCTATGCGCTGTGGTGGGCCTTCACGGCATGGCGCGGCGATGGGTTCCCGATGCCGCTGGGGCCACGGCCGTGGTTCTTCGCCGGCCTGATGCTGGCGATCGGGCTGTTCGCGTCGTGGCTCGGCACGATGTGCTGGAACGAGGCCAGCCAGCGCCTGCCCACCACGCTCGCGGGCCAGTTGATCGTCTTCGAGACGCTGTCGGCGTTGGCGTATGCGTTCGCGCTGCGCGGGCAATGGCCGGCGTGGACCAGCCTGCTTGGCATCGTGCTGCTGATCACCGGCGTCGCCTGGGCATTGCGGGGCAAGCCGCAGCCGCTGGCTGCCGAGGGCCATGCCGGGTGATCACCCGCGCGTGCGCCATGGCCCGGGCGATGCTTTGCACACGGGCGCTATTCTTGCAAGCACACAAGAGGGCTTGCGCGATGCACGTCTAGGGGGATCGTGCGTCGTGCCCGGCCGATAGAATCCACGCCTTTCGCACTCAACGCGCATGACCGTTGCCGCTCCCGCGAAGTCGACTTCCCTCCTCGAGTTGAGGAGCGCGGCGCTGACGCTGGTGGCGGTGGTGCTGAAGACCACCGATCTCTCGGTGCTCGCGCGGGAGCTTGCCGATCGCGTGAGCGCGACGCCGGGGCTGTTCGACAAGGATCCGGTGGCGATCGACCTGGCGCGCGTGCGCGAAGCCGACGAGCCGATCGACTTTGGTGCGCTGATCGCCCTGCTGCGCGGTCATCACCTGGTGCCGGTGGCCGCGCGCGGCGGCAGCGTCGAGCAGATGGCCGCGGCCGCGGCGGCCGGCCTGGCGGAGGCCCCCGACGCGCCGCGCGGCGCTGGCGCCAACGCCGTGCGCGAGCCGCTGTTGGTGACCGAAGCGGTCCGCGAGGTGCAGCTGCCCGCGCCGCCGCCGCTGATCGTCGACAAGCCGCTGCGCTCGGGCCAGCAGGTCTACGCGCGCGGTGGCGATCTGATCGTGCTCGCGTTGGTGAGTTACGGCGCCGAAGTGATCGCTGACGGCAACATCCACGTCTACGCGCCGCTGCGCGGCCGCGCGCTGGCCGGCGCCAAGGGCGACACCGCAGCGCGCATCTACACCACCTGCATGCAGGCGCAGCTGCTGTCGATCGCGGGCATCTACCGCACCGGCGAGGCCGCGGTGCCGGCGGCGCTCGACGCACGCGCGGCCTTGGCGCGGCTGGACGGCGACACGCTGCTGGTCGAAGCGCTGTCGGGCTGACCCGCGCGCACCCTCTCACGGAAAGGACTCTGTCGCGATGGCGAGAATCATCGTTGTGACCTCGGGCAAGGGCGGCGTGGGCAAGACCACCACCAGCGCCAGCTTCGCCTCCGGACTCGCCTTGCGAGGGCACAAGACCGCGGTGATCGATTTCGACGTCGGCCTGCGCAACCTCGACCTGATCATGGGGTGCGAGCGCCGCGTGGTCTACGACCTGATCAACGTCATCCACGACGAGGCCAAGCTCAACCAGGCACTGATCAAGGACAAGCACTGCGACAACCTGTCCATCCTCGCGGCCTCGCAGACGCGTGACAAGGAGGCGCTGACGCAAGACGGGGTCAAGCGCGTGCTCGCCGAGCTCGCCGAGATGGGCTTCGAGTACATCGTGTGCGATTCGCCGGCCGGCATCGAGACCGGCGCGCTGCTGGCGATGCGCTATGCCGACGAGGCGCTGATCGTCACCAACCCCGAGGTGTCGTCGGTGCGCGACTCCGACCGCATCCTCGGCATGCTGGCGGCCAAGACGCAGCGCGCGATCGACAACGCCGAACCGGTGAAGGAGCATCTGCTGATCACCCGCTACGACCCCACGCGCGTGGCCGGTGGCGCGATGCTGTCGGTGCAGGACATCGAGGACATCCTGCGCATCCCGCTGATCGGCGTGGTGCCGGAGTCGCAGACGGTGCTCAATGCATCGAACCAGGGTGTGCCGGCGATCCACATGAAGGCCAGCGCGGTGTCCGAGGCCTACAAGGACGTCGTGCGGCGCTTCCTCGGCGAGAGCCGCGAGATGCGGTTCACCGAGGCCGCACGACCGACGCTGTTCCAGCGCCTGTTCGCGCGCGCGGGGGCGTGATGTCGCTGCTGTCGTTGCTGTTCGGCCGCAACAAGAAGTCGGCCCAGCTTGCCAGGCAGCGCCTGCTCGCGGTGGTCGAGCAGGAGCGCGCGGCGCGTGGCGAGGCGCGCAAGCCCGACTACCTGCCGGCGCTGCAGCGCGAGCTGGCCCGCGTGGTGTCCAAGTACGTCAAGGTGCCGAGCGGCGACGTGCAGGTGCAGATGCAGCGACGCCAGGACAACAAGCAGGTGCTCGAGGTCAGGGTCAGGCTGCCGCAGGCGGCGGCCCGCTGAGGCACCGCCCAAGTCGCTGGTCGCGTCAGTGCGACAGCGCCTGGTCCACCACTTCGATCCAGTGCCGCACCGGCGTCGTGGTGCCGGCCTGCAGGTGCTGGATGCAGCCGATGTTGGCCGACACGATCGTCTGTGCCTTCAGCGCAGCGAGTGCGCCGAGCTTGCGATCGCGCAGGCGATGTGCCAGATCGGGTTGCAGCACCGAGTAGGTGCCCGCGGAGCCGCAGCACAGGTGGCTATCGGCCGGTAGCTCGACCTCGAAGCCGAGCTCGCGTAAACCGTCCTCGATCCCGCCGCGCAGCTGTTGGCCATGCTGCAGCGTGCACGGCGGGTGCAGTGCCAGCCGGCGCGACGACCACTGCGCGAGCGACAGCCGGGGCTTGAGCTTGGGCACCAGCTCGGGCAGCAGCTCGCTGACGTCGCGCGTCAGGGCCGCGATGCGCTCGGCCTTCGCGCCGTAGTGCGGGTCGTGCGCCAGGGCCTGCCCGTATTCCTTGACCGTCACGCCGCAGCCTGATGCGTTCATCACGATGGCCTCGACGCGGCCGGCGCCGGTGAGGCCTTCGACCAGCGGCCACCTGGCGTCGATGTTGCGCCGCATGTCGGCCAGCCCGCCGTCGCGATCGCCCAGGTGCGTGCGCAGCGCGCCGCAGCAGCCGGCGCCATCGGCCACCAGCGTCTGGATGCCGCAGGCGTCGAGCACGCGCGCGGTGGCCGAGTTGACGTTGGGCATCATCGCCGGCTGCACGCAGCCCATCAGCAGCAGCACCTTGCGCGCATGGGTGCGCGTCGGCCAGCGGTGTGCAGCGCCGGTGCCCCGGCGCGGCACCTTGTCCTGCAGCGCCGACGGCAGGAAGGGCCGCGCCAATCGTCCGAGCTTGAGTGCCGGTGCGAACAGCGGCGAGGTCATGCCCTCCTTCAGCGCCCAGCGTGCCGCGCGCTCGGCCGCCGGCCGTTCGACGCGCCGGTCCACCACGTGGCGGCCGATGTCGACCAGCTCGCCATAGCGCACGCCCGAGGGGCACGTGGTTTCGCAGTTGCGGCAGGTGAGGCAGCGGTCGAGGTGCAACTGCGTGCTGCGCGTCGGCGCGGCACCTTCGAGCACCTGCTTGATCAGATAGATGCGGCCGCGCGGGCCATCGAGCTCGTCACCGAGCAGCTGGTAGGTCGGACAGGTGG
>DATJYZ010000317.1:0-20011 GCA_035499355.1 Burkholderiaceae bacterium | reverse complement strand
GCTCATCGTGATCGGGCCGCGCGGTGCGGCGTCCGGCAGTGTAGGCAGGGCGCCGCCCCGCGGCCTGTCAACGCCGCGACAGGCCCCGACCGCACGCATATCGATTGATCACCGCCACCAGATAGCGGCACGATGCGCGGCCGCGGTTGGCGAACACGCAGTCGGCGGCCGGACCGAGCTCGAGGCAGTCGCCCGCGCGCAGCCGGTGCAGGTGCGGGCCTTCGGCGAACTCGAGCGTGCCGGCGAGCACCCAGATCGCCTGCCGGATGAAGGCGAACGCGGCGGCCGGATAGGCGACTTCGGCGCCGGGCGGGAACTCCACCTCGATCAACTGCAGCGGCAGGTCCGACAGCGGCGTCACCTGGCGCCGCAGGTAGCCGGTGGCGGGGTCGCGCCAGATCGGCTGTTCGTCGCGTCGCACCAGGCGCGCCCCGGGCGCGTCGTCGGTCGCCAGCAGCGTGCTCAGGGTCATGCCGAGCGCGCCGCTGATGCGGCCGAGCAGGGCGGCGGTGGGGCTGGCCTCGCTGCGCTCGAGCTTGCTCAGCATCGCCTTGGAGACGCCGGCGCGCTGCGCCAGGTTGTCGAGCGTCCAGCCGCGGCGTGCGCGCTCGTCGCGCAGCCGACGGGCGATCAGCGGGGTCGGGTCACCAGGATCGGTGCTGTCCACTATCGTTGACGCAAGTTGACGATCGTGGAATGATGCCTGCAAACCCGGACCTTGGCGAGGCCCCCCGATGGCAACTGCAACGCTCACCGTGCGCGCCGCGCGCGCCGACGACATGGCCGCGATGACGGCGATCTACAACCACGTGGTCGCCACGTCGACCGCGATCTACACCGCGCAGGCGGCCTCCGTGCCGCAGCGGCGCGACTGGTTCGAGCAGCGCACCGCGGCAGGGTTTCCGGTGCTGGCGGCCGAGCACGACGGCGAGCTGGTCGGCTACGCGTCGTTCGCCGAGTTCCGCGGCGCCTGGCCCGGCTACCTGCACTCGGTGGAGCACTCGGTGTACGTGCGCGAAGACTGCCGGCGCCGCGGCGTCGGCAGCGCGCTGCTGCGCGCCCTGTTCCCGCCGGCGGCGGCGCTGGACAAGCACGTGATGATCGGTGGCATCGACGCCGCCAACGACGGCTCGCTGCGCCTGCACGAGCGGCTCGGCTTCGAGCGCGTGGCGCACTTCCGCGAGGTCGGGCGCAAGTTCGGCCGCTGGCTCGACCTGGTGTTCGTGCAACGCTTCATCGACGCGCCCGGCGCGCCACGCAAGCCCTGAGACGACGGCGCGCTACAGGCGAGACTCGTAGGCCTCGGTCGGCTCGACGCCACGCCAGAGCGCATCACCCTGCACGCACTGCTGGTGGTAGGCGTCGAGCGCGCGCTGGTAGTCGAGCATCTCGTAGATGACCCAGGCGGTGCAGGCGAGGAAGATCGCGACCCCGGTGTCGAACGCAATCAGGCCCGAGACGATCAGCGTGAACACCACAACCACGAAGATCGGCGCCAGCGCCACCGCGAGGTTGGCGCGGTGGTCGCTCGGCGGCTCGGCGACGGGCAGGATCATCATGCGCATCACCATAGCGCCGAGGGCTGAGCCCGAGGCAGCGGCAGCACGCATCAACCGTGGCGTATTGGCGCGATCGGGCGCCGGCGTGGCTCCAGGCCCTCAACCGCGTGGCGCGTTGGCCGCACCCGCGACCGTCGCGGGGGTGCTCGGCCGCGCTGTGCTCAGCCAGCTTTCAGCCAGGCGCACCCAGTAGGTGGCGCCCACGGGGATCAGCGCGTCGTTGAAGTCGTAGCTCGGGTTGTGCAGCATGCACGGCCCCTCGCCGTGGCCGGGCGCCCGGTGCTCGCCATCGCCGTTGCCGATGAAGCAGTAGGCGCCGGCCTTCTCCTGCAGCATGAAGGCGAAGTCTTCCGACGGCATCTGCGGCTCCTGCACGCGCACGCCGGCGTCGCCGACGATGCCGCGCATCACCGCGGCGGCGAACAGCGCCTCGCGGGCGTGGTTGACCACCGGCGGCGCGCGGCGGTTGAACTCGAACGTGCAGCGCGCCTCGTGCGCCGCGCAGGTGTGCTCGGCGATCGCCCGCATGCGGCGCTCGATCAGGTCGAGCACCTCGCCGCGAAACGCGCGCACCGTGCCTTCGATGGTGCAGGCCTCGGGCACCACGTTGGTCGCCTCGCCGCCGTGCAGCATCGTGACCGACAGCACCGCGGTGTCGAGCGGCGCCTTGTTGCGGCTGACGATGGTCTGCAGCGCGCCGACGATCTGGCACGCCACCGGCATCGGGTCGACGCCCAGGTGTGGCAGGGCGGCGTGGCTGCCCTGGCCGTGCACGACGATCTTGAAGGTGTTGGCCGACGCCATCACCGGCCCCGGGCTGACCGCCAGCGTGCCCACCGGGTAGCCCGGCCAGTTGTGCATGCCGAACACCGCCTCCATCGGATGGCGCTCGAACAGGCCATCGGCAATCATCGCCAGCGCGCCGCCGCGGCCTTCCTCGGCCGGCTGGAAGATCAGCACCACGGTGCCGTCGAAGTCGCGCGTCGCCGCCAGGTGGCGTGCCGCAGCCAGCAGCATCGCGGTGTGGCCGTCGTGGCCGCAGGCGTGCATCCTGCCGGCGTGCCGGCTGCGGTGCGCGAAGGTGTTGACCTCCTGCACGGGGAGCGCGTCCATGTCGGCGCGCAGGCCCACCGCGCGGCCGCAGGCGCCATCGTCGCGGCCGTGCACCAGGCCGACCACCGCGGTCCGGGCCAGGCTGCGGTCGATCGCGATGCCCCAGGCCGCGAGTTGCTGCGCCACCAGGTCCGACGTGAGGCGTTCCTCGAAGCCGAGCTCGGGCCTGGCGTGGATGGCGCGCCGCAGTGCCGCGATTTCGTCGGCGTGCGCCTCGATCGACTCGATCAGCGGCATGCGTCGCTCAAGCGTGCGCGCGCGCCAGCGCCTGCTCGAGGTCGGCGATCAGGTCGTCGGCGTCTTCGAGGCCGACCGACAGGCGCAGCAGATCCGGTGGCGCCGGCGTGCCGGCGCCCTCGACGCTGGCGCGGTGCTCGAGCAGGCTCTCGGTGCCGCCGAGTGAGGTGGCGCGCTTCCACAGCGCCACGTGTGCCGCGGTGGCGATCGCCGCTGTTTCGCCGCCCTTCACCCGCAGCGACAGCATGCCGCCGAAACCGCCGTGCATCTGCCGTGCCGCCACGTCGTGGCCGGGCGCGTCGCGCAGGCCGGGGTAGAGCACGGCCGCGGCATGCCGGTGGTGCGCGAAGTGCTCGGCGATGCGTTGCGCCGACGCGCTGGCGTGCCGCACCCGCAGGTACAGCGTGCGCATGCCGCGCAGCAGCAGCCACGATTCGAACGAGCCGAGCGTGCCGCCGAGCTGCGCGCGCACGGTCTTCACGCGCTTCCAGAAGTCGTCGTCGCTGCGCGTCACCAGCACGCCGGCCAGCAGGTCGGAGTGGCCGTTCAGGTACTTGGTGGCGGCGTGCATCACGAGGTCGGCACCGAGCTCGAGCGGCCGCGTGAGCACCGGCGTCGCCACGGTGGAATCGACGGCCACGCGCGCGCCGGCCGCGTGCGCGAGCGCCGCGGTGGCGGCGATGTCGGTGATGCTCCACAGCGGATTGGCCGGCGTCTCGATCCACACCAGCCTGGTCTCGCCTGGGCGCACCGCCGCGCGCACGGCCGCGGGGTCGGTCATGTCGATCAGCTCGACCCGCAGCCCCCAGGGCGTGGCGAAATTCACCAGCCAGTTGCGCAGCGACCAGTACATCACCTTCGGCGCCAGCACGTGGTCGCCCGGCGCGAGCGCCTGGAACGCCGCGGTGGCCGCCGCCATGCCCGAGGCGAACAGCGCGCCCTGCGCACCGCCTTCGAGGCGCGCGATCAGCTGTTCGGTCTGGTCGAACGCCGGGTTGTCGGCGCGCATGTAGGCACGCCCGCTGCGGTACTGGTTGTCGGGGTCGCGGATGTAGGTGGTCGACGTGTGGATCGGCGGCGAGATCGCGCGCGTCTTCTCGTCGACCCAGCCGAGCGCCTGCGCGGCCAGGGAGTCGGGCTTGAGGTTTGGGTTGTCCATGGCGGATTGTCCTTGCGCGCAGCGCATCAGCCTCCGGATTCGACCAGCGCGATGCGCCGCCGCAGCGCGTCCGCCGCGGCGGTGTCGCCGGCGAGCTGTGCGCGCTGTGCGGCGATCGTCAGCCACGCCAGCAGCGGCCGCCGCCAGCCTTGCGCCGACGCGTTGTCGATCGCCAGCGCGATCACCGGCGGGCTGGCGCGCCCGGCTTCGAGCAGCACCGCAGCGCCGACCTGGCGCGCGACTGCATCCGGCATCGCCTGCAGCGCCGACACCGCGGCCGACTCCGACGTGCCCGCCGCCGCAATGGCGCGGTGGTGCGCCGGCAGTTGCGGCAGGTCGTCGGCCGTGGCCGTGCCGGCCAGGTAGGTGGCGTAGGCGCGCTCGGCCGCCGGCGCGTCGGCGCGCAGCGCGTCGAACGCGGTGCACGGCTCGAACGCCAGGCTCGCCGCCTGCGCCGCGCAGCGCGTCAGCTCGACGCGCGCCATCACATCGGCGCGGCCGGTGCGCGCGACCTCGGCACGCGCGGTCGCGAATTCGCGCTCTGCAACCGCACTGCGGCCCTCGAGATAGGCCTCCGTGCCGCGCTCGAGCGCGCCTTGTGCGTTGATCTTCCAATCAGGCTGCGGCGGAGCGCTCGAGCAGCCAGCGATTGATAACCCGGCGACCAAGCCCAGGCCTACCCAAGCAAACACCGCGGATCCGGCTCTGCCGGTCCGCTGGTGTTGCCCCCTCGAGGGGCGAGACCGGACGAGAGCCGGCACCCGCGTGCCGGCGAATGCCTGTCGAGCCGGCCGGGCATGCAGGCCCGGCCGTGGGGAGGCGGCCGAAGGCCGCATCGGGGGTGGGCTCACGGTAGTTTGATCTCCACGTCGCGTGCGAACGGCCACTTGCGATTGATCTCGTTGAGCATCCCTTCGATCTTGCGCAGGTTGGTCTCGACCTCGGCGCGCAACGAGCCGAGGTCGGTGCTGGCGTTGCGCGCACTGCCGGTGATCGCCTGCGCGTCGTCGAGGATGGCGTCGACCTTCTTCAGGCTGGCGCCGGCGTCGGCGAGCAGTGTCTTCAGCTGCACGACGGTGTCGCGCACCTCGGGCATCACGCCGCCGGCACCGAACACCTGGGTGTCGGCCTTGGCGGCCATGGCGTCCAGGCGCGCCAGCAGCGCGTGGGTGCGCTCGACGGTGGCCACGATGCGCTGCGCGTCGCGCTCGTTGCCGAACAGGACGCCGAGCGCGCCGCGTTGATCGTTGAGCCTGGCGCTGGTGGTCTCCAGGTTGGCCAGCGTGCGCGCCAGCGGCGAGTCGGCACCGACCAGCGCGTTGAGACTGGTCACCAGATCCTTGGTCGCCGCCACCAGCTTGGGCACCTCGTCGGTCGAGTCGCCGCGCAGCACGGTGCGCACCGCGCCATCGGGCAGCGACGGGTCGGTGAGGATGCCGGTGTAGGCGCGCAGGTTGGTGTTGCCGACCAACCCGCGCACGAGCGTGAAGACGCTCGAGGTCTTGAGCCAGCGCGCGTCCTTGGTCGGCACGTCGACGTTGATGTGCGCCTTGCCGTCGTCGCCGAGCTCGACGCTGCGCACGCGGCCGATCGCGAAGCCGGAGAACGTGAGGTCCATGCCGACCACCACGCCTTCGGAGTCGTCGGCCACCAGCACCAGGCGCTGCGTCTGCTCGAACGCGCCGCGCGCGTACAACAGGTACAACAGCGCGGCCACCATCAGCAGCACCAGCAGCGCCAGCAGCAGCCCGGCCTTCAGCTCGAGGTGGCGGATCGGCTCCGCGCGCTCGGGCGCGCCGGCACCTCCCGGCTCAGCCATAGATGCCGGCCAGCGAGGCCGCCTCGATCAGCAACAGCAGCGCGAACAGCCGCACCAGCGCGCGCACCTCGGCGCTGATGCGCGAGCGCGTCTCGTCGTAGAGCGCCGAGCCGAGCGGCACCAGCACCACCGCAAGCGCGAACAACAGCGTCTTCAGCAGGAACACCAGCGCCGTGCCCTGGCTGAACACGCGCCCCACCGTGCGCGTGTAGCCGGCCAGCGCCCAGGTGTTGAAGCCATAGGTCGCCAGGTAGGCCAGCACCATCGCCACCACGCCGGCCAGCACGGCGAGCAACGCGACGGTGAACATGCCGGCCACCGCGCGCGGCATCACTTCGTGGCGCAGCGGATCGAGGCCGCGCTCGCTGAGGGCGCGCAGCGCGCCGCTCTGGCGCAGCACCGCGACCTCGGCGCCGTGCGGGATGGTGCAGCGCACCGCGACGAACAAGGCCGCGGTCAGCGGGATCAGCTCGATCACCAGCACGCGCACCAGCATCTCGTGCGCGTACTGCGTCAGGCCGTAGCTGAGCGCGGTGACCACCACGATGCGCGCGATCACCAGGCAGATCAGCGACGACAGCAGCGTGAACCACACCAGCACCGGCGCGGTGTCGAGCACGATGGTGCGTGCGATCGCGCGTCGCTGCGGCCGCGAGTAGCTGCCCGGCGACAGCGCCATCACGCCGATCACGGCGCCGAAGTGCACGATGCGCCACCAGCCGAGCAGCCACGGCCACGCGCGCTGCAACAGCGGCAGCGGGGCGGTCCAGGCGTCGGCTCCGGGGCTCATCGGGCGTGCGTCATCATGCGGTGGCCAGGGTCGCGAGGATCTCGTACGAGCGCAGTCGGGCGGCGTGGTCGTGCACGGCGCCGGCGACGATCAACTCGTCGGCGCCTGTGCGCTCGATGATCGCCGCGAGCTCGCGCCGCACCTTGTCGCGGCCGCCGCTGGCGGTGGCGGCCAGCATGCGCTGCACGCCGGCGCGCTCGTCGTCGCTCCACAGGCCGTCCATCGACGCCACCGGGCGCGGCAGCGGCCCGCGTTGGCCACGGCGCATGCCGAGAAAGCGCTGCTGCAGCGAGGTCAGCAGACGCGCCCCTTCGGCGTCGCTGTCGGCGGCGACGACATTCACCCCGACCATCGTGCGCGGCTGCGGCCAACGCACCGACGGGCGATACGTCTCGCGGTAGATGTCGAGCGCCTGCTCGAGCAACTCGGGCGCGAAGTGCGAGGCGAACGCGTAGGGCAGCCCCAGGTAGGCGGCCAGTTGTGCGCCGTACAGGCTCGAGCCGAGGATCCACACCGGCACCTGCGTGCCGACACCCGGGATGGCGCGCACCGGCATGCCCGGCTGCGGCGCGCCGAGGTAGGTCATCAGCTCGACCACGTCGCGCGGGAAGTCATCTTCCTCGTTGCTGTGCAGGTGGCGGCGCAGCGCGCGCGCGGTCAGCTGGTCGGTGCCCGGGGCGCGTCCGAGCCCCAGGTCGATGCGGCCGGGGAACAGGGTGGCCAGCGTGCCGAACTGTTCGGCGATCACCAACGGTGCATGGTTGGGCAGCATGATGCCGCCGGAGCCGACGCGGATGCTGCGGGTGCCGCCGGCGATGTGCGCGATCAGCACCGCCGTGGCCGAGCTGGCAACGCCGTCCATGTTGTGGTGCTCGGCCACCCAGTAGCGCTGGTAACCCCAGCGTTCGGCGTGCTGGGCGAGGTCGAGGCTGTTGCGCAACGCCGTGGCGGCGTCGCTGCCTTCGACGATGGGGGCGAGGTCGAGAATCGAAAGCGGAACCATGGCCGCGCATCATGCACCGTGACGCCTGGCGCGCGCCTTGCAGTGGTATGGTGGTGCCGTCGCCGCCGAGACCGCCATGTCCCAACCCGTCGTCCGCCGTCTGTTGATCGACCTCGAGACACCGCCCGAGCGCCACTGGTGCGGCGGCGACGCCTTCCGCACCGCCTGGCTCAACGCGCTGTCGATGAGCTTTCCGTCGGGCGAACAGTTCTTCATCGACTCGGTGCGCACCGGCGTGCAGGCGCTGCCCGACGACGAGCGCGTGCGCTTCGAGCCCGCGGTCAAGGGCTTCATCGGCCAGGAGGCGACGCACCGGCGCATCCACGCGCTGTTCAATGCGCACCTGGCCAGGCAGGGGCTCGTCAACCACTGGGAGACGCGTGCCCTGCGGCGCATCGAGTCCCTCGAAGGTGCCGACATCCGCGCCGCGGTCGGAGCGACCGCGGCCACCGAGCACCTGACGGCGATCATGGCCGAGCATCTGCTGAGCGATCCGGCGGCGTCGCTCGACGGCGCGGCCCCGCGATGGACCACGATGTGGCTGTGGCACGCCAGCGAGGAGACCGAACACCGCGCCACCGCATTCGATCTGTACCGGGCGCTCGGGGGCAACGAGAAGTGGCGCCTGCGGCTGTTCCGCCTCGTCACCTGGCACTTCCTCAGCGACGCGCTGCGCCAGACCGTGAACAACCTGTGGCACGACGGCAGCTTCTGGCGCTGGCGCACCTGGGCCGACGGCTGGCGCTTCCTGCTCGGGCGCCGCGGCGTGCTGCGCGTGCTGGCCGCGCCGTGGGCGCGCTACCGCCGCGCCGACTTCCACCCACTGCAGCAGGACGAGTCGCGCGCCGAGGCCTGGCTGCGCGACAACGCGGCGCAGTTCGAGGTCGTGAGCCGGCCGCTGCAGACCGCGGGAGCCACGCCATGAGCGACACGCCGATCACCGCGAGCTGGGCCGATGCCGCACTCGCGCCATGGTGGCTGGCACTGCAGGCGGCGCAGACGCTCTCGCTGGCGCCGCGCACGCTCAGCCAGCCGATCAATCCGGGCTGGACGTTCGGCAACGTGATCCAGGTGACCGAACAGAACTCGAGCGCGCCCGACACCGAGCAGGCCATCGTGCAACGCCACAGCTACGGCCGCCAGATCGGGCGCACGATGGATGCGGTGGCGCTGCTGATCGAGCACGCGCCGGCGGCGGTGAAGAAGGACAAGCGTGCGACCGCGCTGCAGAAGATCGAGCGCGAGGTCGACGCGATCAAGCGCGCCCAGGCGCAGCAGCGGCTCGAGCGGCTGCGCGACGAACTGAAGCTGCTCAAGCGTGCCGACGCCAGGGCCTGGCACGCGCTGCGCGCGGACGTCGACGCCGACTAGGCTTCGGCCCGGCGTTCAGTCGATGCCTGCGGCGCGAAAGTGCGCCAACCCCTCGGGGCTGCCGAGGTAACGCCACAGCCGCTCGACCGCCGCGGGGTCGGCGGCGTGCACGGCCACGGCGGCGGCGTACGTGGTCTTGCTCTGCAGGGCCCCCGGGAGCGGCCCGACGTAGACAAGGCCCTGGTCCTTGTGCAGCAGGATCTCGGTGATCGCGCCGAGCCCGAGCTCACGGCCGTGGCCTTGCAGCAGGTGCGCCATTACCGCGGCGCCGTCGGCCACGCGCGTGGTCTTGCCGGCCAGCGCATCGGCGATGCCGAGGTCGCGCACCACGCGCTCGACCAGCACGCCGGTGCTCGCTCGGTTGTAGACCACCGAGTCGGCGGCCAGCAGCGACGCCTTCAGCGCGTCGGGCGTCGCGATGTCGGGCACCGGCGCGCCGGGACGCACCGCGACGCCGATGCCGACACTGCCGAGCACCATCCGCTCGAGGCGCACCACGCCGGCGCCGGCGGCGGCGTCGAGCACCGCCATTGGTGCGATCAGCAGATCGTAGCCGTCGGCCGCGTCGGCCGCGTCGGGCCTGGCCGAACGCTCGCGCAAGGTCGGTGCAGCGGCGAAGCCGACGCGCACGCGGTCGCCGCTGGCGTGTTCGAAGCGCGCGATCGCCGCGCGCACGCCGGGCTCCACCGCGCCGGCGCTCAGCACGCGCACCTCGGCGGCGTTCGTGTGCGTGCCGGTGACTCCGACAGCGGCCGCGACGCAGAGCCAGCGAACCCAGCGCATCGGGTCAATCCTCTCTGTGCCGTGGCGGATTCCGCAGCCTACAGCTTCACCTGCGGCCGCAGCGCGGCCACCGTCTTGCGCGATCGATAGAACGTGATGGGCTCGGCCCTGCTCTCGTTGAGCACGTGGCGCTTGATGCGACCAACCACGTGCATCTCGCACGGCTTGCAGTCGAAGCGCAGCGTCAGCGTGTCGCCGCCGCTGGTCATCGTCAGCGGTTCGGCGCGAATCGTGCCCTGCACGCCGGTGACGCCCTTGGCCTGCTTGGGGCACAGGCTCAGCGACCAGCGCACGCAGTGCTTGGTGATCATCAGGCTGACGTCGCCGAGTTCCTGGTGGCTCTCGTAGGCGGCGTCGACGATCTTGACGCCGTGGCGGACGTAGAAGTCGTGCGCGGCCTGGTTGTAGACGTTGGCCAGGTAGGTCAGCACATCGCCAGGGTAGGGCGCGGGTGGCTCCACCGGCGCGGCGCGTGGGGGGCGCTGCAACGCGGTGGCGCGCGCCGCTTCGAGCGCGGCAATGGCATCGCGGCGCAGCGCGTTGAGCGTGCTGGCCGGGATGAACCACGGTTGCGCGAACGCGATCTCGATCGCGCGCGCCTCGAAGATCGTGCCGCCCAGCCGGCCGAGGTGCTCGCGGATCGCGGCGTGTGCCTGCGTGGCATCGCGCGCCGGCTGCCTGGACTGCGTGACCGCGCTGCGCGCGCCGATGCCGTCGTCGTCGCTGGCGTCGAGCGCAAAGCCGTCATCGGTCTCGTGCAGCCGCAGCGTGACGCCGATGCGGCGCTCGGCGCTCTTGTGCGCGAGCGCACGGTCCCACGCCATGTCGCGGTTGCGATTGACGGCGGTGCCGGCGCGCAGGCCCTTGAGCGAGTCGATCGCCTCGTTGGGTGCGGCCCGCCACAGGCGCCCGCCGACGCGCCGCGCCGTGTTGACCTGCCAACCCTGCAGGTTGCTCTGCAGATCGAAGTGCGTCAGGCCATCGCCGTTGGCGAGCGCCAGCGTGTCGTCGTCGAGTTCGATCTCGACGTGCGTCGGCGTCACGCGCGCCACGTGGCCGATCGGCAGGCCGGCGTGCTTGGGGCTGTCGAACGCGCCGAGGTCGTCGGTGCGGCCGTTGACGAAGTAGTCGGTGGCGCCGCGGTTGAAGTTGCGCTGCGGATCGGGCGCGAAGGTGAAGCGCGTGTGCCCCGACGACGCACGCCGCAGGTCGTTGCGGGCCTCGAGCAGCGCATCGAGCAGCTTCCGGTAGTGCGCGGTGACGTTCTTGACGGTGCCGAGGTCCTTGTAGCGGCCCTCGATCTTGAAGCTGCGCACGCCGGCGTCGACCAGCGCCGCGAGGTTGGCGCTCTGGTCGTTGTCCTTGATCGACAGCACGTGCCTCTCGTGCGCGATCACGCGGCCGGCCGAGTCGGTCACCGTGTACGGCAGCCGGCATTCCTGTGAGCAGCTGCCGCGGTTGGCGCTGCGGCCGGTGTGGGCGTGGCTGATGAAGCACTGCCCCGAGTAGGCGACGCACAGCGCGCCGTGGATGAAGAACTCCAGGGTCGCCCGCTCGACCTGCGCGCGCACCGCGCGGATCTGGTCGAGCGACAGCTCGCGCGCCAGGATGATCTTGGAGAAGCCCACGTCCTGCAGGAAGCGCGCCTTCTCCGGTGTGCGCGTGTCGCACTGCGTGCTGGCGTGCAGCTGGATCGGCGGCAGGTCGATCTGCAGCAGCCCCATGTCCTGCACGATCAGCGCGTCGACGCCGATGTCGTACAGATCCCACGCCTGGCGGCGCGCGACCTCGAGCTCGTCGTCGCGCAGGATGGTGTTCAGCGTGACGTAGATGCGCGCGTGGTAGCGGTGCGCGTGGCGCACCAGTCGCTCGAGCTCGGGCAGCGCGTTGGGCGCCTTGTCGCGCGCGCCGAACGCCGGCCCGCCGATGTACACCGCGTCGGCGCCGTGGTTCACCGCCTCGATGCCGACGTCGGCGTCGCGCGCCGGGGCCAGCAGCTCGATCGCGTCGGTCGCCATGGCGGTGTCAGCGCTGCAGACGCGCGGCCGCGCCGTCGAGCGCGGCCCTCAGTTCGTCGAACGAGCGCGTGACCGCGAACTGCGGGAACTGCGCGACGATCGACTCCGGCGGGTGGATGAAGAAGCCGGCGTCGGCCGCGCCGAGCATCGCGGTGTCGTTGTACGAGTCGCCGGCGGCGATGACGGTGAAGTTCAGCCCTTTCAACGCCAGCACCGCCTGGCGCTTCTGATCGGGTTGGCGCAGCCGGTAGTCGACGACGCGGCCGTCGGCATCGGCGACCAGCCGGTGGCAGAACAGCGTGGGCCGGCCGAGTTGCTGCATCAACGGGTCGGCGAATTCGTAGAACGTGTCCGACAGGATCAACACCTGGTAGCGCGCCCGCAGGTCGTCGAGGAAGGCGCGCGCGCCCGGCAGCGGCTGCATGCCGCCGATCACGCGCTGGATGTCGGGCAGCCTCAGGCCGTGCTGCTCCAGCAGCGCGATGCGCGAGCGCATCAGCTTGTCGTAGTCAGGCTCGTCGCGCGTGGTGCGGCGGAACGCCGCGATGCCGGTGCGCTCGGCGAACGCGATCCAGATCTCGGGCACCAGCACGCCTTCGAGATCGAGGCAGACGACCAGCACGATGGGGCTCCACGAAGGCGGCCCTGAGCGCCGCGACGGGGGGCAATCGTACCGTAGCGCCTGCGGCGCACGGCGCTGGGGCGCCCGGGATCGCGAACTGCGGCGGGCGACGGTCAGCGCGCCTGGCGCCCCAGCTCGCGCAGCTTGGCGAACCACTTGCCGCGCGCCGCGTCGTCGAGGCTCTCGACCATGCCGATCAGCGTCTCGTCGATCGGCGCGATGCCGACGAAACCCAGGATGTTGCGCTCCAGCGCCTTGATGCTGTGCGCGCGGAAATAGTAGCGGTACACCGGCGCCGGCATGCCCATCGTGACCACCAGGCGTGCCGAGCGGCCCTTCAGCAGCTTGTGGCCCATCGGGTTGCCGTCTTCGCGGGCGAAGGCGAAGCCCTCGCGCGCGATCTGCTCGAAGAACCCCTTCAACAGCGCCGGCATGCCGCCCAGCCACAGCGGAAAGAAGATCACCAGGTGGTCGGCCCAGCGGATCGCGTCCTGCGCCGGTACGAGCGCCGGCGGCACCGGCTCGTGCGTCCAGGCGTGTTGGCTGCGCAGCAGCGGAAAGTCGAGCTGCGCGACGCCGAGCGTGCGCACGTCGTGGCCGGCCTCGCGCGCGCCATCGGCGTACGCCTGCGCCAGCGCGTGGCACAGATGGCCGCCGGCCGCATCCGGATGGCCCTGGATCAAGAGCACTTGCGTCGACATCTCGCGCGCCGTGGAAGGTGGCGGCGATGATGGCCAGCATGCGCGTGCGTCGCCTTGACGCCGCGCAAGCTCGCCGAGCCAACTCGACGGTTGGCTCAGCGGCGGCGATGCACGCGCACGATCGATTGCGGCGGTTGCACGAGGCGGCGTCGCCACGCGGCGGGCAGCGGCCACGTCGCGAGCCAGGCCGCGACGCGGCGCCGCGCCGTGGCGCCCATCAACAGCCACGCGGCATACAGCGCGCACAGCGGCACGATGATCGCCACCGCCACCCACTGCGCCGTCATCCTCCGGCTCCAAGCGCCAGCGCGACGCGGTAGGTGACGAACGCCGCCACGTAGGCCAGTGCGAACAGGTAGCCCGCCATGATGAGAGGGTAACGCCAGCTGTTGGTCTCGCGCTTGACGACCACCAGCGTCGACAGGCACTGCGGCGCGAACACGTACCACGCGAGCAGTGCGTACGCCGTGGCCAGCGACCAGGTTTGCGCGATCACCGGGGTCAGGCTCTGCGCCACCTCGTCGCCGGCCGCCGACAACGCGTACACGGTGCCGAGCGCGCCCACGGCCACTTCGCGTGCCGCCAGCCCGGGCACCAGCGCGATCGAGATCTGCCAGTTGAAGCCGATCGGCGCGAACACGTGCTGCAGCCCCTGGCCGAGCCAGCCGGCGATCGAGTACTGGATCGCAGGGCCGGTCGCACCGTCGGGCGGCGCCGGAAAGCTCGACAGGAACCACAGCACCACCATCAGCGCGAAGATGATGCCGCCGACGCGGCGCAGGAAGATGCGCGCGCGTTCGAGCAACCCGATCGCCAGGTTGCGCAGGCCGGGCAGGCGGTACGGCGGCAGCTCGAGCATCAGCGGCTGGTAGCGGCTCTTGAGCCAGCGCCGCTTCAGCACCCACGCCACCGCCATCGCCGACAGCACGCCGGCCACGTAGAGCGCGAACAGCGTGAGCCCGCGCAGGTTGAACGGGCCCACCGCGCGCTCGGGCACGAAGGCACCGATCAGCAACGCGTACACCGGCAGGCGCGCCGAGCACGTCATCAGCGGCGCGATCAGGATCGTCACCAGCCGGTCGCGCGGGTTGGCGATGGTGCGCGTGGCCATGATGCCCGGAATCGCGCAGGCGAAGCTCGACAGCAGCGGGATGAAAGCGCGCCCAGACAGCCCCACCTTGCCCATCAGCGTGTCGAGCAGGAACGCCGCGCGCGGCAGGTAGCCCGAGTCCTCGAGCAGCAGGATGAAGAAGAACAGGATGATGATCTGCGGCAGGAACACCAGCACGCTGCCGGCGCCCGCGATGACGCCGTCGACCAGCAGGCTGCGCAGCGGGCCGTCGGCCATCGACGCCGTCACCAGCTTGCCCAGGCCGGCCATCGCCGCCTTGATGGCGTCCATCGGCACGGTAGCCCACGAGAACACCGCCTGGAAGATCAGGAACAGCGCCACCGCCAGCAGCGCGAGGCCCCACACCGGGTGCATCACCACAGCGTCGAGGCGATGCTGGAAGCGATCGACCTGCATCGCGCGCGGTGCCGCCACCGCGAGGATGCGCCGCACCTCGAGCTGCAGCGTCGCCGGGTCGTGCGACGCCAGCATCGCTGGGGTGCTCACCGCGGGCTGCTGCGGTGCCGGCAGTTCGCGCGCGGCGAGCAGCTCCAGCAGCGCGGCGTGGCCGTTGTGGCGCACCGCCACCGTCTGCACCACCGGGCAGCCAAGCTCGGCGGCCAGGCGCTGCGTGTCGATCGCCAACCCTTTGGCCTCGGCGACGTCGGCCATGTTGAGCGCCACCAGCATCGGTCGGCCGAGCTGCTTGAGCTCGAGCACGAGGCGCAGGTTCATGCGCAGGTTGGTGGCATCGACCACGGCGACGATCAGGTCCGGCTGCGCCTCGCCGACGCGCCGGCCTTCGATCACCTCGAGCGTGATGCGCTCGTCGGGCGTGGCCGGCGTCAGGCTGTAGGTTCCCGGCAGGTCGATCACCTGCAGGTTGACGCCGTTGCCCAGACGCGCGGTGCCGGCCTTGCGCTCGACCGTGACGCCGGCGTAGTTGGCCACCTTCTGGCGCGCGCCGGTCAGCAGGTTGAACAGCGCCGTCTTGCCGCAGTTGGGGTTGCCCACCAGCGCGACGGTGGCGCCGGGCTGCAGGCTCAGGCGGGCCGGCGTCGAGAGGTCAGACATCGCCCGTCTCCGCCCGCACGTCGACGCAGCGTGCCTCGACCCAGCGCAACGCGAACAGCGTGTCGCCCACCTGCACGGCGATCGGCTCGCGGCCGCCGGGACCGCGCTGCATCACGCGCACCGGTTCTCCGGGCAGGAAGCCCAGCTCGTTGAGGCGCTGCACGGTGGCGGCGTCGACCAGCTCGCCGACGGCCTGCACGCGCTCGATCACGCCATGCGCGCCGTTGGCGAGGTCGGTGAGGGCGACCACCGCCGTCACGCCGGCCTCCGGTGCAGCACGCCGCTGCCGTGCACGATTAGCACCGCGGCCATCGCGATGCCGACCATGCTGTGCGCCCAGCCCCAGGCGGCGTGAGACGGCTCGGGCACCCAGTACATCAGCGCATAGCCGCTGAGCACCAGCGCGAGCGCCATCGCGCACAGCGCGAGGCCGAGCCGGCGCTGGCCGGCCGCGCGCCGGCGCAGCGTGCTGTGCCAGCCACGCGGGATGTGATGCGCCGCGATGGCGCCGAGCGTGAAGGCGCCCACCCAGGCGGCGAGCGCGTGCGTGCGCATCAGCCACGACTCCAGCGGATGCGGCAGTTGGCCCGCGCCGGCGCCGCCGAGGTAGTGCACGCCGAGCCAGACCACGCCGCTGGCCAGCAACAGCCAGCCGCTGGCGTGCACCAGCACGCGCTGGTGCGGCGGCAGGTGGAGCGATCCATGCCGGACCATCGCGCCCTCAATGCAGCCACGCACGCGCGCCCGAGCGCGCCAGCAGCGGGTGATTCGCGTCGGTGGTGGCAGCCACCACCTTGGTCAACGCGTCAGCCAGCAGACAGCTGGGTGCGGCGACGCTGACGTGCGCCTGCGTCGACGCCGACGTCGCGCTCAGCTGCGAGCGGGTGCCGTCGCCGAAGTGGCTGGTGGCAAACGCGCCATCGTGCAGACGGCCGAACTCGACCACGCCACCGCGCCGCTCGTCGCGCAATTGCAAGGCGACCGTCGCGGCGCCGAAGCTGCGCAGGTCGCCGCCGGCGTTGACCCAGCCGCCGGCGGCGCCAGCGGCGCGCAGCGCCTGCACCGCGCGGTCGACCGCGTGGCCCTTGCCGATGCCACCGAGGTCGATGTGCGCCGCGTCGTGCAGCTTGTGCAATCGCCGCTCGTGCAGCCGCCAGCCGCCGCTGCCGAGCGAAATGTCGAACGCACCGCCGCTGCCGTCGAACAGCTGCCGCGCGGCATCCAGCACGACGGCGGTGTCCGCCTGAACGTCGAGCCAGCCACCGGCGGCCATTGCGTTGAAGCGCGCGACGTCGCTGGCGGCGTCGAAGCGCGACAGCTGTCGCTGCACGCCGGCGATGGCCGCGAACGCGGCATCGCACCACGCGAACGCGATGTCGTCCGCGGCGCCGCAGACACCCACCTCGACCAGCGTGCCGAGCAGCGGCCGCGCCCGCCGTACCGTGCGCTGCGGGGTCGCGTTCACTGGACCACCCTGCGCACGGCGGGCTCCGGGATTCGCTGCGGGAAGCGGCCCGGCGTGTTCATGCCAGCGACCCCGCGTGGCGCGCCAGCTCGATCACCGTCACGATCCGCTTGATGCCCTCGGTGACGTGGCTGCAGCTCAGCGTGGCGCCGCTGATGTTGGCGATGTCCTCGCCGACGCGCAGCGGCGCCGACGCGTCCTTGCCGACGAACTGCCTGCGCCAAGCCGGCAGCCGGATCTCGTGGCCGTGGCTCTCGCGGTACGAGAGCACCTCGACCTGGCGGACCGCGCCGTCGCTGCCGATGCCCACCGCATAGGTGATCAACTCGAACTTGCCGATCACGTCGTCGACCACCACGTAGCCGAGCGTCGCGCCGTCGCGCTGTGCGACGCGCACCTGCCAGCGCGCCGAGCGTGGCGACACGCCAGCCGCCTGCAGGCGTTGCAGTTGCTCGGCATCGAACGCCAAAGTGCGCGGCTCGAAGCGGTCGGCCTGCGGAAACATCAGCTTGGCCGCCTCGTCGGCGCTCAGGTAGTCGACCGCGAACGCCGCGGTCGGCGCCAGCGCCAGTGCGGTGGTGAGGGTCACCACCACGCTGTTGGAGGCCGGCGTGAAGCCGCTCATCAGAAACTCCAGCCCAGCCCGAGGTCGAAGCGGTTGCTGTTCTTGTTGACGCTGAACCACTGGTAGTCGGCCTTCACCACGACGCCGGGCGTCACCTGGAAGTTGGCGCCGGCGGTCCACACCGTCTCGGTGGGCAGCGCCGGCGGCGTCAGGCCGGGGCCGAGGTCGGCGTAGCTCTTGCCGGTGTTGAAGCGCTCCCAGCGCACGAACGGCGACAGCGCGTAGTCCTGGCGGCTCCACACCTTGTAGGCGCCCTGCACGTAGTAGCCGTCGAAGGCGCTCGGGATCAGCGTCGGGTTGCCGACCAGCGGCGCGTTCAGCGCCGCGGTGTCGGAGATCGTGCCGCGGGCGTAGAGCGCACTGAGATCCCAGCGCCCCGGCGTCCAACGCGCGTGCGCGTCCCACAGCGTGACGCGCGACGTGGTCGGCACCTGACCCTGCGTCGCGTTGCCGCTGAACACGCTGCCGCCCACCAGCACGCCCGGCATGCCGCGCCAGTTGACGGCGCCGAACAACGACAGGTCGCGCGCCTTGGCCAGCGCCATTTCCTGGTGAATCGAGCCGAGCGGCGACTCCCGGCCCTCGGTCGAGGTGGCGTCCCACTTGTTGATGTCGAAGCCGGTCGAGATGCCGGTCTGCAGCGTGATGCCGTTGTCGAACTGGCCGACGAACTGCACGCCGCCTTCTCGCCAGGTGGTCGGGATGATCGCGGTCTCGACGAAGTTGCGCTCGACGCCGTAGTAGGCGGTGGGCTCGTGGTTCTCGTTGAGCAGGCCCGCCGGAATCAGGAACAGGCCGCCGCGCACGCCCCAGGTGCGGCCGAGCTGGTGTTCGATGTAGGCCTGCTCGATCTCGACCTCGCCGGGGTCGTCGGCCGAGCTGACGCCGTGCTCGACCTCGATCTCGCCGACCATCTTGGTGGTCGGACTGAAGCGGTGCTGCATGCCGAGCACGAAGCGCCGGAGGTCGGCCTGCGCGTTCTCGGTTTGCTGCGTCGGCCGGTTGTAGTTGATCTCGGCATAACCCGAGAGCACGGTGGACGGCCCGCCCGCGGCCGCGGCCTCGGCGGTTATCGGCGCCGCGGGCGGCTGCGCGGACGCTGCACTGCCGGGCGGTGCCGATGCGGCGCTCGCAGGTGCTTGCGCCGTCTGCGCGGCGGTCCCCGGCGACTGCGCCGCCTGCGCGGCGCGTTGCTGCTGCAAGGTGGCGAGCTGCGCCTTGACCGCCGCCAGTTCGGCGGCCAGCTGATCGAGCTTGCGCGCGAGCTCGGCCTCGGTGGGTGTCGGCGTCTGGCCCTGCGCGCAGGTGACCGCCACGGCGAGCACCAGCACGCTGGCGATGCGCGACGGTCGAAGGCTAGGCAACACGGCGGGCTCCCTCGTGGTGAACGATTGGTTGTGGCCGGGCGTCACGGCACGTAGCCGTCGCTCAGCGTCTGCAGGAACGCGATGACGTCGTCGATCTCGGCATCGCTCAGCGCGGGCACGTCGCCGAGCCTGCGGTTGTAGGGAACCTCGGTCGTGTTGACGTTGACCTTGTAGCCCTCGGGAAGGTCGTTGAACTTGTCGACGCTGCCGTCGGGCTTGAGCGGATACCACTTCTCCGGGTTGGTATCGCGCTGCACGTAGAAGGTGAGCGCGGTCTTCAGCGAGTTGAAGACGCCGTTGTGGAACAACACCTGGCGCCGTGCCACGTTGCGCAGCGAGGGCACCTTGAAGGCACCGCACAGGTCGGTGCGCGCGGCAAGGTCGCCGCTGGGCCGCGCGCACAAGCCGAGGTCGAAGTAGGTCGGGTCGGCGTTCAGCGTCAGCGCCGTGTTGCGCGGCAGCCCCAGGTTGTCGTAGGTGAAGTCGGTGAACAGCGGGAAGCTGCCGTCGGCGCCCTTGGCCGCGGGGTGGCAGCCGGCGCAGTTGCCCTTGGTCGGCGAGCTGAACAGCGCCAGACCGCGCTGCTCCTGGGCGCTGAGCTGCGCCTTGCCGCGCAGGAACTCGTCGTACTTGCTGGTGAAAGGGCGGAACTCGACGTCTTCGAGCTGATAGCGCTGCAGCGCCAGCGCCATGCGGTCGAAGGCGTCGGCCGGGCGCGACAGGATGTCGGCGCCGTAGACGCGCTGGAACTGCGCCGCATACGGCGCGAGCGCGAGCTTGGCCACCACGTCGGCGACCGAGGCATTGGCCATCTCCACCGGGTTGAGGAACGGCTCGTGCGCCTGCGCCTGCAGCGACGCGTCGCGGCCGTCCCAGAAGAAGCCGCCGGTGGGCGTGCCTTCGCCGTCGAAGAAGAACGCGGTGTTGAACGCCAGGTAGCGCACCGACGGTGCGCTGCGGCGGCCTTGCTGGTCCATCAGTGGCCCGCCGAACTGCGCCGGCAACGCGTTGTCGGGCGCATGGGCGTTGCTCTCGACGTGGCAGGTGGCGCATGCCTGACGGCCGGAGGCCGACAGCGACACGTCCTTGAAGATCAGCTCGCCGAGCGCGGCCTGGTCCGACAGGGTGGTCGCGGCCGGCGCTTCCTGCTCCGCCGTGCCGCCGCCGCAGGCCACCAGCGCGAGCGCCGTCACG
>DATJYZ010000316.1:0-22264 GCA_035499355.1 Burkholderiaceae bacterium | reverse complement strand
CTGGGCATCGCCTGCGACAGCGCACAGATCGTCACTTCGGTCGGCGCGACCCACGCGCTGGACATCATCGCCCGCACGCTGCTCAAGCCGGGCGACGCCGTGCTGGTCGACGACCCCGGCTGGGCGGTGGAGCATGCACGGCTCACCGGCATGGGCATGCGCCTGCTGCCGGTGCCGCGCGGCGCGGCGGGGCCCGACCTCGCGGTGATGCGCGAGCTGATCGCGACCCACCGGCCACGGCTGTACGTGACGGTGTCGGTGCTGCACAACCCGACCGGCGCCATGCTGTCGCTGGCCGCTGCCCACCAGGTGCTGCAGCTGGCCGAGGCGCACGACCTGATCCTGGTCGAGGACGACACCTACGCCTGGCTGGCGCCGCCGCACGCGCCACGGCTGGCTGCCCTCGACGGCCTGCGGCGCACGATCTACGTCACCGGCTTCTCGAAGATCCTGGCCCCCAACTGGCGGGTCGGTGCACTCGCGGCGCCACCTGCACTGGTCGAGCGCATCATCGACACCAAGCTGCTCAGCTCGCTGACCACGCCGGCCGTGCTGGAGCGTGCGGTCGCCTGGTGCCTCGACCAGGGGCTGCTGCGCCGCCATGCGGAGCGGGTGGCGACGCGACTGGCGGCGGCCCGCACGCGGGTGGTCCGCCTGGCACAGGATGCCGGCTGCCGCTTCGCTGCCGAGCCGCAGGGGTTGTTCGGTTGGCTGGAGACCGGCCTCGACACCGAGCCGCTGGCGGTGCACATGGCCGCCGACGGCTGGCTGGTAGCGCCAGGGCGGCTGTTCCACGTGCCGGCGCGCCCCAGCACGTTGATGCGGGTCAACTTCGCCAGCGCGCAGGATGCGCGCTTTTGGCGGGCCTTCGAGCGCGCCCGCGAGGGTTTGCGCAATCAGGCCGCATTTTCCACAGCACATCGCGTGCCGAAGGCTGCCACGGGGTTGTAACATTCCGCTCCAAACGATGTTCCAGTCGACCCTACCCCTCGGCGAACCCGATCTGATGCGGGTGAGCGCCTTCCAGCGGTACCTGGACGACCTGGTCCGCGTGGGTAGCGTCGACGCCACGTCGACCCGGCTGAGCTCGCTGTCGCCCTCGCTGATGCAGGACCTGGAGCGCTTCGAGCGAAACGGCCAGCAGAGCGAACTCCTCGATGTGCTGGCCGCCTGCCTGCGTCACGGGTACCCGCTGACTGTGAACCTGCAGTGGACCGACCGCGTGGTGCCGTTGACCCTGTTCCCGGCCGAACGCCTGGTGCACTGCCCGGTGGCGATGCCGCAGTTCCTGGCCAGCCGCCTGAGCGAACTGCAGGTGATGCAGGTCGAGCCGGCGATGCTGCGCGCCCCGGGCCACCGCGACGCGTCGCTGGTCGGCGAGTCGCAGATGTACTCGCCGCTGGCGCCGCTGCTGTGGGAGATGGCGCTGCGCGGCGCGCGCGACCGGCTGCTGCCCGAGATCGACGGCATCGCCGCCTACCGCGTCGCGCCCGGCGTCAGCCTGCGCGGCCTGGAGATGCCGAGCATCCTCGGCACCGCGATCGATCGCCTGCGCCGGCGCACCCGCAACCTGCGCGACATGGCGTCTTGGCCCGGGCTCGACCGCGAGCGCGCCATGCGCCTGCTCAACGCGCTGTACCTGCAGGGCGGCCTGATCGTCAGCCGCATGCACCCGTCGGCGGCGTCGCCCGACGGCTGGCTGCGCGGCCGTCAGCCTCGCACCGGCGCGAGCCGCCCCTAGGCCAGCTCGGCCGACGGCGGGCGCGGCGCGGGCCTGAACAGCGCCAGCGACAGCGCACCCACGCTGCAGGCCATGGCCAGCCATTGCACCGGACCGAGCGGCTCGCCGAGCAGCAGCGCGCCGGCGATCATCGCCACCACCGGCACCAGGATCGACGACAGGCCCGCCACCGGCGCCGGCAGCAGGCCGACGATCGAGAACCAGCACAGGTTGCCGATGCTCATCGGCACCAGCGCGATGTAGCCGATCAGCACGATCGACTGCCACGACGGCACGAACCACCGGTGGTCACCCAGCAGCAGCGCGCCGATCGCGATTGGCAGCGCGGTGATCAGCAACTGCCAGCCGGTGAGCACGGTGGCCGGCACGTCGACCCGTCCGCGCTGCAGGATCAGCGTACCGATCGCCCAGCCGACGCCGGCCAGCAGGCCGAGCGCCAGGCCGAGCGGAGCCTGCGCGTAGACCGGGAAGCTCTTCCACATCAGCAGAGTCACCGAGACACCACCGAGCGCGATGGCCAGGACCAGGCGGCCACTCAAGCGCTCGCCGAGCACGGCCCACGCGATCAGCGCCGACCACAGCGGCATCGTGAAGCCGAGCACCGCCGACTGCCCCGACGGGATCAGCAGCGCCGAGTAGGTGCTCGCGATGTTCCACACCACCAGGTAGAAGAAGGTGGCGACGACGATCGTGCGCCAATGGCGCCGCTCGATCGTCAGCGACTGGCCGCGCACTCGCGCGGCGATCAGCAGCGCGGCGCCCGCGATGAACACGGACACCGCGCGGAACGTCCACACCGATACCTCGCGCGTGGCCAACGGAAACAGCGGCCAGTTGGTGCCCCACACCAGCGTGAGGATCACCAGCAGCGCCAGCGCGCGCGGAGGAATGCGGTGCGTCATCGCCGTCCCGCGGCGGCGACGCGCCGCTCGAAAGCGGCGGCATCGAGCCGGCAGGTCCACTCGTCACTGACGCGGCCCTTGAAGGTGTCGGCGGCCGCGCGAAACGCCGTGCGCTGGAAGCCGAGTCGTTCGAGCAGCCGCAGCGACGCGGTGTTGAGCGTGTCGACCTCGGCCATGAAGCCGTCGACGTGCAGTTCGTCGATCAGCCATTGCATCGCCCGCGTGCAGCCCTCGGTGGCGAAGCCGCGATGCCAGTGCGCGGGGAACACTTCATAGGCCAGGTAGGCCGGCCGGCCGGCGCGCACGGTGGCCTGCACCCGGCCGACATACACGCCGCTGCGCGCGTCGCACATCACCCAGTTGAGCCAGAGCTCGCGGCCGTCGGGCGAGCGCCGCGCGCTCAGGCGCGACAGGCGCTCACGCAGCGCCGGCAGCGACGCAGGCGGCTCGAGCGGAATGTGTTCGTACAGCCGCGGGTCTGCCAGCAAGGGGAACAGGCCCTCGGCGTGTGACTCGCACTGCGGCTCCAGGCGCAGGCGCGGCGTCAGCAGCTGCGCCTCGAGCACGGCATCGAAGGCGTCGCCCTGCCAGAACGCGGGCGATGACTCGGCGCCGCCGCTCACGACGCCAGCGCACGCTCGAGCGCGTCGACGAACACGCGCGCGACGTCGAACCCGCTCTGCTGCGCGATCTCCTGGAAGCAGGTCGGGCTGGTGACGTTGATCTCCGTGAGGTGGTCGCCGATCACGTCGAGCCCCACCAGCAGCAGCCCCCGCGCCCGCAGCACCGGGCCCAGCGCCTGCGCGATCTCGCGGTCGCGCGCGCTCAGCGGTTGCGCGACGCCCTTGCCGCCGACCGCCAGGTTGCCCCGCACCTCGCCACCCTGCGGGATGCGCGCCAGGCAATGCGGCACCGGCTCGCCGTCGATCAGCAGGATGCGTTTGTCGCCGTGCACGATCTCGGGCAGGAACCGCTGCACCATCACCGTGGTCGTGCCGTGGCCGCCGATGGTCTCGACGATCGCACCGAGGTTCATGCCGTCGGCACCGACCCGGAAGATGCCCATCCCGCCCATGCCGTCGAGCGGCTTGACGATGATGTCCTGGTGCTCGGCGTGGAAGGCGCGCACCGCCTGCTCGCTGCGCGTGACGAGCGTCGGCGGGATCCACTGCGGAAACTCCAGGATCGCCAGCTTCTCGGGGTGGTCACGCAGCGCCGCTGGCTTGTTGAACACGCGCGCGCCTTCGCGCTCGGCCTGCTGCAGCAGGTGGGTGGCGTAGAAGTACTCGGCATCGAACGGCGGGTCCTTGCGCATCAGCACCGCGCGCGCGTCGGCCAGCGCCAGCTCGCGCTCGGACACCACGTCGAACCAGCGCTCGGCATCGCCGGTCAGCGTGATCGCGCGCGCCCGGCGCGCCACCACGCGGGCGCCTTTGCGCCACACCAGATCACTCGCCTCGCAGGCCCACAGCTCGTGGCCGCGCCGCGCCGCCTCGCGCATCATCGCGAAGGTGGTGTCCTTGTAGGTCTTGAACGCCTCCAGCGGGTCGGCGACGAAGAGCAGGCTCATGCGCCGATTGTCGGGCAACGCGCAAATGCAGCACCGCACGGGCTATTTGTTCCTCTGGCCCCCTGGGACAGGTCGCCGCAGGCGACCAGGGGCGATCGCTCAGGGCCAGGCCGAATCGCGATCCGGGTCTCCCGGTCGCGGTTCGAGCCCCCTCAGGGGGCGGCCGCCAGACGGCCGGGGCTCAGATCTCGATCTTGGCGCCCAGCTCGACGATGCGGTTGCTCGGCAGATTGAGGAAGTCCGCCGCCGCCGCGGCGTTGCGGTGCATGCTGGCGAACAGCTTCTCGCGCCACAGCGCCATGCCCCTGCCGAGCGCGGGCATCACGATGTCACGGCTGAGGAAGTAGCTGGTGTCCATCGCCGGCAGCGGGACACCGCGGTCGGCCAGCAGGGCCAGCGCCTCGGGCACGTCGGGGTCGTTCTTGAAGCCGAAGTTCAACGTCACCTGCCAGCAGCTGTGGCCCAGCGGTTCGATGCTCAGCCGTCGGTCGAAGCCGATCCACGGCACCTCGTGGTGCTTGACCGTGACGAACACGTTGTGCTCGTGCAGCACCTTGTTGTGCTTGAGGTTGTGCATCAGGGCGTTCGGCGTCAAGCCCGGCTCGGCGACCAGGAACACCGCGGTGCCGGCCACCCGCGTCGGCGGGCTGACGAACACCGCGTCGAGAAATCCCTTGAGCTCGATCGCATCGTCGCGCAGGCGGTCGCTCATCAGCTTGCGGCCCTGCTTCCAGGTCAGCATCAGCATGAACATGCCGATGCCGATGACGATCGGGAACCATCCGCCGGCGAGCAGCTTGAGCATGTTCGAGAGGAAGAACGTGACGTCGACGACGAAGAAGAACCCGGTGGCCAGCAGGCACAGCACCAGCGGGTACTTCCAGCCGTAGCGGATGACGAAGAACGTCATCACGGTGGTGATCGTCATGTCGAGCGTCACGGCGATGCCGTAGGCCGAGCCGAGCGCCGACGACGACTTGAACACCACCACCGCCAGCACGATGAAGGCGAACAGCCCCCAGTTCACCGCCGGCACGTAGATCTGCCCGGTGTCGCGCACCGAGGTGTGGCGGATCACCATGCGCGGCAGCAGGCCGAGCTGGATGGCCTGCTTGGTCACCGAGAACGCCGCCGAGATCAGCGCCTGCGATGCGATCACCGCGGCCAGCGTTGCCAGGACCAGCAGCGGCAACTGCGCCCAGGGCGGTGCCATCAGGTAGAAGGGGTTGCTCACCGCATCGGGCCGGGTCAGCAGCAGCGCGCCCTGGCCGAAGTAGTTGATGACCAGCGAGGGCATCACCAGCCCGTACCAGGCGATGCGGATCGGCAGCTTGCCGAAGTGGCCCATGTCGGCATACAGCGCCTCGCCACCGGTGACGCACAGCACCACCGCGCCGAGCATCACGAACGCGATCAGCTTGTGCTCGGTGAAGAAGCCGACGGCGACCATCGGGTTCAGCGCCTGCAGCACCTCGGGGCGCTCCGCGATGTGCGGCAGGCCGAGCAGCGTCAGGGTGATGAACCACACCAGCGTGATCGGCCCGAACGCGCGGCCGATGTGTCCGGTGCCGAAGCGCTGCACCGCGAACAGCGCCACGATCACAGCCAGCGCGACCGGCGGCACCCAGTTGTGCAGCGCGGGGGCGATCACGCCCAGGCCCTCGACCGCGCCCAGTACCGTGATCGCGGGCGTGATGACGCCGTCGCCATAGAAGATCGCGGTGCCGAACAAGCCCACCACCATCAACGCGCGACGCAGCGGCGGCCGGTCTAGCACCGCGGTGGTGGCCAGCGCCAGCATCGCGATCAGGCCGCCCTCGCCGTGGTTGTCGGCGCGCAGGATCAGCAACACGTACTTGATCGAGACGATGACGGTCATCGTCCAGAAGATCAGCGACAGCACGCCGAGCACGTTGGCGGGCGACACCGGCACGTGGCCGCCCTCGAAGATCAGCTGCAGCGTGTACAGCGGGCTGGTGCCGATGTCGCCGTACACCACCCCGAGGGCGGACAGCGTCAGCGCGGCGACGGCAGCGGGGCTGCGGTGGGCGGAAGCGTTGCTCAAGCGCTGCGGCCCGTTCGGACACGGGCCTTCGACGCAAAGCGGCTATTGTGCCCGCGTGTCCGGCTCAGGCCTCGGCTTCGGCCTCGGGATCGGTGGCCTCGAGTTCGTAGCTCGCCGCCAGCATGGCGAGGCGCCCGAGGACGCCGTACATGTAGAAGCGGTTGGGTGCGCTGACGCCGGGCTTCTCGCCGGGTCGCGGCAGATGGTGACTGTCGGCGAACGCCAGCGGAACGAAGCTCGAACCGGGGGCGTTGAGGTTCTCGTCGATGCCGCGCTCGGCATGCACACGGTAGAAGCCACCGACCACGTAGCGGTCGATCATGTAGACCACCGGCTCGGCCACCGCGTCGTTCATGCGCTCGTAGGTCGGCACGCCCTCCTGGATGATCACCTCGGTGATCGGCGCGCCTTCCTTGGTCACGGTCATCTTGCCGCGCGCGCGACGGTCGGGATCGTCGAGGTCCTTCAGGTCGCGCACGCTCATGATGCCCATGCCGCCGGTGCCGTTGTCGGCCTTGACGACGACGAACGGCTTCTCGTTGATGCCGTACTCCTTGTATTTGCGACGGATCTTGGTCAGCAGCGCCTCGACGTTGCCGCGCACGCAGTCGAGGCCCTCGCTGGCCGTGAAATCGACTTCGCCGCAGTGCAGATGCATCGGGTTGATCAGCCACGGGTCCATGCCGAGCAGCTTGGCGAACTTCTTGGCCACCTCCTCGTAGCTGTCGAAATGGCGGCTCTTGCGCCGCACCGACCAGCCCGCGTGCAGCGGCGGCAGCAGGTACTGCTCGTGCAGGTTCTGCAGCACGCGCGGCACGCCGGCGGACAGGTCGTTGTTCAGCAGGATCGTGCAGGGATCGAAGTCCTTCAGCCCGAGCCGGCCCCGCGTGCGTAGCAGCGGCTCGAGCACCAGCTCGTCTCCGTCGGGCAACGCCAGCCTGGTCGGTGCCTTGACGTCGGCGTCGAGCGTGCCGAGCCGCACGTTGAGGCCCGCCTGGTGGAAGATGCGCACCAGGCGCTGCAGGCTCATCAGGTAGAACGTGTTGCGCGTGTGATTCTCGGGAATCAGCAGCAGGTTCTTCGCCTCGGGGCAGATCTTCTCGATCGCCGCCATCGCCGCCTGCACCGCCAGCGGCAGCATCTCGGGCGTCAGGTTGTTGAAGCCACCGGGGAACAGATTGGTGTCCACCGGTGCCAGCTTGAAGCCGGCGTTGCGGATGTCGACCGAGCAGTAGAACGGCGGCGTGTGCTCCATCCACTCGAGGCGGAACCAGCGCTCGATGGCCGGCATCGACTCCAGGATGCGCTGTTCGAGTTCGTTGATCGGGCCGGTGAGCGCGGTGACGAGGTGCGGAACCATTCGGCGCAGGTGGGGGCGGACGGCGTCAATTCTAGGGCGCCACCGCGACGCGCAGGCCCCGCAACCGCGTGAGCCGCCGGCCGCGGGGCACACCGGCCGCGCCGGTGCAGGCCGGGCGGCGGGCGACCGACGCCGGCGCACAATCGCGCCGCGCGTTCGACGGCTCAAGGAGCGACACATGGCCACCCGCATCGAAAGGGACTTCCTGGGGGCGAAGGAGATCCCCGCCTCTGCGTACTACGGGGTGCAGACGCTGCGCGGCAAGGAGAACTTCCACATCACCGGCATTCCGATGTCGCTGGAGCCGGAGTTCGTGCGGGCGTTCGGCTACGTCAAGAAGGCCGCCGCGATGGCCAACCGCGACCTCGGCGTGCTCGACCCACGCATCGCCGGCGCGATCGTCGGCGCCTGCGACCGCCTGATCGCCGGCGAGATGCGCGATCAGTTCGTGACCGACTTCATCCAGGGCGGCGCCGGTACGTCGACCAACATGAACGCCAACGAGGTGATCGCCAACCTCGCGCTCGAGCAGCTCGGCCACCCGAAGGGTGACTACCAGCACGTCAGCCCGAACGACCACGTCAACTTCGGACAATCGACCAACGACATCTATCCGACGGCGTTCCGGCTGGCGCTGATCCTGCGGCTGGCGGGTTATGCCGAGTCGCTGCGCCGGCTGCAGGAGGCATTCAACGCCAAGGGCAAGGAGTTCGAGCGGGTGCTGAAGATGGGCCGCACCCACTTGCAGGACGCGGTGCCGATGTCGCTCGGCCACGAGTTCCGTGGCTGGGGGACCACCATCGGCGAAGAGGTGCAGCGGGTCGCCGAAGTGCGCGCACTGCTGCGCGAGATCAATCTCGGCGCCACCGCGATCGGCACTTCGGTGACCGCGGCGCCGGGCTATCCCGAGCTGGCGACGCGCCACCTGTCCGAGCTGACAGGCATCGAGTTCATCCTTGCGGGCGATCTCGTCGAGGCGACGTCGGACACCGGCGCCTACGTGCTGATGTCGGGGGTGCTGAAGCGCACGTCGTCCAAGCTGACCAAGATCTGCAACGACATCCGACTGTTGGCGTCGGGGCCGCGCTGCGGCTTGAACGAAATCAACCTGCCGCAGCTGCAACCCGGCAGCTCGATCATGCCGGGCAAGGTGAATCCGGTGATCCCCGAGGTGGTCAACCAGGTCGGCTTCCTCGTCATCGGATTGGACCTGACCGTGACGCTGGCCGCATCGGCCGGCCAGCTGCAGCTCAACGTGATGGAGCCCGTGATCACGTTTGCACTGTTCACGTCGATCGCCACCTTGCAGAACGCGGTCGACAGCCTGCGTACCCACTGCGTCGACGGCATCACCGCGAACGTCGAGCATGCGCGCGACATGGTGCTCAATTCGCTGGGCATCGTCACGGTGCTGAAGCCCTCGCTCGGCTACAAGCAGTGCGCCGAGATCGCGCGCGAGGGCTACGAGACCGGCAAGTCGCTGCACGACATCGTCGTCGTGGAGCGCAAGCTGCTGACTCAGCAGAAGTGGGACGAGGTGTTCTCGTTCGAGAACCTGATCAGCCCGAAGTTCGAGCGCTGACCTGCGCGCGTCGCGCCCGTTGCGGCCGCGCGCTCGGAAGAAAAAAGGGCCGCCCGCAGGCGGCCCCAAGCTCGCTTTTCGTCCGACGGTGACAACTCGCTACTTGCTGTACGCGCTTTCGCCGTGCGACGTGATGTCCAGACCTTCGCGCTCTTCCTCCTCGCTGACGCGCAGGCCGATCACCAGGTCGACGATCTTGTAGGCGATGAAGGCGACCACGCCCGACCAGACGATGGTCACGACGATGGCCTTGAACTGCGTCCACACCTGCGACGCGATCGAATAGTTCTCGGGCTTCACCAGTTCGCCGGTGACCCAGCTGTCGACGAAGCTTGGGCCGCCGAGCGCGGGCGAATTGAAGATGCCGGTGAGCAGTGCGCCGACGATGCCGCCGACGCCGTGCACGCCGAACACGTCGAGCGCATCGTCTGCGCCGAGCAGCTTCTTGAGGCCGTTGACCCCCCACAGGCAGGCGAAGCCGGCCACCGCGCCGACCACCAGTGCGCCCATCAGGCCCACGTTGCCCGCCGCCGGCGTGATCGCCACCAGACCGGCCACGGCGCCCGACGCCGCACCGAGCATCGATGCCTTGCCGCGCATCAGCGTCTCGCCGATGCTCCACGCCAGCACCGCCGCCGCGGTGGCGCTGAAGGTGTTCATGAACGCGAGCGCGGCTGTGCCGTTGGCTTCGAGCGCCGAGCCGGCATTGAAGCCGAACCAGCCCACCCACAGCAGCGCGGCACCGACCATCGTCAGCGGCAGGTTGTGCGGGGCCATCGCCTCCTTGCCGTAGCCGACGCGCTTGCCGACCATGAAGGCGCCCACCAGGCCGGCGACCGCCGAGTTGATGTGCACCACCGTGCCGCCGGCGAAGTCGAGCGCACCCCACTGCCAGATCATGCCGGCCTTGGCGTTGGTCGCATCGACGATCTCCTTCGACGTGTAGGCGTCCGGGCCGGGCCAGAACCACACCATGTGTGCGATCGGCGCGTAGGCGAAGGTGAACCACAGCACCATGAACAGCAGCACCGCGCTGAATTTCATGCGCTCGGCGAAGGCGCCGACAATCAGGCAGCAGGTGATGGCGGCGAACGTGGCCTGGAAGGCGACGAACACCAGCTCGGGAATCGCGACGCCCTTGCTGAAGGTGGCGCCGGGCGTGAACGCGCCGGCCACCGGATCGAACAGGCCTTTGAGGAACAGCCTGTCGAAGCCGCCGAAGAACTGATTGCCTTCGGTGAAGGCGAGGCTGTAGCCGTAGATGCACCAGATGACGACGATCAGCGAGAACGTCACCATCACCTGCATCAGCATCGACAGCATGTTCTTGCTGCGCACCAGGCCGCCGTAGAACAGCGCGAGGCCCGGGATGCTCATCATGATGACGAGCGCCGTCGACACCAGCATCCACGCGGTGTCGCCCTTGTTGATGGTCGGTGCCGACGCGGCTGCCGCCGGGGCCGACGCCGCATCGGCGGCAGCCGCGGCCGAGGCCGCCGCTGCAGGTGCCGACGCGGCTTGCGCCAACGCGAGGTCGGCGATGCCCAGCAGCGCGAGGCCGAGGGCGATGGAAGCGATGAGCTTTCTCATGTTGGAGTCTTCGGTTGGAAGTGCAGGGCGCTCTACAGCGCGTCCTTGCCGGTCTCGCCGGTGCGGATGCGAACCACTTGCTCGAGCGAAGTGACGAAGATCTTGCCGTCGCCGATCTTGCCGGTGCGCGCCGACGCCTCGACGGCCTCGATCACGCGTTCGACGATCGCGTCGTCGACGGCCGCCTCGATCTTCACCTTGGGCAGGAAGTCCACCACGTACTCGGCGCCGCGGTACAGCTCCGTATGGCCCTTCTGCCGACCGAAGCCTTTGACTTCGGTCACCGTGATGCCCTGCACGCCAATGGCGCTGAGCGCTTCACGCACCTCGTCGAGCTTGAACGGCTTGACGATCGCGGTCACCATCTTCATTGTGCTTCTCCTCCTGCTGCGCGTCAGAAGCTCTTGCTCACCGAGAGCACGAGCGTGCTGCCGGTGATGTCCTTGTTGTCCAGGGCGGCCGTGCCGCCCGTGATCTTGCGGTTGGTGTCGATGTAGGCCGCGCCGAGCGACCAGCCCTTCAGGTCGTAGGTGACCCCGAGCTTCCAGTCGGTGAGCGAGTTGTGCGTGCTGCCGTCCGTCTCGGTGAGGATTGCGCCGTTCTTCAGGTTGCCCTGGTAGCCGAGGTGGCCGACCAGCGCGAGCTCCTTGGTCACCGGGAAGGTCACGGTGCCGTCGAGGTAGTAGGCACCCTTGGAGTCCTTGGCGCCGAAGAAGTCGCTCACCGCGTACGAGTACTTGAGCGAGACCGGTCCCCAGCCACCGCTGATGTAGAGCTCGGTGTTGTCGATCTTGGTGCTGCCACCGGCACCGCTGCCGGGGTAGTAGTAGTACAGGACGCCGCCGTCGTAGCTGAAGTCGCCGACGCTGCCCTTGTAGCCGCCGTAGAAATCCATCTCGAGGTTGCCGCCGGTGTACAGCAGCGCGTCGACGTTGGAGTTCCAGTTGCCGACGTAGAAGCCCGACTTGTGGCTGAAGTCGAAGCCACCCTGGAAGGCCGGCTTCTTGTCGGTCTGCGAAATGCCGCGGAACCGGTACTCGCTGAACAGCCCGGCGTTCGCAGTGAACGACCAGTCGTAGGGCAACTCGGTCTGCGCGAAGCTGGGCGTCGCAGCCAGCGCGAGCAGGGCAACGAGGGGTAGGGTGGTCGTGGTCTTCATTGAAGGTTCCTGTCTTCGGGTTTGCCAACGATGGGAAAAGAAAGGCCGTCCGCTTACTGCAGCTTCCATGCCATCGGGTCGGGGCCGCTACGCGCCAACACGACGCATCGCGGCGACGCAGAGTCGTCCGGCCCGGCACCAAATCGGTGAAAGCCGGCGCCGCGAGGCACCGACTCGGTGCGAACCGGGCCCTGTCCGGCGCCGGGCAGAATCGGCACCCGGGAGGAACACGCGATGGCCCTGGCGGTGGTGATCAGCCGCTCGATCGACGGGTTGGACGCGCCCGAGGTCCAGGTCGAGTTGCACCTGGCAAACGGCCTGCCCAGCTTCGCCCTGGTCGGCCTCGCCGGCACCGAGGTCAAGAAAGCACGCGAACGCGTGCGCGGCGCGTGGCCGCCGCGCGCCTGCGACAGCTCGAGCGCCTGGGCATGGTGAATGCCGGGTTGACGCCAGCCCCGATCGACGAACACTGCGCGCTCGGCACGGCGAGCAGCCAGTTCGCGCAGCGCGCGGCGGCTCACATGGGCTGGTCGGGACGCAGCCTGCACCGCGTGATCAAGCTGGCGCGCACGATCGCCGACCCGGCCGGCGCGGCGGTGATCGACACCGGCCACCTCGGCGAAGCGGTGCAGTTGCGACGCGCACTGCCCGAACGCTAGCCGGCGCGCCCGGGGCGGGCTGCTGCGCGCGCCTGCGCTTGGTCTACGACAAGACCGACGCCAGGGCGCGCTGCGCTTGCGCCGGTTCGATCGCCTGCGCCTCGGCCCACGCCTGCAGCTGGTCACGCCCGATGCGCCCGACGTTGAAGTAGGCGGCCTGCGGGTGCGCGAGGTAGAACCCACTGACGCTGGCTGCCGGCATCATCGCCAGGCTCTCGGTCAACGCCATGCCGATCTCGTCGGCCCGCAGCGCCTCGAACATCGCGCGCTTGATCGTGTGGTCGGGGCACGCCGGGTAGCCCGGCGCCGGCCGGATGCCGCGGTATTTCTCGGCGATCAGTTCGTCGTTGCTGAGGGCCTCGTCGGCGGCATAGCCCCAGAGGTCGGTGCGCACGCGCTGGTGCAGCCGTTCGGCGAACGCCTCGGCGAGGCGATCGGCCAGGGCCTTCAGCATGATCGCGCTGTAGTCGTCGTGGTCGGCCAGGAACTGCTGCTCCTTCTTGTCGACGCCGATGCCCGCGGTCACCGCGAACAGCCCCACGTAGTCGTCGTGCACGCCGCGCGGCGCGACGAAGTCGGCCAGGCAGCGGTTGGGGCGGCGCACGCCGTCGACCACCGGGCGCTCGGTCTGCATGCGCAGCGGTCGCCAGCGCAGCAGCACCTGGCTGCGCGACTCGTCGGCATAGACCTCGATGCAGTCGTCGTCCACCGCATTGGCGGGCCACAACCCGACCACGCCGTGCGCCTGCAACCAGCGTCCCTCGATCAGCCGCTGCAGCAGGCGCTTGCCGTCGCTCAGCACGCGCGTGGCTTCGGCGCCGACGATCTCGTCGCGCAGGATCTCCGGAAACCTGCCGGCCAGATCCCAGGTCTGGAAGAACGGACCCCAGTCGATGCAGGCGGCGATCTCGGCCAGGTCCTGGTTGCGAAACACACGGCGGCCGATGAATCTGGGCCTCGGCGGCACGTACGCGCCCCAGTCGATGGGCGTCTTGTTGGCACGCGCCTCGGCCAACGACACCAGCACCGTCGGCTTCTTTGCCGCGTGCAGCGCACGCACCTTCTCGTAGTCGGCGCGCAGATCCTCGATGAACTTGGTCGCGCGCTGGTCCGACAACAAGTCGGCACACACGCCCACCGAGCGCGACGCGTCGGGCACGTAGACCACCGGGCCGTCGTACTGCGGCGCGATCTTCACCGCGGTGTGCACGCGGCTGGTGGTGGCGCCGCCGATCAGCAGCGGGATCTTCTTGACGCGGAACCAGTCGTCGCGCTGCATTTCGGCGGCGACGTGCTGCATCTCCTCGAGACTCGGCGTGATCAGCCCCGACAGGCCGATGATGTCGGCGCCCTCGACGCGCGCCTTGGCCAGGATGTCCTGGCACGGCACCATCACGCCCATGTTGATGACTTCGAAGTTGTTGCACTGGAGCACGACGGTGACGATGTTCTTGCCGATGTCGTGCACGTCGCCCTTCACGGTGGCGATGACGATTCTGCCCTTCGACCTCGCCTCGCCGCCGGCGTCGAGCAGCGCCTTCTTCTCCGCTTCGATGTAAGGCAGCAGGTGCGCCACCGCCTGCTTCATCACGCGCGCGCTCTTCACCACCTGGGGCAGGAACATCTTGCCGGCGCCGAACAGCTCGCCGACCTGGTTCATGCCGGCCATCAGCGGCCCCTCGATCACGTGCAGCGGGCGGCCGCCCTTGGCCGCGATGGCCTGCCAGCACGCTTCGGTGTCGGCGACGATGAATTCGTTGATGCCGTGCACGAGTGCGTGCGCGAGGCGCTGCTCGACCCCGCCGGCGCGCCACGCCAGCTTGGCGCCGTCGTCCCTGGCCGCGCCCTTGACCTGCTCGGCGATTTCGAGCAGACGTTCGGTGGCGTCGGGGCGGCGGTTCAGCACCACGTCTTCGACGCGCTCGCGCAACTGCGGGCCGAGTTCGTCGTAGACGCCGATCATGCCGGCGTTGACGATGCCCATGTCCATGCCGGCCTTGATGGCGTGGTAGAGGAACACGGCGTGAATCGCCTCGCGCACCGGCTCGTTGCCGCGGAAGCTGAAGCTGACGTTGCTGACGCCGCCCGACACCCTGGCGCCGGGCAGGTTCGCCTTGATCCAGCGCGTGGCGTCGATGAAGTCGACCGCGTAGTTGGCGTGCTCCTCGATGCCGGTGGCGATGGCGAAGACGTTGGGGTCGAAGATGATGTCCTCGGGTGGGAAGCCGACCTCGTCGACCAGCACGCGGTACGCGCGCGCGCAGATCTGCGTCTTGCGCGCCAGCGTGTCGGCCTGGCCCTGCTCGTCGAACGCCATCACCACGGCGGCTGCGCCATAGCGGCGGATCAGCGTCGCCTGGCGCTTGAACTCGTCGGGGCCCTCCTTGAGCGAGATCGAATTGACGATGCCCTTGCCCTGGATGCACTTGAGGCCTGCCTCGATCACGCTCCACTTCGACGAGTCGATCATGATCGGCACGCGCGCGATCTCGGGCTCGCTGGCGATCAGGTTCAGGAAGCGCACCATCGCGGCCTTGCTGTCGAGCATGGCCTCGTCCATGTTGACGTCGATGATCTGCGCGCCGTTCTCGACCTGCTGGCGCGCCACGCTCAGCGCGTCCTCGAAGCGCCCTTCGAGGACCATGCGCGCGAAGGCCTTCGAGCCGGTGACGTTGGTGCGCTCGCCGATGTTGACGAACAGCGTCCCCGCGGTGATCGTCAGCGGCTCGAGGCCCGACAGTTGCAAGGGTTGGATCGGTGGCATCGATTCGGCGTCGGACATGCGGCGGTCCCTGTGAGCTACCCCGACCCACCCGCCGCCTCACCGCGCGGCTGCAGGGCCTACGGTGAGCGCCGTTGCAGCACGGGCCATCGTGGCCCGCGGTCCGAGCCTGGCGGCATCTCCACGATGCCGTCGCAACGCTCCTCGAACCCGTGCGGCGATTCTACAAATTTGCGCGACACTGTTCCCCCTTCGCGCTCGGGGCCACCCGGTTCGCGTGCCGATCTGCCAACCACCATGCTTCGCTCTGCCCTTGCCGCCTTGACCGGCCTGTCGCTGCTGCTCGCCGGCTGCGGCAGCGCGCCGACCCGGCCCTCCGGCGCCGCCGCATCCACCAGCGCCACCACGCCGACGGCGCCGGCCGATCAGCCGCCGCCGCGACCGGGCCAGCCGCCGCCGAACGTGCTGGCGGCCGAAGTCACCTGGATGAAGCAGTTGTTCGAGGGCACCCCGGTGGCGATCGCCGGCGAAGACGACGGCTCGATGCGCGTCGACGTGCCGCTGACGTTCTCGTTCGACGACAAGTCCAACGCGCCCAAGCCGCCGCTGCGGGCCGTGATGGACAAGGTGGCGCAGACCCTGGCGCGCCAGCCGAGCGCCAAGGTGCACGTCGGCACCCCGGGGCCGGCAGCGCGCACGACGGCGATGCGCAACTACCTCATCGGTCGCGGCGTGGTCGGGCTGCGCGTGGTGGCGCTGAATCCACCGCCGGGCGACGGCGTGACCCTGCGCGTGGTGCCGGGCCCGATCGCGATCGACAAGCTCGACGACAAGGCGCTGCCGGCGCCCGGCAATGCCTTCCCGGCCAACCGCGGCAGCAAGTCGTGAGCAGCGATCGCTGCATTCCTTGGGCCTGAGGCCCATGGCCGCCCGAGCGCCGTCACTCCCTTCGGGGCGGCCGGGCAGGAGCTCAGGCTGCGTTCAACAACGGCGTGAACAACGGGTCGCGCCGATTGCGGGGTCGATAGCTGGCGACGCGACGCGCGATCTCGCGAATGTGCGCCGGCGTCGTGCCGCAGCAGCCGCCGGCAATGTTGAGGAACCCTGCGCGCGCGAACTCTTCGAGCAGCGCGCCGGTGACCTCGGGCGTCTCGTCGAAGCCGGTCTCGCTCATCGGATTGGGCAGGCCGGCATTCGGGTAGCAGCTGATCCAGGTGTCGGCCGCCACTTTCGAGAGCTCCTCGATGTACGGGCGCATCAGTGCCGCACCGAGTGCGCAGTTCAGGCCGACGGCCAGCGGCCGCGCATGGCGCACCGAATGCCAGAACGCCTGCACGGTCTGCCCGGACAGGATGCGCCCCGAGGCGTCGGTGACGGTGCCCGACACGATCACCGGCAAGCGCTCGCCGGTGCTGGCCATCAACTCGTCGAGCGCGAAGATCGCCGCCTTGGCGTTGAGCGTGTCAAAGATCGTCTCGACCAGGAAGACGTCGACACCGCCTTCCAGCAGGCCGCTGGCCTGCTCGTGGTAGGCCTCGCGCAGCGCATCGAAGTCGGTGTTGCGCGCGCCGGGGTCGTTGACGTCGGGGCTGATGCTGGCGGTGCGCGGCGTCGGCCCCAACGCGCCGGCGACGAAGCGCGGCCGCTCGGGCGTCGCCAGCGCATCGGCCGCCGAGCGCGCGATGCGCGCTGCCGCCACGTTCATCTCGCGCGCGTGCTCGCCCAGGCCATAGTCTTCCTGGGCGATGCGGGTGGCGCCGAAGGTGTTGGTCTCGATGAGGTCGGCGCCGGCGTCGAGGTACTCGCGATGGATCTCGCGCACGACCTCGGGGCGCGTCAGGTTCAGCACGTCACCGTTGCCGCGCAGGTCGGTGCGATGCGCCGCGAAGCGCTCCCCGCGGTGGTCGGCCTCGCTGAGTTGCCGCCGCTGCAGCATGGTGCCCATCGCGCCGTCGATGATCACGATGCGTTGCTGGAGCAGCTCGGGCAGCCGAGCGCCGCGGGTGTAGGGCATCGAGCGCGTCATGCGGCGATTGTAGGAACGTCGCGGCCGCGCCGGTCGTGCTGCTTGCGCCGTCCCCACAGAGTACGGGCCCAAGGGCCGCGGTGGCTCGTCACTGCAGCGCGCTGGGCGTCGGCAGGCTCTGGAACAGCGAGTGGCGGAACTCGATGTCGCGGTCGTCCTCGTCCTTCATCGCCCACACGGTCAGCATCTGGGCCGGCATCGGGCGCGCGAACAGATAGCCTTGCAGCTCGTCGCAGCGCAGGCCGAGCAGCACGTCGCGCTGGCGCTCGGTCTCCACCCCCTCGGCCACCACCTTGAGGCCGAGCGCGTGGGCGAGCTTGATCACCGCGTCGACCACCGCGAGTGCGTCCGAGCTGTGCTCGATGTCGGCGACGAAGCCGCGGTCGATCTTCAGCTGCCGCGCCGGCAACTTGCGCAGGTAGGCCAAGCTCGAATAGCCGGTGCCGAAGTCGTCGATCGAGAGCGACGCGCCGACGCGCGCCAGGTGCCCGAACGAGCGCATCGTCGCCTGCGTGTCCTCCATCGCCACCGACTCGGTGATCTCGAACGTCAGCAGCGCCGGATCGACGCGGTGCGCATCGAGCGCACGGCGGATGCGCGGCACCAGGTCTTCCTGTCGCAGCTGGTGCATCGACAGGTTCACCGCCACGCGCATGCGCAGCCCGAGGTCGAGCCACTCGCGGATCTGGCGGCACGACTCCTCGATCACCCAGTTGCCGATGGTGCCGATGAGGCCGAAGCGCTCGGCCACCGGGATGAACACCTCGGGGCTCATCAGGCCGCGCACCGGATGGTCCCAGCGGATCAGCGCCTCGACGCCGGTGACCTGGCCCGAGGCGCCGTGGATCTTGGGCTGGTAGTACAGCTTCAGCTGCTGGCGCTCCAGCGCCTGTCGCAGCTCGGTCTGCAACTCGACCTGCTCGCGCACGTCGAGGTCCATGCGCGCTTCGAAGAACGCATACGTCGAGCCGCCGGTGCGCTTGGCGGCATACATCGCGGCGTCGGCATTGGCGATCAGCTTGGCCGTCGAGCCGTGCTCCGGGAACAGCGCGATGCCGATCGAGCACGACAGCTTCACCTCGCCGCGGTTGGGCAACCGGTACGGCCGCGCCAGCACTTGCAGCGCCTGCTGCGCGACGGCGCTGGCGCCGTCGGCGCCACCAGGTTGCGGCACCAGCAGCAGGAACTCGTCGCCGCCCACGCGGGCGGCGGTGCCGGACTGGCCGGCCAGCTCGAGCAGGCGCGCGCCGACCTCGCGCAGCACCACGTCGCCGGCAGCGTGGCCGAACGAGTCGTTGATCGGCTTGAAGCCGTCGAGGTCGATGAACAGCACCGCCATCGCGCTGGGCGTGCGGCCGACCCGTTGCAGCGTCTGGTTCATCCGCTCCTCGAACAGCAGGCGATTCGGCAGCGCGGTCAACGGATCGCAGAACGCCTGGCGGCGCAGCTGGATGTTGGCTTCGTTGAGCGAGGTCGCCAGCGAGCGGTTCTGCGCGCGGTTGCGCCAGTCGAACCAGGCGCCGATCACCGCGATCGCGACCGCCAGCGCACCCACCGACGCCGATACGGTGAGGCCGAGCGCGTCGAGGCCCTCGCTGGGCATCAGTTCGGCGGTCAACGGGCGGTACTGGATGCCGCGTAACACCAGGGCCTGTGCTCCGGCCAGCCCGATGCCGAGCGCCGCGATGCTGACCGCGGCGTGCGGCCCCATGTCCTCGCGCGCCTGCCCGCTGGCGGTCTGCGTCCACCACTGCGAGAACGCGACGCTGCCCGCCAGCAGCAGGAACGCCGTGACCGCCCATGGCACGCTCCAGACCGCGAGCTCGCTCGTCCCGGGCAATACCCGCACGGTGACGGCAAGCGCGGCGCCGTAGATGCCACCCAGCAGCAGCGGGACGAGCCACAACCGCAGCCGGCGCGGCATCAGCGCGCGCGCCACCAGCAGGCCTGCCGCAGCGGCCGCCACGCTGACGCACCAGGCGACGGCGACCCCCTTGAACAGAAACAGCTGCGTGCCGCCCAGCCGCGAGCCGAGCAGCGCCAGCGCTTGCGTCGACCACAGTCCGGTGCCCACCGCGACGGCACCGGCGAGCACCCAGCCCCAGCCCATCAGGTTGTCGCGCGAGCGTGCCGTCTTCAGCGCGTGCGCCAGCACGCCGGCGGTGAGCAGCGAGACCAGCGTGGCCAACAGCAACAGGGCAGGACGGGCTTCGACGTCGATCACGGTGCACGGGCGCGGACACGAAGCCGCGGAGTTCGACGGCGATTGTGTCGGCGGCTGTCAGTGACCCGGCGGATGTAACGGTGACATACGCCACGCTGCGGTCACGTCGGCGCCCCCGTGGATCCGGGGTGTCTTTCGGCCGCGACGCAGCGGCCGCTGTCAGTGCATGACGACCGGTTGCTGGGCCAGCTGGGTGTAGCCGGCGATGAAGTCGTCGAGCTCTTCCTCCGAGGGCCCGCGCTCGACCAGCGCATCGACGCCGCGCTTGAAGCCCTCGGCCGCGGCGCCGTTCAAGAAGATGCCCCGCTGGGCGAACTTGTCGACGATCTCATAGCCACCCTGCGACGATGGCGACGGTCGCGCGTTGCCATCGCCCGCGCTCAAATCGAAAGCCACGACGACGTAGTGGTCCGAGTTGTAGAGCATTTGCATGGATGGCACTCCTTGCCACCGCACGTGTGGCCGCCGGCGCCGCTTTCAAGTGCGCCGGTCGGCCGTCGTTCAGGTGCCGGCGGCGGGCTGGGTTTGCTCGCGCAACAGCCACTCCAGCGGCTCGCCCCCGGGCACCTGGGTCTGCCGCAGGCGCGCCGGCCAGTACCCGCGCGCCGGGTCGAGCCAGACTTCGACCCGCACGTCGTAGGGATGCTCGGGCTCACGCACGAGCCACCACGCATCGCCGCCCGGCGCCGCCAGCGCCTCGCGGCCGCGCACCTCGAAGCGCCAGGCGCCGATGGCACCACGCGTGCCGACCACCCACATCGACACCGTGGCGCCCTCGACGGCATCGGGCCCGGACTGGCCGCTGCTGCATCGGGCTCATCGGCTGGCGGGGCAGGCTGCTCGCGCTGCGGCGTCGGCACCGTGCGCAAGCGCGGCGACTGGAGGCTCGCGACGTGAGGGGGCGGCTTCGCGGGCGTATCTTCACGCCGAGCCTGCACCGGCGGCGCGGGAATCAGCAGCTGGCGCACCTGCACGGCGGCGACGCGCGGCCCGGCAGGCACACGTTCCGAAGCCGACACGGCCAGCCACAGCGCGCCGGCGGTGTTGGTCCAACGTCGCGACGTCGGGGTGCTGCCAGAATGCGCAAGCGATGAAGTCGACCTTGCTGCGCAGTGCCACACGCTGGGTCTCGTGGTGCGTGCTCGTGTCGCTGGCAGCGCTGGCTGGCCCCGCCGCGTGGGCTGCGGATGCCGCGTCGGCAGCGGGCAGCCCCGCAGTCGTGTGCCCGCCGGTGCCACAGGTGCCGACTGCGGAGCAGATCCAGGCCGCGCAGCGTGAGGCCCGTGACCGCGGCTTTCTGTGGCGCATCACCAAGCAGGGCCACGACTCGTACCTCTTCGGCACGCTGCACGTCGGCAAGCTGCCGTGGGTCTTCCCCGGCCCGCGGCTGCGCGAGGCGATCGGCGCCACCGACACGCTGGCGCTCGAGATCGACGTCACCGACCCCGAGCTGACACGCAACCCGCCGCCGGCCGCCGTGGCCCAGCTGGCCGTGCCCGACCCGATCCGCGCTCGCCTGGCGCGCCAGATCGCGGCGGCGTGCCTGCCCGAAGGCGCGCTGCAGCGCTTTCATCCGCTGATGCAGGCGGTCACGCTGACGGTGCTGTCGGCGCGCTGGGAAGGACTCGACGCCGCGTTCGCGCAGGAGATCGCGCTGGCCAGCGCGGCGCGCTCGCAGTCACGGCCGATCGTCGCGCTCGAGAGCGCGCAGGCGCAGATGGCGCTGCTGCTGCCGAGCGACCCCGAGCAGGCGCTGCACCACCTCGACCAGGCACTCGAGCAACTCGAACGTGGACGCGCGCGGCCGCTGCTGCGTCGCATGGCCGACGCCTGGGCCGAGGGCCGACTCGGCGAGCTGGAGGACTACGCCACGTGGTGCGAGTGTGCCGACAGCGCCGAAGACCGCGCGTTCCTGCGCCAGCTGAACGACGACCGCAACGCGCCGATGGCCGAGCGCATCGATGCGCTGCACGGCCAGGGCAAACGCCTGCTGGTGGCGGTCGGCGCGCTGCACATGACCGGCGAGCAGGCACTGCCGCGCCTGCTGGCCGCGCGCGGCTACACCGTGCAGCGCCTGGTGCCACCTTGAGCCCGGCGCGCTGACCGTACGTGCGGCGCGCTACGATGGCCGCCGTCGCGTCTCACTCCAGCGGGGTTGCCCATGGCCGCATCCGGCGCCACATTGACCAAGCTCGTCCCCGGCTTCGAGTTCCTGCAAGACCTCGTCAAGAACGCCGGTGCGGCGATGCCCAACGTCGGCCAATGGATCGCGCCGACGCTCGATCCGGCCGAACTCGAGAAACGCATCGAGGAGCTGCGCACCGTGCAGTTCTGGCTGGAGCAGAACGCGCGCATGCTGGCCACCACCATCCAGGCGCTGGAGGTGCAACGCATGACGCTGTCGACGCTGAAGACCATGAACGTGTCGGTCAGCGAGCTCGGCGATGCGATGAAGCTGCGTGCACCCGAGCGCGAGGTGACCGGCAAGGCACGCAGCGAGAATGCCGCGCCGGCGAGCGCGCCGGCTGGTCTGGTCGACCCGATGCAGTGGTGGGGCGCGCTCACGCAGCAGTTCAAGCAGCTCGCGGTGCACGCGATGAAGGACGGCACCACCGATGCCGCCAGGCAGATCGCCGGCGCGGTGGCCAGGCAATCGATCGATGC
>DATJYZ010000315.1:0-10523 GCA_035499355.1 Burkholderiaceae bacterium | reverse complement strand
TGCGCTACGGCATCCGGCCCTGGCGCATGTGCTCGATTTGACCGAGGATGCGACGCTGTGATGCGTGTCCGCTCGGCATTTTCCCTCCTTAGCCGTATGACGCCGGTGCGACGTGCCGGCATCGCACTGGGCCTCGCGCTGGCCTGCGCCATGGCGCCCGCCGGCGGGCGGCCCGGCGAGGCCGACCCGGTCTACCCGGGCCAGACGTGGCAGAAGATCGAAGACCCCGGCGCGCTCGGATGGTCGGCGTCGGGGCTCGACAAGTTCCGCGGGCAGCTCGCACGCACGCATGCCGCGAGCGTGGTGGTGGTGGTCCAGGGGCGCGTGCTCTTCGAGTACGGCGACGTGGCCAAGCCCATGTTCCTGGCCTCGACGCGCAAGAGCCTGCTCTCGATGATGTTCGGCAACCGCGTTGCCGACGGCACCATCAAGCTCGACGCCACGCTCGCCGAGCTCGGCATCGACGACGTGGGAGGCCTCTCGCCGAAGGAGAAGCGGGCCACCGTGCGCGACCTGCTGGCGGCGCGCTCGGGCGTCTACCACCCGGCCGCCAACAAGGGCGACGACACCGCGCAGGCGCCGCCGCGCGACTCCCAGGAGCATGGGACCTACTTCCTCTACAACAATTGGGACTTCAACGCGCTCGGCACCATCTTCGAGAAGCAGACGCGGCAGAACATCTACGACGCGTTCGAGCGCGACTATGCGAAGCCGCTGCAGATGCAGGACTTCAAGCGCTCCGAGCAGGTGAAGGAGCGGCGCAACGACGTGTCGATCCACCCTGCGTATCACTTCCGCCTTTCGGCGCGCGACCTCGCCCGGGTGGGCTGGCTCATGCTTCGGCAAGGCAACTGGGAGGGCAGGCAGCTCGTGCCGCGCGACTGGGTGAAGGAGACCACGCGCGTGGTGACGCCGGCGCTCGACATGCACCCGCCGGGGCTGCGCAAGGGCCCTATGGGCTACGGCTACCTCTGGTGGGTGTGGGACTCGCGCTGGGCGAAGGGCCCTTACGAGGGCGCCTACACCGGCCACGGCTTGAACGGCCAGTTCGTCACCGTGATGCCCGCGCTCGACCTCGTCGTCGCCTTCGAGACGCCGCAGGGCGCCGACAACCGGATCGTGCTGTCGCAGTACCTGCGGCTGCTCGAAGCGCTCGTCGGCGCCCGCTGCGACCGATCGCCGTGCAAGTAGCAAGCGGGAGCGGTCGGCCGCGAGGACGGGCCAGGCGTCACTTGGGTGTCGGCGGCACGAGCCCGTAGCGGCCCATGACGGAGACCAGTGTTGTGCTTGTGTTGTGGCCTTGGTTTGCTTGGCGGCCCCCGCCGGGTGACATCGGAAGGATGCGCGTCATGATCGCAGCTCGGGGTCAGGCGTCGAACTCACCGGGCATCTCTTGGTCGATCAACGATGCTCGTGGAACCACCGAGCCCGCGGCGAGAAGCGCTCCGGGTGCAACGACCGCGTTGGCGCCGATGCGCGCATGGTCACCGACCACCGCGCCGAACTTCCGACAGCCCGTCTTTCGCAGCGCCCCTTCGATGCGCACGAGGATCTCCGTGTCAGCGCGCTCGTTGCGGTAGTTGCAGATGATGCTGCCGGCTTCGAGATTCACGTCGGCGCCGAGGATGGAATCGCCCACGAAGTTGAGGTGAGCGAGCTTCGTGCCGGCGAAGACGAAGGAGGACTTGAGTTCGACCCCCGGGCCGAAGGTGCAGCGCTCTTCGACCCAGCACCCTCCTCGCAAGTAGGCGCCGGTGGCGACGAAGCAATTCGGCCCGAGGACGAGCGGGCCCTTCAGCACGGCGCCGGCCTCCACGACGGCACTGTGATGGACGGCGACCTCGCCCGACACGTGGAACGCAGACAGCGATGCAGTGCCCAAGAGGCGACGAACGATCCGCTCCGATTGCGCGGTGATGCTCCACGGTTCGCTCGCCGCCCAAGGCGCGAGCGGCGACGACGCCAACGACTCGACGTACGTCGACAGGTGAACGGCGAGCATCACACGTCTCGTCGCCAATAGCGCGGCTTGCACCCCAACGGCCCGAGCACGGCTTCGTAGAACCGCCGGGAGCGATCCAAGTCCGAGACCGGGAGGTTCACGTGGTCGACGATCCCCATGTCATGACGCCTGGCGTATGAGCCGGCTCACAGGATGAATGGCACCAAGGCCGCGACCCGTTGCCGGTAGCTCTGGTATTGCTCTCCGAACTGCTCCTGCATCCATCGTTCTTCAAGCCTCAGCTTGCGCCATAGCGCCGACCATGCGATGACCACGGCCAGCACGCCGCGCCACTCGCCGCGGGCGAGCGCGGAGCCCGCGAAGGCAAGCAGCAGACCCGTGTAGATCGGATGGCGCACCCAAGCGTATGGGCCGGCCATGATGAGTTCGTGATCCTGCTTGACGGTCACGGTGCCGCTCCAGTTTCTACCGAGGTGCTCACGGGCCCACGCCGTGAACAGAAAGCCGGCGAGGGCCAAGACTGCACCTGCCCAGAACGCAGCGCCGTCCTCGGGGACGAAGCGGACGTTGAGCCACGGCACCAGCGGCACGCGAGGAGCCCACAGAAGCACGCCGGCGAGCACCAGGGGAACGATGTGGAGCAGCCGAGAAAGGAGTGTCTCGCGGCGCGAAACCGTCTTGACGTTGCGTGACCGGAGCCACCAATAGCCGACCCAGACCAGCCACATCGAAGGAAGCAACAGCCTATGGAAGGAGGCCACGACGGTTCGTTCGGTGGGAGCTGGCTATTGCCCCGGCTGACCCGGTATCACGCTGACGTTCTGTGCCCATTCGAGTTGCGACTTGCACCACGTGCGTATCTTGGGTGGCAGGGCATGCCGTTGCTTCAGGCCACCCACGCGCAGGGAGTAGGTGGGCGGAACACCGGTGGCAGCGCACGCGAAGACGGGTGTTCCGCAGTTCGGGCAGAAGGAGTGCGCGCGCTTCGTGCCGCTATCGCCTGTCTTGACATAGGTCCTCGGCTCCCCGCTCAGCAACCTGAAGCTCTCCCGCGGCGCCGGCACGGACAGCCGAAACGCGGAGCCGGTCAGCACCTGGCAATCGGTGCAGTTGCACAGCAGGACGTCTGCGGGATCCACCTCGGCTTCGTAGCGGATCGCGCCGCAGTGGCAAGCGCCTTGAACCTTCATCGGGACCTCCAGCGTCGGGCCTCACAGCCACCGGCGTACACGCGCCAGGTACTCGGAATAGGCCACACCGAACTTGGCCTGCAGAACGCGCTCCTCGGGAACGATCTGGAACCGTGCAATGTAGGCCACGAAGCCGACGGGACCCAGCAGCGCCAAGGCCGAGCAGAGAAAGGCGGCCCAACCGAGCAAGACCAGGAGCAGCCCGAGGTACATGGGATTGCGGGTGACGCGATAGACGCCCGTGGTGACCAGCGAGGAGGTGCTTTGTGGCTTGAATGGATTGGGGGTGGTGCGGGCACGCTTGAAGGCCAGGTTGCCCGCGAGCCCAGTGGCAGCGCCGGCGAGAGCGATGACGGCGAAGGCGATGCTTCGAGCGAGCAGTGGCAGCTCGAGCGACGGGCCCACGCGCGACACGAACCACATCGCCACGCCGACCAAGGCACCGACGGCCGGCGGTGGCACCTTGAGCTCGAGCGGGTGCTCGCTATGCATGCCAGACCTCGAGCCGCAAGACGACGCGCGCAGCGATGGGTTCAGGCGGCATGCGCACGAAGGAGTGCCATGGAGTAGCAGTCATGGTACTGCCCCGCAACGAGCATCGACTGCTTGTGCAGGCCTTCGCTCCGGAACCCGAGGCGCTCATAGAGCCGCTTGGCATTCGCGTTGTCCTCCCGCACCGTGAGTTCGATCCGGGTCAGGCCACGCGCCCATGCAGCTGCCACCGCGGCAGACAGAAGCGCGGTGCCAATGCCACGATGGCGAAACGCAGCGAGCAGGCCCATGCCAAGGATGCCGATGTGCTTGCGCGCGTGACCGAAGGCGGGCTGGATGTCGCACCAGCCGACGACGGCGGCATCCTGGAGCGCAACGTGGCACTGGCCGTCGGCGAGGAGCCGCCGATAGAAGGCGAATGAGTCGTGCGTGGGCGGCGCCTCGAACAGGGCCAGGTAGCGCTGCTCTCGCGCCACCGCGTCGAGCACCGCCCGCAGCTGCTCGAAGTGCCGCTCAGCGAGCTGCGCAATGGTGACGTTCATGCCGTACGAGGGCCCGCTGGGCTCGAGCATGTAACGCATTGGAACCGCACACGGGAGTTCAGGTCAATGCGCAAGCGTCAGCCAGGTTGGCGCGGACAACGAGCCTTCGGCCGGCGCGATGAGGGGTGTTGTCATGCCAGACCTGATGATGCGACCTGACGCCAACGCGGCCGACCTCACGAGCTCGCCGCCAGCGACGGCAAACTCGGTGCAGCCGCCGAAGGCCGAGGACGAGGGGCTGTCGTTGCGCGAGATCAAGTGGATACCGGTGATCGTGCCGCTCGTGGCATTGACCATGCTGCTCGGTGCAGCCGCGGTGCTGAGCACGGCGTAGCGGAGCGGTTCCGCAGCGCGCATGCGCTGGTGGTCCGCGAAGATCACGCGGAGCAAGTGGCATTGACCGGCAGGCTTCACCGAGCGGGCAGGCGTTTGGCATAGAAGATGTTCGCGTGGCCGACGGGGTGGTCGTTGACACGCGCCACTTGCTCGTAACCCCTGAGCGCATAGAACTCCGGCGCCTGGAAGCTGTGGGAGGACAGCAGCACCAGCGCGCACTGCTTCGCTTGCGCGTGGCGCTCGATGGCGCTGAGCAGCTCGCTGCCCAGCCCCTGGCCGCGGTGAGGCTCCGAAACCCACAGGTACGAGACATGGCAGCAACCGCCCCAGGTGTAGCCCGCCGCGCCTGCCAGGGGGGTGGTAGAGCCGCTCGGGTGGACGGCGGTGAACGACTCACCGTCGTGGTAGCCAGTGACCGCGGCGTTGAACTCGTGGATGCGCTCGGCCAGGAAGGCTTCCACCGCCGGGGCCTCGCCTCCCTGAACCGTGATCATGGGCATGCGAGGCCTGACGATCGGGGTCGCCCGCGCGACGCGCTCCGCCTCACTCCCGCCCCAGCTCCACCAGCATCCGCGCCATCAGGTACAGCCGCGGCACGATCGAGTCGAGCTCGATGTATTCGTCGCGCGCGTGGTAGCCCCAGCCGGGCAGGCCCAGGCTCTCGAGCACCGCGGCCTTGCCGCTGCGCGCCGCGTATCCGGCGTCGGTGGCGCCGCCGGTCATCGGCGTGATCGCGAGCTTGCGGTCGAGTTCGGCGTAGATCGCCTGCGCGCGCTCGGCCAGCGCCTGGCCCTTGGGGCCGGCGAGAAACGCCGGCCGCCCGACGACGAGCTTGACCGTGGTCTCGGTGTCGGGCACCAGCTGGCCGCTCGCCACCTTGGCCTTCAGTGCCTCGAGCAGCCGGGTTTCGGCGCCGGGCTGCGTGAGCCGCACGTCGCCGCCGGCCACGGCGTGGTCGGGAATCTGGTTGCGCACGCGGCCGGCGGTGATGGTGGTCCAGTTGAGCTGCGCGCCCGGCACGTCCTTGGCCACGTCCTTGGTCTGCAGCAGCTGGTACGCCAGCTCGATGGCCGCGTTGCGGCCCAGCTGAGGCGCGCCGCCGGCATGCGACGCGCGGCCCTTCACCTCGAGCGTGGCCTGCGCGGTGCCCGCGGCCCCGGTGAGCACCGACTCGACCTTCGCCACGTCCTTGGCTGCCGTCGGCTCGCACGACAGCACCGCGTCGTGCTGGTCGGCCAGCCGCGCGATGAGCTCGCCCGAGCCGATGGAGCCGATCTCCTCGTCGGGGTTGAACAGCACGGTCAGCGTCGCGTAGTCGCGCCAGCCCAGGTCGGCCAGCATCTTCAGCGCGTGCAGGACGACGGCGATGCCGCCCTTGTCGTCGGCGATGCCGGGGCCGTAGAGCCGGTTGCCGTCCTGCTTCAGCGGCTGGCTCGCGAGCACGCCCTGCTCGTACACCGTGTCCATGTGGGCCTGCAGCATCAGCCGGCGCTTGCCGCTGCCCGTCAACGTGCCCACCACGATGTCGGCGCCGGGGCCGGCGGTGGCCTTGTGCCGCTCGGTCTTGAAGCCCAGCGCCTGCAGCCGGCCTTCCACCAGCGCGGCCACCTTGCGCAAGCCTTCCACGTCGGCACTGCCGCTCTCGATCAGCACCAGGCTCTTCAGCGTCTCGATCAGCGGCGCCTGTTGCGCGTGGGCGGCGGCCAGCACCTTGTCGTCGGGCGCGGCGTGCGCGCCATGCGTGCCGGCGGCCAGCGCCAGCAGGGTGGCGGCGATCGACAACCAACCCGGTCCGTGGAGTGGCCTGCGCATGGTGGTGCTCCTCCCGGTTGCGCACGGCGAAGCGCCCTGCCTCGCCATCGCGGGCACGATAGCACCGGGATCGCGGTCACCGATGTGCGGCCGGCGACGATGGACAATGGCGGCAGTCGGCACCGAGCCGAAGGGAGCGCGCATGACCACCATCGTCGAATTGCCGTCGCGCACGTGGGATCAGCAAGTGGCGGATTCCGGCGCCGCCATGGCGGCGCTGGAGCGCGGCGACGTGCTGTGGTTCCCGCAGTTGCGCTTCGAGCTCACCGCCGACGAGCAGGCGCTGGTCGGCTCGCCGCTCGGCGCCACCGCCAAGAACGTCAGCTACGACCCGGCGCGCGACCAGGTGCGCGGGGTCGAGGCCGATGCCGCGCAGTTGCGCGTGCTGCATTCGATGATGAGCCGCTTCGGCCGCAGCGCCAACGCGCTGCTGGCGGCGGTGCTGCCGCACTACGCCCCGCGCATCCGCCAGGCGCGCGTGAGCTACCGACCCACCGAGATCGAAGGCCGCGTCACCTCGTGGCGCAAGGACGACACGCGGCTGCACGTCGACAGCTTTCCATCGTCGCCGACGCACGGTACGCGCATCCTGCGCGTCTTCAGCAACGTCAACCCGCACGGCCAGCGCCGCGTGTGGCGGCTCGGCGAGTCGTTCGAGGGCGTGGCGCGGCGCTTCCTGCCGTCGCTGAAGCGGCCGTGGCCGGGCTCGGCCGCGCTGATGCAGTGGCTGCACATCACGAAGGCCCGGCGCACCGAGTACGACCACTACATGCTCGGCCTGCACGATGCGATGAAGGCCGACCTGCAATACCAGCGCGACGTGCCGCAGAAGGTGCACGAGTGGCCGCCCGGCACCACCTGGATCTGCTACACCGACCAGGTGTCGCACGCCGCGACGCGCGGGCAATATGCGTTCGAGCAGACCTACCACCTCGACGTGAGCGCGATGGGCGACCCCGCGCAGTCGCCGCTGAAGACGCTCGAGCGCCTGCTCGGCCGCGCGCTCGTCTAGCTGCGGCACGGCTCGCCGCTAGTCGGCGCGCGGCAGCCGCATCAGCGCCTCGCCCATGCGGATGCGCCGGCCGGGCTCGATGCCCGGCGCCAGCGCAAAGCCCGGTGGCGCGAACACGAGGATGGTCGAGCCGTGCTCGAACCAGCCGAGCTCGTCGCCCTTGGCTACGGGCACGTCGCAGGCGATCTCGTCGGGCCCGTCGTAGCGCAGGTGGAAGCGCAGCGCCGGCCGGTGCAGGCGCAGGCTCGCCACCAGGATCGCCGCCACCGGCACGAGCGCCACCGGATGTCCGCTAGCCAGGCGCAGGCGGATCGCCGCGCGCTCGTTGCGGCAGAACAGCCGCGGCACGCGTGCGAGCGCGATCGGGTTGACGTTCCAGGTGTCGCCGCTGATGTGCGTGACGTGCTCGATGCGCGCGTCGTGCGGCGCGTGAAAGCGGTGGTACATCGCCGAGGTCAGGCGCAGCGTCGCGAACGTGCCGTCGCGCCACGGCGCGGCCGCGGCCTCACGGCCGAAGAGCTCTGCCAGCGAGTAGTCGAAGCCCTTGGCCTGCCAGGCGCTGAGGCCCGCGACCGCGCCGCAGGCGCCGACGATGGCGTCGCACGGGCTGGTCAGCACCTGCGGATCGCGGTCGATCGGCCGGGCGCCGGGCTGCAATTCACGGGTGAAGCACGCGTGCAGGCTGCGAAAGCGCGCTTCGCGCGCCTCGCTCAGGTCGAGGTCGGTGAACAGTCGCCACAGCGCGATCGACGCCCGGGTCAGCAGCGGGCTCTCGATGCGGCTGTACCAGCCCATCAAGTGGGTGGCGGCAGCGCGCGGAATGCGGTTGGTCAGCACGAAGTTCAGGCGTTCGTGCTGCACGAGTCGTTGCGTCAGGCTTTTCGGATTCACGGCTTTGTCAAAGGTCCTTGTTATCAATCGGTCATGAACGACACCTTCGTGCTCACCGCCACCGCGCTGGCCGCGCTCGCCGCCGTGGCGCCTTTGGCGACCCGCCGCCTGCAGCTGTCATTGGCCAAGCACCCGTCGCTCACCGGCCACGCGCGCATCGCGCGCCGCCTGGCCGCCTGGGTGCCGGGCTATGCCTACGACGAGGCCGGCTTCTTCGGCTCCGATGGCGCGCCGGCCGACGTGCAGCAGCGGCGCCGCGCGGCGCTGCAGCGGCTGCGGCAAGACTTCGAGCGCCGCTTCGCACGCTCGTTGCAGGCCACCGACGCTGCCCGGCCCGGCATCTCCGACCTGCAGTTCACCGGCGCCTACCGCGTGCCGTTCCAGTACGCGCGGGTGCTGCGCGAGCACCTGCGCATGCCGGCGTTCGTGCGCGAAGCCGCGGGCGTGACGGTCACCGACCTCGACGGCAACACCTTCTACGACCTCACCGGGTCGTACGGCGTCAACGTGTTCGGCGTCGACTTCTACAAGGAGTGCATCGCCGACGGCGCTGCGCGCGTGCGCGCGCTCGGCCCCGTGCTCGGCTCGTACCACCCGTGCGTGGCGAGCAACGTGCAGCAGCTCAAGCGCATCTCGGGCATGGACGAGGTGTCGTTCCACATGTCGGGCACCGAGGCGGTGATGCAGGCGGTGCGGCTGGCGCGCTACCACAGCGGTCGCGGCCGGCTGGTGCGCTTCGCCGGCGCCTACCACGGCTGGTGGGACGACGTGCAGCCCGGCCCCGGCAACCCGCTGCCGGCGCGCGATACGTACACGCTGCGCGAGATGGACGCGCGCACGCTGCGCGTGCTGCGCTCGCGGCGCGACATCGCCTGCGTGCTGGTCAACCCGCTGCAGGCGCTGCACCCGAACGCGGCCGCGCCCGGCGACTCCACGCTGCTCGACGGCCGCCGCGGCGCGCACTTCGACCGCGACGCCTACACGCGCTGGCTGCGCGAGTTGCGCGCGGTGTGCAGCGAGCGCGGCATCGCGCTCATCTTCGACGAGGTGTTCGTCGGCTTCCGCCTCGCGCCGGGCGGCGCGCAGGAGTACTTCGGCGTCGAGGCCGACCTGGTGACCTACGGCAAGACGGTGGCCGGCGGCCTGCCGATCGGCGTGGTGTGCGGCCGCTCGCGCTGGATGAAGCGCTTTCGCGACGACCATCCGGCCGACATCTGCTTCGCGCGCGGCACGTTCAACTCGCATCCGGTGGTGATGGGCGCGATGCAGGCCTTCTTCGAGCGCTTCGACAGCGCGCCGGTGCAAGATCTGTACCGCGGCCTCGACGAGACCTGGAACGCGCGCGCCGAGCAGTTCAACCAGCGCATGCGCGGCGAGGGGCTGCCGCTGCGCGCCGCCAACCTGTCGACCATCTGGACCCTCGGCTACGACGTGCCGTCGCGCTACAACTGGATGCTGCAGTTCTACCTGCGCGCGCACGGGCTGGCGCTGAGCTGGGTGGGCACCGGCCGGCTGATCTTCAGTTTGAATTACACGCAGGCCGATTTCGACGCCGTGCTCGAGCGCGTTGTCGCCGCGGCGCGCGAGATGCAGGCCGACGGCTGGTGGTGGCATCGCCCCGGGCAGTCGAACCGCTCGATCCGCCGCACGCTGCTGCGCGAGATGCTGGCGCGGCGCTTTCAGGTGCGGCCGGCAGGTTGAGGCGGAGGACGGCGAGGGCGCCTCAGCGCTGGTTGGGCGCGGGGTCGATCAGCTGGCCGCGCAGCAGGTACAGCGGCGACTTCCAGTACAGCGCGATGTCGTAGACCGGATCGGTCAGGATCTTCAGCGCCCAGGTGAGGCCTGTGGCGAGGTCGCGTTGCCACCACAGCTGCAGCACGCGAAACGTGATGCCCGCGATGCCCAGCGCCAGCCACAGCAGGCCGACGTCGTGCACGAAGCCGCCGAGGCCGAGGCTCGGCTCGATCAGCCCGAACAGCGACGGCGACCACCACAGCAGCAGCGGCGAGGCCGCCCACGCGACCATCAGCACCACCTTGCGCTGCAGGTTGTAGCCGACCTTGATCGCCTCCTTGTGCGCGTGCGTCACGCCGTTGGCGTGGTCGTAGCCCTTAGGCTCGAAGAAGAAGTGGCCTGCCTGGCGCGTGACCATCGAGAAGCCCCAGCCGATCAGCGCGGCGATCGCGGGGTCGAAGAACAGCATCACGTAGGCGATCACGAAGCTGATGGCGCTCACCAGGTGCAGCGACTGGTTGATGCGGCTCTGGTGATAGAAGCGATGGTCG
>DATJYZ010000314.1:0-7393 GCA_035499355.1 Burkholderiaceae bacterium | reverse complement strand
ACCAGTACAGGTTGCGCAGCATCGCCGCGGTGGCGCCCCAGATGAAGTACTCGCGCGGCTGCCCCTGCGCATCGACACCCTGCCACGGCATCGACAGAAACTGGCGCTGGACGCCGTCGAACTCGGCGGCATGCCGATGGTGGTGCGCCGGCGTCATCAGGAACTGCAGGGGCACTTCGAACGCCTCGGCCACCTCGAACGCGTCGAGCGCCAGCTGGAACGGCGGCTCGACCAGCGCGACGATCGGCGTGACCACGTAGCTGCTGACGGTGGAATAGGTGTTCAACGGCCCCAGCACCTGCACACGATCGCGCGCCAGGCCGACCTCTTCCTCCGTTTCGCGCAGCGCGGTGTCGACGAGGTCCACGTCACCGGGGTCGACGCGCCCGCCGGGGAAGCTGACCTGCCCGGCGTGGTCGTGCAGATGGTCGGTTCGCCGCGTCAGCAACACGTGGAGCCCCTGGTCGCGCTCGACGAGCGGCACCAGCACCGACGCCGGAACCGGGTCGCGCTCGAGCGCGAACAAGCGCGCGTCGCCCTGGAACTCGGGTGTCCATGGGCGCGCTGGGTCGGCAAAGCGCTGCCGCAAAGCCTGCGGCGTCAGCGCCTCGACCGGCAACGGCGGCAGGTGGTCGTCGACGCCGACCACCGGAAAGACCCTGGGGTCGCGAATGCGAGGCGGACCAACAGCCATGGCGCGTGGCCTGCAGGGCCCCCGCGGAGGCCTGCCTCAGGCCGGCCTTTGCGCTTCGCGCGAAAGCTCGCTCAAGCGAGCTTCTCTTTGATGCGCGCCGACTTGCCGGAGCGCTCGCGCAGGTAGTACAGCTTGGCGCGGCGTACGTCGCCGTGGCGCTTGACCTCGATCGAGGCGATCAGCGGGCTGTAGGTCTGGAACGTGCGCTCCACGCCTTCGCCACTGGAGATCTTGCGCACGATGAAGCTCGAGTTGAGGCCGCGGTTGCGCTTGGCGATCACCACGCCCTCGTAGGCCTGCACGCGCTTGCGGTTGCCTTCGACGACGTTGACGTTGACCACCACGGTGTCGCCAGCGGCGAACTCGGGGATCTTCTTGCCGAGCCGGGTGATTTCTTCCTGCTCGAGGGTGCGGATCGTGTCCACGGCGATGCTCCTGGCGATCGTGCCGGCCCGCTTCGGTGTTGCTCTGTGCGGCCGCAGAGGATCGAAAAGTCGATGATTATAGACGGAGGGTGCGCAGGTAGGCCTCGTCGGCGGCGTCCAGCCGCCCTTCGGCGCGCGCCTTGGCGATCAGATCCGGCCGGCGTTGTGCAGTGATGCGCAGCGCCTGTTCGCGACGCCAGCGCGCGATGTCGCCGTGGTGGCCCGACAGCAGCACCTTGGGCACCGACAACGGGCCCGCGGCGGTGTCGAGCGTTTCCGGCCGGCTGTAGTGCGGACCTTCGAGCAGACCGTCGGAGAAGCTGTCGGCCAGAGGCGACGGCTCGCTGAGCACCCCGGGCTGCAGACGGGCGACCGCGTCGAGCAGCACCAGCGCCGGCAGTTCGCCGCCGGACAGCACGTAGTCGCCGAGGCTGATCTCGAGGTCGACGTGGGCGTCGATGAAGCGCTGGTCGACGCCTTCGTAGCGCGCGCACAGCAGGACCGCGCCGCGCCCTTGCGCGAACTCCTGCACCAGCGCTTGCGTCAGCGGCCGCCCGGTCGGCGTGAAGTGAACCAGCGGCATCCGGTCGCCGCCGCGCGCGGCGCGCACCGCGGCCAGCGCGCGCTGCAGCGGCCCGGCCAGCATCACCATGCCCGGACCGCCGCCGAAAGGACGATCGTCGACGCGACGGTAAGCATCGTCGGCGTACTCGCGCAGCGGCCACAGCGCGAGCTCGATGGCGCCGCTTTCGTAGGCACGTCGGGTCACGCCGCTGGTCTGGTGCGGCGCGAACAGCTCCGGAAACAGCGTGATGACGTCGAAACGCATGGCCTGCCCGCGACTCAGTCCTCGAGCGCCCAGTCGACCCGGATGCGCCGCGCCGCGGTGTCCACCGTGTCGACGTAGGCGGCGACGAACGGGATCAGCCGCTCGGCCTGCACGTCGGAGGCGTCGGGCGTTGCATCGGGACGTCGCACGCACAGCACGCTGTGCGGCCCGGTGTCGATCAAGGCGCTGACCCGGCCCAGCGACTCGCCTTCACGGTTGACCACCTCGGCGCCGATCAGGTCGACCCAGTAGTACTCGTCGCCGCCGATGGCGGGGAAGCTGCTGCGCGCCACGTAGACCCGCGCGCCGCGCAGCGCACACGCGGCGTCGCGATCGGCCAGCTCGCGCACCGCGGCGACCACGGCGCCGCCGTGCGGCTTGGCGTGCGTGACGTGCAGCAGACTGGGCAGGGCGGCCGCCGCCACCGCGTGCTCGGCCGGCTTGAGGTGCCAGCGGCGCGACGACAACAGCGCTTGTGGATCGGTGGCGAACGGCTGCAGCTTGATCCAGCCCTTGACGCCCCAGGCGCCGACGATGCGCGCCACCTCCACTGCATCGGGTGGCCAGCCGTCGCTGGCGTCAGGCAGCGGGGCCATCGCCGACACCGCGAACGCGCGCCAGACGCGCCGCGGCGATCAGGCCGCGGCCGGTGCGGTCTGCTTCTGCGCTTCGCCGACCAGGCGCTTGACGGTCGGCGACAGTTGCGCGCCGACACCGGACCAGTAGGTCACGCGGTCCAGCGCGACGCGCAGTGCCTGCTCGCCGCCGGCGGCCATCGGGTTGTAGAAGCCGAGACGCTCGATGAAGCGGCCGTCGCGGCGCATGCGCGAATCGGTGACCACGATGTTGTAGAAGGGGCGCTTGTTGGCACCGCCGCGCGCCAGTCGGATGACGACCATGTCTGTAATCCCGATCAATCGTTGACCGCCGGCGTGGCGCCGCGGCCGGGTTGAAGCATGCTTGGCGCTCGTGAGTGTCGGGCGCATCCCACCCGGGACGGCCGGCGCCGAAAACCGGGCATTATAGGGCGCGGCCGACCCTGCCGCCCCCGACCACCGATGCCCTCCGCGTCACCCCTGCTCATCCGCCCCAGCCAGGACGCGGACTTGCCCGCGATCACCGAGATCTACTCGCTGGCCGTGCGCACCGGCACCGCCAGCTTCGAGCTCGAGCCGCCCGATCTGCCCGAGATCGCGCGCCGGCGGCAGGCCGTGGTCCAGGCGGGCCTGCCCTGGTTGACCGCCGAGCGCGACGGCCTGGTGCTGGGCTATGCCTACGCAGGGCCCTTCCGGCCGCGGCCGGCCTACCGCTTCTGCGTCGAGGACTCGATCTACGTCGACCCGCGGGCGCGCGGCCAGGGCATCGGCGCCTGGCTGCTGGCCGAGCTGATCGCCCGCTGCGAGACCTGGGGCGCGCGCCAGATGGTGGCGGTGATCGGGGACTCGGCCAACGCATCGTCGGTCAGCCTGCACGCGCGGCTGGGCTTCCGGCATGTCGGGCAGGTCGAGCAGGTCGGCTGGAAGTTCGGTCGCTGGCTCGACGTGGTGTTCATGCAGCGCACGCTCGGCGCCGGCGCGACGCTGCCGGCGCCAGATTGACCGCGGCCGTGCGCTATCGCTCGAAGACAGCGGCCACCTGGCTCGGCGTGCTTGCCGGCGCGCTCGGCGCGCAGCGCTTCTACCTGCACGGCGCACGCGACGTGCCGGGCTGGCTCTACGTGCCGCCGACGCTGCTCGGCCTGTGGGGCGCCTGGCGGATGGCTACGCTCGGGCAGGACGACCAGCTGGCCTGGGTGCTGGTGCCGCTGCTCGGCGTGACGCTCAGCGTCGCGATGCTGTCGGCCATCGTGAGCGCGCTGACGCCCGATGCTCGCTGGGACGCGCGCTTCAACCCCGGCCTGGCACCGCGCACCACGCGTTGGGGTCCGGTGCTCGGCGCCGTGGTGGCACTGCTGGCCGGCGGCATCGTGCTGATGGGCACGATCGCCTTTGCGGGACAACGCTACTTCGAGTGGCAGCAGATGCGGGTGTCCGCCAACGCGACGGTCACAGCAGGCTGAGGCTCGCCCAGTAGGCCACCGCGGCGACGAATGCCGACGCGGGAATGGTGAAGATCCAGGCCCACACGATGTTGCCGGCCACGCCCCAGCGCACCGCCGACGGATGGCGCACCGAGCCGACTCCGACGATCGCGCCGGTGATGGTGTGCGTGGTGGACACCGGGATGCCGAGCCCGGACGCGAGGAACAGTGTCAACGCGCCCCCGGTCTCGGCGCAGAAGCCCCCGACAGGCTTGAGCTTGGTGATGCGCTGGCCCATCGTCTTGACGATGCGCCAGCCGCCGAACAGCGTGCCCAGGCCGATCGCCAGGTAGCAGCTCCAGATCACCCAAGCCGGCGGGTATTCGTCGCCGGCGGCCACACTGCCGGCGGCGACCAGCAACATCCAGATGATGCCGATCGTCTTCTGCGCGTCGTTGCCGCCATGGCCGAGCGAGTACAGACCGGCCGACACCAGCTGCAGGCGGCGGAACCAGTTGTCGACGCGCAGCGGCGACGAGCGCCGGCAGATCCACGACACGGCCACCATCATCAGCGACGCGAACAGGAAGCCGAGCAGCGGCGAGACGAAGATGAACGCCACTGTCTTGAAGATGCCACCGCCGATCAGCTGGCCGGCGCCGGCCTTGGCCATCACCGCGCCGACGATGCCGCCGATCAGTGCGTGCGACGAGCTCGACGGGATGCCGTACCACCAGGTCAGCACGTTCCACACGGTCGCGCCGACCAGGGCGCCGAACACCACGTAGTGATCGACCACGCCGGGCTCGACGATGCCCTTGCCGACGGTGGCCGCCACCTTGAGGTGGAACACGAAGATCGCGATGAAGTTGAACATCGAGGCGAACGCCACCGCGTGATGCGGCTTGAGCACACCGGTGGAGACGACGGTGGCGATCGAGTTGGCGGCGTCGTGGAAGCCGTTCATGAAGTCGAACGCCAGCGCCAGCACCACCAGCATGGCGATCACCCAGAAACTGATCTCGACGGCTTGCATCGCTGGTTGTTCTGGTGATCGCGCGAGCGCGATCAATCGGCGCCGGGCTGCTCCAAGCCCACTGCGCCCTCTCGGAGGGCAGCGAGCGAAGCGCGCGTGCGGGTGAGCATCCCTCAGGAGTTCTCGAGGACCACGCCCTCGATCAGGTTGGCCACGTCCTCGCAGCGGTCGGTGATCGACTCCAGGTGCTCGTACACCGCCTTCAGCTTGATCAGCTCGCGGGTGTCGACCTTCTCGTCGCGGAACAGCCGGGAGATCGCCGAGCGCATCACGCGATCGGCATCGGACTCCAGGCGGTCGATCTCCTCGCAGGTCTTCAGTGCGGCATCGGCCACCGCGGCGTCGCTGATCTTCGGCAACAGGCTCACGGCGTGCTGCACCCGCTCGCAGCAACGCACCGACAGGTCGCCCAGGCGGATCACGTCGTCGTTCATCTGCTTCACGTCGTACAGCGACAGCGTCTCGGCGCTGTCCTGCAGCAGGTCGAGCACGTCGTCCAGCGCGTTGATCAGGCCATGGATCTGCTCGCGGTCGATCGGCGTGATGAAGGTCTTGTGCAGCGCGCGGTTGACCTCCGCGGTGATCTTGTCGGCCGCGCGCTCGGCGGCGTCGACGTCGGCGGCGTACTTCTCGCGCAGCGTGGGGTCGGCGTAGTTGCGGATCAGCTCCATGAACGAGCGCGCGCCGCTGGCGATCAGGCGGCCGTGCTCGTCGAACATCTCGAAGAAGTTGCCTTCGCGCGGCAACAGCTTGCCGAACAGCATCGTGGTGTTCCCCGGTTCGCGGTTGCCGAGCGCGCGACGGCGCGCGCCGCCTTGCAGCCCTCGTCAGCCGGCGATTGTAGGTGGCGACAGCAGCGACTCGCGCAGGCCTTCGAAGCTCGCGATGCGCTCGATCAGATATTGCAGGTCGCTCGGCTTGCGCAGCGGATCGAAGCGGTCGATGTCGACCACCAGCAGCGGCAACTCGGTGTGGGCATCGAAGAACTCGCCGTAGGCATCGGCCACCGCGCGCAGATAGTCAGCCTCGATGCGCCGCTCCATCGCGCGGCCGCGACGACGGATGCGCTCGCGCAGCACCACCGTCGGGCCGTCGAGCCAGATCACGAGGTCGGGCTGCGGCAGCTTGGGCGCCACCTGGTCGTGGATCGTCGAATACAGGCGGTACTCGTTGTCCGACAGCGTCAGGCGCGCGAACAGGCGGTCCTTCTCGAGCGTGAAATCGCTGATCACCAACGGCGCGAACATGCCCGGCTGCGCCAGCGAGCGCGTCAGCTCGACGCGCTGGAACAGAAAGAACAGCTGTGTCTGGAACGCGTAGCGCGGACCGTCGACGTAGAAGTCCTTCAGGAACGGGTTCTCGTGCGGCCGCTCGAGCAGCAGCTCGGCACCCAGCGGCGGCGCCAGCAGCGACGCCAGCGTGCTCTTGCCGGCGCCGATCGGGCCTTCGATCGCGATGTGGCGCAGCCGTTTCATGCGCGGAAGATGAAGTAGACCGCGCCGACCAGGCACAGCGCGGCCCACAGGTAGTCGAGCTTGAGCGGCTGCTGCATGAAGAGCACGGCGAACGGAACGAACACCGACAGCGTGATCGCCTCCTGCATGACCTTCAGCTGGGCCAGGCTGAGGCCGGCGCCGAAGCCGATCCGGTTGGCCGGCACCTGCAGCAGGTACTCGAAGAACGCGACGCCCCAGCTCGCCAGGGCGGCGACCACCCAGAGGCGGTGGTTCAGGTACTTCAGGTGACCGTACCAGGCAAAGGTCATGAACAGGTTCGACGCCGCCAGCAGCAGGGCTGTGGTGGCGATCGGCGACCAGCCGAGGTTCATCGCGATGCCTCTTTCTCAGCGGCCAGTCGCGTGACGCGCTGGTCGTCGATTCGCGGCAGCCACTGCGCAAGCTCGCCGAGGCGTTCCACGCGCAGCTGCGGCGCGATCTCCAGCAGCGGCACCAGCACGAACGCCCGTCGATGCAGCCGTGGATGCGGCAGCGTGAGCGCCGGATCGTCGCTGCGCTGCGTGCCGTACAGCAGCAGATCGAGGTCGAGCGTGCGTGGTGCATTCGCCGCCGATCGCACGCGCCCGTGCAGCGCCTCGATGCGCTGCAGCTCGCGCAGCAGCGGGCCGGCGCCGAGCGTGGTGTCGAGCGCCACCACCGCATTGACGTAGTCGGGGCCCGGTGCGTCGACCGGGGCCGAAGCGTAGAGGCTGGAACTCAGGACCAGCCGCGTCGCCGGCAGGTCGCGCAGCGCCGCGATGCCGCGCGTCACCTGCGCGCGCGCGTCGCCCAGGTTGGCGCCGACGCCGACGAAGGCGCGCACCGGTGCGGTGTCGCTCATGGCGCCGCGCTCGCCGGGGCCGCACCGCCTTCACCGCGCGCGCCTCCGGAGC